>NZ_JBITES010000010.1:64631-434716 GCF_044455405.1 Streptomyces sp. NPDC051243 | reverse complement strand
AGTCCCGCCTGCCCCGCGACGCCTGGCACGCACTCTCGCCGCACCGGGCGAAAGCCCACGTACAACCAGTACGAGGGCTTCCGCCCGGCACGCCGGGAGCACGCACCAGATGCCGCGGGGCCCGCCCTCCGGGCGGACGACGGGACTTTGCGGACACGACCTAGAGCAGGGGGTACCCCCAGCCGCGTTGTCGTCATTCGCCGACTCCCCCACGCTCGAACCGGCTTCGCCCGGCTCGCGCGGGGGCACCCCCATCGACCCCGGCTCGGGTCGGCTGAAGAGCGCCGCACCTCTCAGCCGGCCTGATCCAAAACGACAGGGCCTAGGCCGCCCCGCCCTTCTGGTCCCTCTGCTCCTTCTCGTCGTCGACGATCTCCGCATCCACCACGCCGTCGTCGTCCTGCGGTGAGGTCTGCTCGGTGCCGGTGGCGCTGTCCGTCGGGGTCTGCTGGGACTGGGCGTACATGGCCTGGCCCATCTTCTGACTGACGGTGGCGAGCTTCTCCACGCCGGTGCGCAGGGCGTTCGTGTCGGCGTTCTGCTCCAGTTGCTGCTTGAGGTCCGCGATCGCCGACTCGACCTCCGACCTGGTGTCCGCCGGGACCTGGGCCTCGTTGTCGCGGATGAACTTCTCGGTCTGGTAGACGAGTTGTTCGGCCTGGTTCCTGGTCTCCGCCGCCTCCCGGCGCTTGCGGTCCTCCTCGGCGTACTGCTCGGCGTCGCGCATCATGCGGTCGATGTCGTCCTTGGGGAGGGCAGAGCCGCCGGTGACCGTCATCTTCTGTTCGCGGCCGGTGGCCAGGTCCTTGGCGGAGACGTGCATGATCCCGTTCGCGTCGATGTCGAACGCGACCTCGATCTGCGGCACCCCGCGCGGTGCCGGCGGCAGGCCGGTGAGGTCGAAGACGCCGAGCTTCTTGTTGTACGCGGCGATCTCGCGTTCGCCCTGGTAGACCTGGATGCCGACGGAGGGCTGGTTGTCGGCGGCCGTGGTGAAGATCTCCGAACGCCGGGTGGGGATCGTCGTGTTGCGTTCGATGAGCTTCGTCATGATGCCGCCCTTGGTCTCGATGCCGAGGGACAGCGGGGTGACGTCGAGCAGGAGCACGTCCTTGACGTCGCCGCGGATGACGCCGGCCTGGAGGGCCGCGCCGACGGCCACGACCTCGTCGGGGTTGACGCCCTTGTGCGGGTCCTTGCCGGTGAGTTCCTTGACGAGGTCGGTGACGGCGGGCATACGGGTGGAGCCGCCGACGAGGATGACGTGGTCGACCGCGGAGAGCTTGATGTTCGCGTCCTTGACGGCCTGGTGGAAGGGGGTCTTGCAGCGGTCGAGGAGGTCGGCGGTCAGTTCCTGGAACTGGGCGCGGGTCATCTTCTCGTCGAGGTGGAGGGGGCCCTCGGCGGACGCGGTGATGTAGGGCAGGTTGATCGTCGTCTCGGAGGAGCTGGACAGCTCGATCTTGGCCTTCTCGGCGCCCTCGCGCAGCCGCTGCAGCGCCATCTTGTCGTTGCCGAGGTCGATGCCGTACTGCCCCTTGAACTTCTTCACCAGGTATTCGACGACCCTCTGGTCCCAGTCGTCGCCGCCGAGATGCGTGTCGCCGTTGGTGGCCTTGACCTCGATGACGCCGTCGCCGATCTCCAGCAGGGAGACGTCGAAGGTGCCGCCGCCGAGGTCGAAGACCAGCACCGTCTGCTCCTCGCCGCGGTCGAGGCCGTAGGCGAGGGCGGCGGCGGTCGGCTCGTTGATGATCCGCAGCACCTTCAGGCCGGCGATCTCCCCGGCCTCCTTGGTGGCCTGCCGCTGGGCGTCGTCGAAGTACGCGGGGACGGTGATCACCGCGTCGGTGACGTCCTCGCCGAGATAGGACTCGGCGTCCCGCTTCAGCTTCTGCAGCACCCGGGAGGACAGCTCCTGCGCCCGGTAGCGGGTGCCGTCGATGTCGCCCTGATCGGGGAAGCGCCAGTTGCCGTCGCCCATGTGCCGCTTCACCGAGCGGGCGGTGCGCTCGACGTTCGTCACCGCCTGCCGCTTGGCCACCTCACCCACGAGGACCTCGCCGTTCTTGGCGAAGGCCACGACCGACGGTGTGGTCCTGGCCCCCTCCGCGTTGGCGACGACAGTGGGTTCGCCGCCCTCCAGAACGGCGACCACCGAGTTCGTGGTCCCGAGATCGATCCCGACCGCGCGTGCCATCGTCGTCCCCTTCCGCCAGGGCACCCTTTTGAACACCAGCACAAAACTTGAGTGGGTTCTTGTCAATGGGACGGGTGACCCGGCAGAAGGGCGCCAAACGGGGCCTGAGCAAGCGCTCAGGCCCTCTGCTCAGGCGAGCTTGGCCGACAGCGTGATCGTCGTGCCGGTCAGGGCCTGGCTCACCGGGCAGTTCTTCTTGGCGTCCTCCGCCGCGGCGACGAACGTGTCGTTGTCGATCCCCGGCACCGTCCCCTCGACGGTGAGGTGGATCCCGGTGATGCCCTCACCCGGCTGGAAGCTCACGTCGGCCGACGTGACCAGCTTGGTGGGAGGGTTGCCCGCGCCGGCCAGGGCGTGCGACAGCGCCATGGAGAAGCAGCTGGAGTGGGCGGCGGCGATCAGCTCCTCGGGGCTGGTCTTGCCGCTGGCGTCCTGGGAGCGCGAGGCCCACGTGACCGGCTGCGCCTCGATGGCACCAGAAGAGTCGAAGTTGACGACACCGTTGCCCTCGAGCAGGTTGCCTTCCCAGACGGTGTGTGCGGAGCGCGTGGTAGCCACGATTCTTCCTTTCGCGTGGGGGCCCGTTTCCTGGGTCCGTGCCCCCATCCGATCACATTCCGGCTCACTGCACGCGGAAGACCGGCCCACGCGGGGTGAACGGCAGTCGACGACCCGGCGGGACCAGGTACGCGTGCTCACGCCGCACCCGCAGCACGTCGCACCAGCCGTCCGTGATGATCAGGACGGGCGCGCCCGGCGGGAAGTCGTCCGCGCGCTGGAGGAGGTCGATCCCGGGCTGCAGCACCGTGCCTCCCCGGCCGTGCACCCGTACCCGCCCGGCGATGTCCGTCACCGGCACAAAGCCCGCGTCGTGCGGCGCCGCGTCGCAGAACACCACCCGCGCCGCCGGTACGTCCCGGGCCTCGGCGTAGGAGGCGATGGCGCCGAGCGCCTTGCCGAGCAGTATCCGGTCCATGGAACCGGAGGTGTCCAGGACGACGCCGAAAGTGCAGCGGGCGATCTCCTCGGGCGGGAAGTAGCGGCCCGCGCGCGGGATGTCGGGGGTCGACGCCTGGCGGCGCGCGGGACGGGCGTACGTCCGCACCGGCTCCGGGCGCGGCACGAACTCGTCGAACCAGCGGGCCAGTCGCGCGTCCCAGGGCAGCGGCGGATGGCTGAGCGCGCGGATCTCCTCGACCAGGCCGCCGGGCAGGAAGCCGCGCTCCTGCTGCTGGTGCAGGTCGAGGCCGTGGCCCAGGCCCCGGCGGTAGAACTCGTCGAGGTCGACGTAGTCGCCGGGCGGGCCGAGCGGGGCACCGAGCACGTCGCCGACGCCCTTGCCGCGCAGGGTGGCCAGGCGCCGCATCCGGCGCAGGTCGCCGGCGATGCGGTCGTACACCTCCTCGGCGGACAGGCCGGTGAACTGCGCGTCGTACAGCAGCCCTTGGGGCATCTCGCCGACCTGCATCTCGCGCAGCCAGCCGTTGATGACGTAGTCACAGGCGACGTTGAAGAGGTACGGGTCACGGGTGCCGCAGCGGTCGCCGTGGCGCAGGGCGGCGTGCAGCATCTCGTGGGCGAGGATGAACCGCCACTCCTCGTCCTCGAAGTGACGCAGCGGGTTGATGTAGATCTCGCCGGCCTCGGCGTTGACGGCGGCGACGGAGATGCCGTGCGCGTGGGCCAGTTCGGCGTCGGCGATGAGCTTGATGCCGGCCGCGATACCGCCGAGCAGCGGGTAGGAGGTGATGAACCACTCCAGCGCCCACTGCCAGGGCCGCTTCTTGACCGGCTCGCCGTCTATGGAGTCGCGGCGGCCGCCCGCCAGGTCCATCGCGGTGGAGACGGTGCGGGTCAGCGCGGTGGCGAAGGCGAGTTGGTGGTCCGGCGGCTGCGAATGCCATCCAGTCCACTCCATGAGCAGCTGGTCGGGCTCCGGGCCGGCGGTGCCGCAGTGCTCGTACGCGGCCGGGATGCCGTGGCGGCGCCAGCGCGCGGCGATCTGCTCCTCGTCGCCGTCCGGGTACGACAGCGGCAGTCGCTCCGGGCTCTGCCCCACGGGGAACGAGAGCAGGAAGCGGTTGACGACGACGCAACGGGCGGCGATGTCGTACCGGTCGGGCTGCTCGCGTGCGCCCTTCTTCGCGGGGAGGTGCCCGAAGCCGAGGTGCAGCAGGGCGTGCGCGATCGACCAGGCCCACAGGGCGGGCTCCGCGATACGGGAGTTGTGGAAGTGCAGGTCGCCGTCGGAGTCGACGCGGACCAGCCCGTCGCGGGGCGCATGCTCGCACTCCTCGTGCCGGCAGATGCCGAACTCGACGGTGGCGAGCGCCGGGTTGGCGCGCACGAGCCGCAACCCCTCCGTGAACGCTTCGGTCGCGAGGTCCCGCTTCTTCTGCCCCTTGCCCTGGTTGCGGCTCATCGCCGCGCCTCCACCAGGCGGGGCATGTCCCGCGCCGCCTCCACCAGGAACCAGGACGGCAGTACGGGATTGCCGTCGGCGTCGGAGGCGATGACGCTCTGCGCGACCTCCACGGAGATCTCCGCGAGCTGCACGAGGAGCGACTTCGCGCGGTACGCGGTCTGCCGGCCGCTCGCCGACATGTGCTCCTTGCTCGCGGGCAGTTCCTTGATGAGACGCCCGCGGAACGACTCGGCGAGGTAGTAGAGCAGGTCGCGGTCCGCCATGCGGTGCGGCCAGCGGGCGTCGCCCTTGATGATGGCCTCGATGCCGAACTGGCTGCGCACGATCTTGACGTAGCCGCAGAACGCGGTGGCGTGCGCAGGCGTCAGCGTGCCGTGCGCGAGCACCTTCAGCGTCTCCTCGTCGAGGCCCTGGCCGAAGGAGTGCAGCGCGTCGGAGAGCATGTGCCAGGAGCGGGGCGTGGAGAACGGCTCCTCGGTCTTCGGCGGCTTGGACCACAGGTGGTCGGGGCGGTCGGTGAGGTGGTCCAGGATCCACGGGTGGATGCCGTTGTCCGTGGCCCAGGTCAGCCAGTCCTTGGCGGACGCCTCCAGGTGGACGTGGGTGAGGCGGTTGACGAGCGCGGAGGCGATGGGCCGGGCGAGCGCGTTGTCGGTGGCCCGGTTTCCGGCGCCGATGACGATGGATCCCTTGGGCAGTTCGTAGGTGCCGATACGGCGGTCCAGGATCAGCGAGTAGAACGCCTTCTGCACATCCGGGGTGGCCGCGTTGAGCTCGTCCAGGAACAGGCAGTACGGCTCGTCGCGGGCGATCGCCTCCGGCGGGCAGAACACCGACCGCCCGTCCCTGATCTGCGGCACGCCGATCAGGTCCTCCGGCGCGAGCTGGGTGCCGAGCAGACTCACGCACTCCAGCCCCAGCGACTCCGCGAAGTCCCTGACCAGGGAGGACTTTCCGATGCCGGGGGCGCCCCAGATGAAGACCGGCCGCACGGTGGCGAGGCCGAGAAGCAGTTCGGGGATACGGGCGGGCGTGACGCTGACGGCTGCTTGCAAAGCAGCTACTCCTTGGGATGTTCGAGAAGGGCGCGCAGGTCTGCGGCGCCCGATACGAACAGTTTGTGTGCCGCGCGAGGCAGGCGCAGCCCATTTTCCGGTTGACCGGAATGTGCCCTGGGCAATCCCGCCCCGCGGTGACACGTTGAGGCACGGTCCTCCGTGAGAGCCGCTCCTTCGTTCATGGGGGTACGGAGGAGCGGCACCCCCCGCATCGATGAGAGCCTGTGTCAGGCCGCCCGCTGGTCCTGATGCCGAGTCAGCGGCACCTGGGGGCCGTCCGATTCGCGCAGCCAGCGGCGCAGCACACGGTGGACGTGCTCGGCGCCGACGAGCACGTCCCCGTCGTCGACCGGCGCGGAGAAGACGACCGGCGACAGCAGGAACGGCCTGCCCTGCGCTCCGCCGAGGCCGCCGTGCGAGCCGATCTGCTCCTCGAAGGCGAGCACCTCGCCGTCGGCGGGGTCGTACGCGGAGTTGACCATGATGTCGGCGGCGTTCGGGAAGGAGTGCGTACGGCGTACGGCGTCGGCGGCACCGGGCCCGAAGGCCTCCAACGGTCCGGGCTCGTCGTCCAGTCGGTCCAGGGGGATCTCCGCGCCGTACGCGCCGAGCACGATCCCGCCGTGCTCCTGGCTGCGGACGAGCAGGAAGCCGACGCCGGGGTGGTTGGCGAGGGTGGTGAGCAGGGCCGGGTGGCGGGCGTCGATCTCCTCTCTGGTCATGCGGTGCGGCACGTCCGGGAAGGAGATCAGGCCGAGGTTGCCGGAGGCCAGCACGATCGGCTCGGAACTGCGGCGCGAGGGGCGGTGTCGCTCGCCGCCCTCCTCGACGGGGATGCGCAGGGCGGCGCGCACGGCCGCGCGGGCCTCCGCGCCGCTGTGGGTGCGCTGCGCCTTGCGCGGCACGGGCAGCCCGCAGCCGGCCCGCACCAGGTCGCCGAGGCCGAGGCCGTAGCGGGCGCGGAAGGTCTCGCCGGGGCTCTGGCCGTGGTCCGACAGCACGACGATGCGGTACGGGCGCGGGGCGTGCTCGGCGACCTTCTCGATCAACGCCAGCGCGCGGTCGAGGCGTTCGAGGACCTTCTCGGCGTCGCGGCCGACGGGCCCGGAGTGGTGGGCCACCTCGTCGTACGCCACGAGGTCGGCGTAGACGGCGGTACGGCCGGCGAGCATGTCGCCCATCACGGCGGCGACGACGACGTCCCGTTCGACGACGGTCGCGAAGGCGCGGACGAACGGATACAGGCCGCCGCGGGAGACCCTCGGCCGGACCTGGCGGACCCGGGCCAGGGTGGACTGGCCGATCTCCCGGCCGACCTCGGCGATGAAGGAGAGCGCCGTGCGCACGGCGTTGGCCGGGTCGGAGAAGTAGGCGAAGTAGCCGGCCCGGGAACGGTTCTCCCGGCCGCGCCTTCTGGCCGCGATGGACAGCACGAGAGCCTGCTCGTCGGCGCCACCGCCGAAGAGGTTGCCGCGGCTGGCACCGTCGGCACCCAGGAGCCCGCCGTCCCCGGTGCGTTCGATGGCGCGGCGCTGGAGTTCGGCGGCGCTGGTGGGGCGGTTGCAGACCATCACCTCGCGGCCGGCCTTCTCGTACCAGCGGAACGCGGGGACGTCGTGGTTGCTGCCGTGGAGAATGCCGAGCTGGCTGGCGCCGGTCTGGCTGGACCAGTCCGTGCGCCAGGGGGTGAGCCGGTGGGTGGGGCGGGCGGCGCCGCCGGGACCGGCGCCCGTGCCGTTGCCGAGCCAGCGGGCGACGGTCGGCATCAGGTCCTTGCCGACGGCGTCGACGAGGACGTCGTGGCCGACGCCGTCGAGCTGGACGAAGACGGTGCCGGGGCTGGAGGGGCCGGGTGGCAGGGCCCTGCGGCGGCGGTCGGCGAGGCGGTACAGGCGGCGCCGGTACGCGTCGTCGTCCCGTACGGCCAGGGCGGCGCCCGTGGCGGAGGCGACGGCGGACATCACGGCGGCGACGATGACGGCGGTCTCGGGGGCGGCCTCGCTGTCACCGGAGGGAACCAGGCGCAGGGCGACGATGAGCAGCGAGCCGTTGAGGAAGAACACCAGCAGGCCGAGCACGAGGGCGGGCACGAGGAGCAGGAGCCGTACGAGGAGGGGCCAGAAGATCGCCGAGAGCAGACCGAAGGCGCCGGCGCCGAGGGCCGCGGTGATGGCGATACGGGTGGCGCTGTCGCCGTCCGCCGACTGCAGTTGGAAGTCGGGCAGGAGGCCGGCGAGCACGAGCATGGTGACGGTGGACACGGCCCACACGGCAACGCTCCGCCCGATCTGACTGGCGACCCGCCGCCAACGACCATCACGCACGCCCAGCCCACCTCACGTCCCGGCCCGCCGCCCCGAAACGGGCCTTCCGCCCCCAGCGTGGCACATGGCCGTGACAGCGGCCGGTGGTCTTCGGCCCTCCAGAGGGTTGGGCTCACCGGTTCCTGGGGGCTGCCGCCCCAGCCCCCCGAACCCCATCGTCAGCGCCCGTCGTACCCGGCCGTCGGCATCGACAGTCTCCGGTGCACCCGGGCCTTCATCTGGGCGTCGTACATCGGTTCGGCGCGGCCCACCGTCTCCACCCGCACCCCGCGCCGGGCGCACTCCGCGGTGAACTCCTCGACGGACGACAAGGCGCTCTCCAGCACCCTTCTGCTGGGTGCCACGAACAGGTCGAGGCCGGGCCGGACGCCTTCCCACAGCACGCTGTGGTCGGCCCGCAACGCCCGTACCAGGAGTTCGCGCGCGACGACGTACCCGTGCTCGGCCGCCCAGTGCGCGCACATCGCGTGCTGGCTGCGGGAGTCCACCAGGAAGGGATCGGCGTCCAGCTCTTCGAGCGGCGTCAGACTGGCGATCGCCGTGACGCGCACTCTGGATGGCCCCATGGCGCCCCCTCACCTCCGGGTTTCGCCGCCGACCCTACTCCAGCCCGTACGCTTCGGGGAGTCGCGCGAAGGAGGCAAAGCAGGTGCCGGTGGAGATCACCTGGTGGGGGCACGCCACCTGCACGGTCGAGGACTCGAACGTGCGCGTCCTCACCGATCCCTTGTTCGCACGCCGGCTCGCACATCTGCGCCGCCGCCGGGGCGCGCTGCCGCCGCCCGCCGCCCGGCGCGCGGACATCGCCCTGGTCTCCCACCTCCACGCCGACCACCTGCACGTGCCGTCGCTGGCCAGGCTGCCGCAGGGCACCCGCCTGCTCGTGCCCGAGGGCGCGCCACGCGCGGTGCCGGGCCTGCGTCGCCTCACCTGGCTGCGGGTGACCGAGATGGCGCCCGGGGACGTGACGTCGGTGGGCGCGCTGACCGTACGGGCCGTGCCCGCGCGGCACGACGGGCGGCGCCTGCCCGTCGGCCCGCACCGCTCCCCCGCCCTCGGCTACGTCATCGAGGGCGAGGCACGCACGTACTTCGCCGGGGACACCGGGCTGTTCGACGCCATGGCGAAGGAGATCGGGCCGGTCGACGTGACGCTGCTGCCGGTGGGCGGCTGGGGGCCGTATCTCGGGGAAGGCCATCTGGACGCGGGACGGGCGGCCGAGGCACTGGCCCGGCTCTCGCCGCGCAGTGCCGTGCCGGTGCACTACGGCACGTACTGGCCGATCGGCATGGACGCCCTACGTCCCCATGAATTCCACTCGCCCGGCGACGAGTTCGCGCGGCTCGCGGCAGAGCGCGCGCCCGGCGTGGCGGTGCACCGGCTGGCGCACGGGGAGAGCGTGCGCCTGGAGGCGGCCCGGTGACGACACTGGCCGCCACCGCGACGACGATCCCGCCGGAGTCGACGCAGCAGGCGATCGGCTACCCATCACTGTTCCTGCTGGTGCTGATCGGGGCGCTGGTGCCCGTCGTGCCGACGGGAGCACTGGTGAGTTCCGCGGCGGTGGTGGCGTTTCATCAGACGGCGCCGTTCTCGCTGGCGCTGGTGTTCGTGACGGCGTCGACGGCCGCGTTCCTGGGCGATGCGACGCTGTACTGGCTGGGCAGGCGCGGCATGGGCTCGAAGAACGGCTCGCGCTGGCTGGAGGCGATCCGCTCGCGCGCGCCGGAGGAGCGGCTCACGCAGGCGCAGGAGAAGCTCGCGGCCCATGGTGTCACGGTGCTGGTGCTGTCCCGGCTGGTGCCGGCGGGGCGGCTGCCGGTGATGCTGGCCTGTCTGCTGGCGAACTGGCCGATGCGGCGGTTCGCGCGCGGCAACTTTCCGGCGTGCCTGGCGTGGGCGGTGACGTATCAGTTGATCGGGATCCTGGGGGGCTCGCTGTTCGACGAGCCCTGGGAGGGCGTGGTGGCGGCCGTTGCGCTGACGGTGCTGATCAGCGCCGTCCCGGGTGTGTGGCGGAGGATCCGGAAGGGAACCAAGGCCGCCTAGACCTGATCCCTGGTCCCTGGTCCCTGATCCCTGATCCCTGATCCCTGATCCTTGGTCCCTGGTCCCTGGTCCCCTGCGCGGCCCTGCGTCGGCGACGGCCCTTACCCGAGGACGCGTGATCCTCCCACCGGCATGTCCCACAGGTCCTCCCGGTCCAGCCCCGCCTTCTCCCACGCCGCACGCACGCGCGTGATTGGTTCCAGGACCGGTTCTGCCGACAGCACGAACGTCGCCCAGTGCATCGGCGCCATCCTGCGCGCGCCGAGATCCTGCGCTGCCCGCACCGCCTCCTCCGGATCGCAGTGGACGTCGCTGAGCCACCAGCGGGGGTCGTAGGCGCCGATGGGGAGCAGGGCGAGGTCGATGCCGGGGTAGCGCTCGCCGATGCGGGTGAACCAGTGGCCGTAACCGGTGTCGCCCGCGAAGTACACGCGCTGCCCGTCGGGAGCGGTGAGCACCCACCCGCCCCACAGGCTGCGGCAGGTGTCGGTGAGGGTGCGCTTGGACCAGTGGTGGGCGGGCACGAAGTCGAAGCGGACGCCGGACAGTTCGGCCGCCTCCCACCAGTCCAGCTCGGTGACCTGGGTGAACCTGCGGCGCCGGAACCAGGAGGCGAGGCCGGCCGGCGCGAACACGGGGGTGTCGCGCGGGAGTCGGCGCAGTGTGGGGGCGTCCAGGTGGTCGTAGTGGTTGTGGCTGATGACGACCGCGTCGACACGTCGCAGGGCGTTCCAGGCGATGCCGACGGGGGTGATACGGGCCGGGGTGCCGAGGATGCGGCGTGACCAGACGGGGTCGGTGAGGACGGTCAGCCCGCCGATCCGGACGACCCAACTGGCGTGCCCCGCCCAGGAGACGGCGACCGTGCGCGCGTCCACGCGGGGCAGCGGGCCCGGCTCGAAGGGCAGCCGCGGGATGTCGGCGAGGCCCTCCCGGCCCGGGCGTACGGCGCCCTCGCGGGCGAAGCGGGCGAGGGCCTTGATGCCGGGGAGCGGGGCGGTGAGGCGGTCGTGGAAGGTCCGCGGCCACACCCGGCGTTCGTTCAGCGGGCGGGGTGCGGCGAGCGGCGGGAACGGGGGCGCGAAGGGAGACGGGTCCGGCGGGGCGTCGGATTCCTGGGTGGTCGTGCTAGCCGTGCCCCTACCCGGCGTGGTGGTACGCGTGGTGGCCGTGCGCGAGTTGGCCGTACCCGATGTGGTCGTACGTGAGGTCGACTCGGACTGCTGCGTCATCGAGGAGGCTCCTATCGCTGAGCGTCGTCGCGGAGATCGTCGAAGACCGACTTCAAGTGGATCAACGCGCGTTGCACTTGCGGCAGTTCCAACGGCGTGGGTGAACCGAGGCATTCCGTGCGTTCCTCGTCGGTGCCCGCCAGGAGCGAGCCGGTGGACAGCCGTACACGCAACGCGCCGAGGTCGTCGCCGAAGCGGTGCCCGCCCGGCGCCGGCATGCCGAGGCGGGCGGCGAGGAAGTCCTCCAGGTCCTGCGCGTCCCCCACGCCGTGCGAGGACAGCCCGGCGCGCAGGGGGGCGAGGTCGACGTACAGGTGCCGTCCGGCCTGCGGGGGCCGCGCCAGGGCCCCGGCGCCGACGGCGGCGGCATGTGCGGCGGCGGCCACGCGCGCGTGCAGGCGTACGGCGGAGGTGACCCGTGCGGCGACCGGCTCGGGCTCCGCCAGCGCATAGCCGGCCGCGACCGCGACGGGGCCGGCGACGCGGGCGCCGAGCGCGGTGAGCACGTCCAGCACGCGCGCGTGGAGGCCGTCGCCGTCGTCGCCTTCGGGGAACCTGGCGATCGCGGTCGGCCAGCCTGGCGGGAGGTGCGCGCCGGCCAGGTCCGTGACGACGGTGACGTGCTCGGGCAGCATCTCGGCGGGGCTGAGCAGCACGGTGTCGTGCGGGGCGTGCAGGGTGTCGCGCCACGTCTCGTCGCTGACCAGGTGCAGTCCCTCGTCGGTGGCCGCCTCCAGGGTCTCGTGCAGCATCTCGGGCGGGGCCACGGTGGCCGTGGGATCGTCGGCGACGGACAGCACGAGCAGCCGCGGGTCACCGCCCTCGGCACGGACCCGGCGCACGGTCTCCAGGAGGGTGTACGGGTCCGGGACACCGCCGCACTCGGCCGGTGTCGCCACGTGGAAGAGGGGCCTGCCCAGCAGGCGTGCGTACGGCGCCCACCAGGCGGCACACGGCCGCGGCACCAGGACGTCACCGCCGAGTGCGAAGGTCAGCGCGAGCAGCAGGGCGGGCGCACCGGGGCCGGCCACCGCCCGCCCGGGTTCGGTCGGCAGGCCACGCCGTTGCCAGTAGCCGCACGCGGCGTCCAGGAGTGCGGGGCCGCCCCCGATCGGTTCGCTCTCGGACCGCCCGGCGGCCGCGGCGAGCACGGCGGCCAGCTCGGGCAGCACGGGCAGCCCGTCGTCCGGGAGCGGCGGCCCGTAACGGACGGGGCCGTGGCCTTCGGGGTCCGTCCGGCGCATCGGTGCCTCCGCGCTGTGCCTGGTGCCTGGGTGGTTCGTCGTGGTTCGGTGCTCCGTGCGGTCGGTGTGCGATGCGGTCGGTGTCGGGTGCGGTCGTGTGGGGTGCTGCGAGTGGTGCGGTTCTGAAGGTCGTGCGGTGCGGGGGCCGCGCGGTGTGCCGTCTGGGGTGTGCCGTGTGCCCCTGACGCTCTGCGTACCCATCGTGGCGCCACACCATGGGCCCTCCGGGCGCTGGACCGTCCGGATCAGTCCTCCGCGGCGGGCGTCCTGCGGCGCAGCCGGTACACCGCGCCGCCCATGGCACCCGCGATCAGGACGCCGCCGGCGACCAGTGCGGGGACGGAGTCCGTGAAGGCACCGCCCGCGCCTGCCCGCACACCGTGCTCCGTGGCCGCGCTGCCGCAGTCCTCCCCGCGCGACTGGCCCTGGCCCCAGTGGGCCTCGGTTTCCCTCCGGTTCGAGTAGGGCTCGCTCATGTGGGGCTGGGTAGCGTCCGAACGGGGCTCGGCACAGGGATGACGGCTACCGCCGTCGTTGCCGTCCTTGCCGCCCTCAGGACCGCCCTGGCCGCCCTCGGTACCGCCCTGGCCGCCTTCCGGAACGCTCTGGCCGCCCTCGGTGTCGCCCTGGCCAGTGCCATCCTTGCCGCCACCGCCCCCGCCGCCGCTGTCCGTGCCTCCGCCTCCGCCGCCGTCGCCGTCGCCGTCGCCGTCGCCGTCGCGGGCCACCGTGAACGTCGCGCTCCACGGCTTGCCCTCCCCGCCGGTTGCCGCCGGACAGGTTCCGTCGACGGTCCACGCGGACTCGGATCCGACCGCGTCCGGGTCGCCCTCGAAGTTCCCGGCCGGCGGTATACGGGCGGTGCCGCTGTAGGCGGTCCCTGCCGCCTTCTCGTCGTTGCCGGACACCTGCTGCAGCTGGACGGTGCCCTCCTCGAACGCCTGCGAGGTGGCGTCGACGGTGGCGGGCGCCTGCCCGTCGAGCGTGTCGCAGGAGACGGACACGTTCACGCTGCCGCCCGGGGAGACCGTGCCGGGGCTGACCTCCGCGGCCGGGTCCGACCAGGCGGCCGAGGCGGCGAAGCCCAGGACGACTCCGACCAGAGCGGCGACGGACAGGGCACGGGCGGTGCGGCGCATGGCGTGGACTCCTTCGGTCGGCGGCTGCGGGGATACGGCGGTCTTGCCCCCGCTGCCATGACAGCCCGCCCTGCGCCCGGGCGCGCGCGGCCGGACACCATTCGCGGGACGAGGGCGGCCGAGCGGGTGACGCCGTGGACCGGGCGAGAGGCCGACGCGAGTTCGGTTTCCGAACCGAGGCCGCCACAGCACGTCCGGTCTCCCAACCGACACCGCCACAGCACGTCCGGTCTCCCAACCGACACCGCCACCGCCGGTCCGCCGCCCCCGACGCACCCACCCGTCAGTTCATCAGTGCCGCCAAGTCCCGCTCCAGGCCCCGCCCCCGCCTGCTGACGACGCCGGACGCGACGTCCGCCAGCTTGCGGTTGGTGCCCTGTGAGATGCGGCGCAGTACGGCGAAGGCCGCGTCGGCGTCGCAGCCGAGGACGTGCATGACGATGCCGCACGCCTGGTCGACGACGGGCCGGGAGCGCAGGGCGGTGCCGAGGTGGCCGAGTTCGGTGAGCGCGGCGCGGTAGGAGCGGTCGCGGACCAGGCAGCTCGCGGCGAGTTCGCCGAGTGGCCGCACGGGCCCGTGCGAGGCGTTGGCCAGGGCGCCGGCCCGGAAGCTGTAGAGGCTGAGCGTCACCGTGAGCCCGGAGCGGCGGAACGGCAGCGTGACGCTGGACCGCACGCCCGAGTCGAGCGCCACGGCGCGGTACTGGGGCCAGCGCTCGTCGCGCAGCAGGTCGGCCGAGTCGACGGGCTCGCCGCGTTCCAGCGCGTCCGGAATGGGCCCGTCCCCGGAGCGGAGCTGTACGGCGACGAGTCCGGCGAGGTCGGGATGGGTGACGGCGGCCGGCCGTTCGGCGTCCGCCTCGCACACCATGCTGCTCGCGCCGCAGCAGTCGGCGGTGCAGCGCACGGCCTGCTGGGCCAACTCCGACAGCCTGCGCCCCGGAAGGGCGGCCTCGGCCGACTCGTCCCCCCAGCGATCCACCTGTTCGTGAGCGGGCATCCTCGACTCCTCCTCCTTTGTGCGCGTGTGCCCCGTCCCGGACCGGGAAAACAACAGGCGAACAGGTCGGGCCGGTTGCTCCCCGGCGCCCCGGAACACCTCGTCGCCAGCTAGGTTCGTCACCATGACGCAGACGGACGAATTCGGTGAAGAGCTCGTGGACTTCGTGCGCCGCGTCGCGGAACTCAAGGCGGCACGGTCCGTCTCCGGCGGGGATCTGCCGACGGTCCTTGACGCGGCCATCTTCGAACTCGACCACGTCGCCGACCAGTTGTGGCCCTGGTACGAGCGGCTGTCCGCGGGCGGACGGCCCCGTACGGGCTCCGCCGACCGCCAGGAGCAGCACCTGCTGCGCGCGGTCTTCCAGCGGTTCCCGCTGCCGGTCGCACTGGTGGACCGGGAGGCGGTGGTGCGTCGGCTGAACTTCGCGGCGACGTCGTTCACGGGCGTCCGCGCGGGCTATGCGACGGGCCGCCCGCTGACCGCCCTGCTCGCCCACGCCGACCGGGCGGCGTTCCGTTCCCAGACCGCGGCCGTGGCGCGCGGCGAGGGCGACCGCAGCCTCACCGTGCACCTGCAGCAGCAGCCGTCCGCACCGGTCCACACCACCCTGGCCGCCGTACGCCCGAGCGGTGAGCCGCACCCGACCGTGCTGGTGGTGCTGCAGCCCGGCGATCCCCGGGCACCCGGCACCCCGCCCGCCATCGCCACGTCGGCGCCCCCGGTCCCGGATCTCACCGAGACGACCCGGCACGCGGCCCTGATGGACCTCCTGGACGAGATGACCACGGCCCTGCTGACCGTCCCGCGCGGCGACCGCGACGCGGTCGTCCGCCGGGCGGCCCAGGTCCTCCACGGCCGCTTCGCCGACTGGGTGATCGTCGACATGGGCAGCGCCAGGATGTCCCGTACGACGGTGCTGGCCCCCTCGGCCGAGGAGGCGGCCGCACTCGCGGAACGGGACCCGGCCCTGTCCCCCCTGGTCACGGAGGCGACACGCACCGGGTCCCCGTCCCTCCAGGTCCGCCCCGAGGACCCGGACGCCTTCGGCAGAACCGCTCAGGGCGCCCCCGTCCTCGTACAGGCGAACGTCACATCACTGCTGTGCGTGCCCCTGAGGGTCGGGGGCGCCGTACAGGGCGCACTCACCCTCTTCCGCTGCGGAGCCCGCCTGTCGTTCTCCATGGCGGAGGCGAAGGCGATGGACACGGTGTCCCGCCATATGGCGTTGGCGATGACCAACGCTCGTGATCAATACACCTAGGCCGTGTCCGCAAAGTCCCGCCTGCCCCGCCCTCCGGGCGGACGACGGGACTTTGCGGACACGACCTAGCGGGGCTCAGGCCACATCGCTGAGGACCTGTTCCCGCACCCGGCTGCAGCACCGGCTGATCAGCCGGGACACGTGCATCTGCGAGATCCCCAGCTGCTCGGCGATCCGGCTCTGGGTCATGTCCCCGAAGAACCGCATGTACAGGATGGCCCGCTCACGCTCGGGCAGCGCCGCCAGCCGGGGCGCGACGGCCTCGCGGTCGACCACGGTGTCCAGCGCGGGGTCGGCGGAGCCCAATGCGTCGCTCAGCGAGTACCCGTCGTCGCTGCCGGGCAGCTCCGCGTCCAGCGACAGGGCGGTGAAACTCTCCAGCGCCTCGAGGCCGACCTTGACGTCGGCCTCACTCATCTCCGCGTGCTCGGCGATCTCGGCGACAGTGGGCCTGCGGCCGGAGACGGTCTGCAGGTCCTGGACGGCGAACCGGACCCGGTTGCGCAGGTCCTGCACCCGGCGCGGCACATGCAGCGTCCACATGTGGTCGCGGAAGTGCCGCTTGATCTCGCCGGTGATGGTGGGCACGGCGTAGCTCTCGAAGGCGTTGCCGCGCTCGGGGTCGTACCGGTCGACGGCCTTGACCAGCCCGAGGGCGGCGACCTGCCGCAGGTCCTCGAAGCTCTCGCCGCGGCTGCGGAACCGCCCGGCGAGCCGGTCGGCCATGGGCAGCCACGCCTCGACTATCCGGTCTCGGACGGTGTCGCGCTGCTGCCCCGCGGGCAGCGTGGCGAGCCTGCGGAAGTCCTGCGCGGTGTCGGGGGCGTCGTCGTGCGGGTGGTGCTTCGCGCTCACTGAAGTGGGCATGGTGCGTCGCAACTCCCTTGGCTGTGCTCTGGTTTGGACGGTCACCGCGGGAGTGGAGGGCGCGTACCGGAACCGGACACACCCGTGGCGGGGAAACGCCGCTCCCACGGACGTGCCTCCTGTCCGAAGCACTGATGGTTCGCCTGCCCCCACGCCCGCGCCGCAAACACCGCGCCGGCGGACCGTCCCCTCAGCGGACCGGTGCCGCCCGCTCCGGCCTGTCGTCCTCCTGCTCCCGCGGCAGCAACAGATCCTCGTAACGGCCCAGCGCCAGCACCACGCCGAGCATGACGAGCGGGAGCAGCACAGCGAGCAGCACCATGGCCTGGTCCTTCCCCAGAACGTGCGCGGGGGGCGGCAGCCGGGTCTCCCTCCTTCCGGTGGGCAAACCCTGTGTCGGCCCCCGGTGTGCGGGTACGCGGTGCGCAGCGCCGAGGATCTGGAGGGAGTCATGCAGCGAGGCAGTGACCGGCTGAGCGTTCACCGTGACGACGAGATGAAGCACGAACTGCAGGGGCTGCTGCGGTCCGGGCATCCCACACGGACCGAGGAGTGGCACGATCCGGAGCCGTCCGCCGAGGACGATCCGCAGGTCGCGCGCGGGCCGGTGGGATGGCCGGGGCCGTCGGCGGCTTCCTTGGAGACGGTCCGGCTGGAGCTGGCGCGGATCCTGGGCCGTAGTGCCTTCCCGGCGAGCCCCCGGGAGTTGATCGGTGAGCTGCGCCGCGGGTATGCGCCCGACGCCCTCGTCGAGTCGCTGGAGCGCCTGCCGCGTTCGACGCGCTACGCCAATGTCCAGGAGCTGGCCGAGGACCTGACCGGCGCCGGGCGGTCCGCCCGGCGGAGGAACGCATAGCGCCCCGGCCGGCGGGTGCCGCGGGCCGGGTCGCGTCGGCGCGGCCGCGGTACCCGCACCGGTCGGGTGCGTCGAGGAGGGCCAGAGATGGCTGTGTTCGTGAAGGACGTCATGACTCCGGGCGTGGTCGCCGTCCGCCCGGACGCCTCGCTCGTCGAGGCGGCGCAGCTGATGCGCACGCAGGACATCGGCGATGTGGTGGTGGCCGACGGACAACAGGTCGTGGGCGTGCTCACCGATCGTGACATCACGGTACGGGCGGTCGCGGACGGCGCTGATCCGCTGACCGTGAGCGTCGAGTCGGTGTGCTCCCCGAACCCGGTGGTGGTCGGCCCGGCCGAGCAATTGTCCGTGGCGATCTCCCTGATGCGCGAGCACGCCGTACGGCGGCTGCCGGTCATCGAGGAGGGCCTGCCGGTCGGCGTCATCAGCCTCGGGGACCTGGCCGAGACCCAGGATCCGGACTCGGCGCTGGCGGAGATCAGCCGTGCGGCTCCGGACGAGTGAGCGCATGGCGCGGGTGGAGTGGCCGTATGACATGGGCTCGGGTGACCGTGTGAGCCGGGTCCGTGACCGTACGAGCGGGGCCGGGTGATCGTATGAGCCGCGACCAAGCCGCCGAGATCAGCCCCTCCGGCGCCACCGTGGACGTCGGCGAGGCCACCACCCGCTATCTGCTGTACGGGCTGCTGCCGAGCTGGTTCGTTCCGGGAGTGGCCGACTGGTGGATGCACCGGCGGACCCGGATCGAGGAGACGGCGGGCACCAAGGAGTCGCTCATCCACTCGCTGATGATGAGCGAAGTCGGCATCCCGATCGCGCTGACCCTCCGCTACGAGGTCAACCCTCTCCTGCTCACCGTGCAGTTGGGCGCGACCGCCGCGCACGAGGCGACGGCGCTGTGGGACGTGCGCACGGCCGTCGACAGCGAGCGTGAGGTGAAACCCGTCGAGCAGCACATCCACAGCTTCCTGGAGTCACTGCCGTTCGGCGCGCTGGCCTCGCTGATGTGCCTGCACGCCGACCAGGTGAAGTCGCTGCTGCGCGGCGGTCGCGGCGACGCCGACGCGTGGCGTCTCGTACCGCGCCGGCGGCCGCTGTCCCGTGGCTACCTGGCGGGCATCACGGCCGCGATCGGCACCTGCGTCCTGCTGCCGTACGGCGAGGAACTGCTGCGGTGCGTGCGCGCGGCCCGGCGGAACAGGAAGCGCACGAAGGACGACCAGGCCCGTCTCAGGGCCGGGGAAGGACGTTGAGGAATCATGCGTATCGCTTTTCTGACGGCGCCCGAGGGCGTCGAGGAGGTCGAGCTCACCGAGCCCTGGCGGGCCGCGGTGGACGCCGGCCACGAGCCGGTGCTCGTGTCGACGAAGCCCGGCACGATCCAGGCCTTCCACCATCTCGACAAGGCGGAGAAGTTCCCGGTGCAGGAGGTCGTGGGCGAGACGTCGGCGCAGTCCTTCGGCGGGCTGGTCCTGCCGGGCGGTGTGGCCAACCCGGACTATCTGCGGATGAACCGCAAGGCCGTCGCGTTCGTGCGGGACTTCTTCGACCGGGGCCTGCCGGTGGCCTCGATCTGCCATGCCGCGTGGACGCTGGTGGAGGCGGACGTCGTGCGCGGGCGGGTGCTGACGTCCTGGCCGAGCCTGCAGACCGACATCCGCAACGCGGGCGGCACCTGGGTCGACGAGCAGGTGCGGATCTGCGACCACGGACCCAACAAGCTGGTCACCAGCCGTAAGCCGGACGACCTGAAGGCGTTCTGCGAGACGTTCCTGGATGTGTTCGACAGGGAGGCGAGGGAGACAGTCTGATGGCGGACCGCAAGCAGGAGCAGCGGGAGTTCCACCGGGCGGACGACCCCGCGGGAGGGCCGCTCACCACCGATCAGGGAGTGCAGGTCGACCACACCGACGACTCGCTCGCCGCCGGCGAACGCGGGCCGACGCTGATGGAGGACTTCCACTTCCGGGAGAAGCTCACCCACTTCGACCACGAGCGGATCCCGGAGCGGGTGGTGCACGCGCGCGGGGCGGGCGCGTACGGCTATTTCGAACCGTACGAGTCCTGCGCGGAGTTCACGCGCGCGGCGTTCCTCCAGGATCCGTCCGTGCGGACCCCGGTGTTCGTACGGTTCTCCACCGTGCAGGGGCCGAAGGGCTCGGCGGACACGGTGCGGGACGTGCGCGGCTTCGCGACCAAGTTCTACACCTCGGAGGGGAACTACGACCTGGTCGGGAACAACTTCCCGGTCTTCTTCATCCAGGACGGCATCAAGTTCCCCGACTTCGTGCACGCGGTGAAGCCGGAACCGCACAACGACATCCCGACCGGTGCCTCCGCGCACGACACCCTGTGGGACTTCGTGTCGCTCCAGCCGGAGACACTGCACGCGATCATGTGGCTGATGTCGGACCGGGCGATCCCGCGCAGTTACCGCATGATGCAGGGCTTCGGCGTGCACACGTTCCGGTTCGTGAACGCCGAGGGGCGCGGTACGTTCGTGAAGTTCCACTGGAAGCCGAAGCTGGGCGTGCACTCGCTGGTGTGGGACGAGGCGCAGGAGTGCCAGGGCCGTGACCCGGACTTCAACCGGCGGGACCTGTGGGACGCCATCGAGGCGGGCGAGTACCCGGAGTGGGAGCTGGGCGTCCAGCTCGTGGCGGAGGAGGACGAGTTCGCCTTCGACTTCGATCTGCTGGACGCCACGAAGATCATTCCGGAGGAGCAGGTGCCGGTGCGGCCGATCGGCCGCATGGTGCTGGACCGCAACCCGGAGAATTTCTTCGCGGAGACCGAGCAGGTCGCCTTCCACACGGCGAACGTCGTCCCCGGCATCGACTTCACCAACGACCCGCTGCTCCAGGCCCGCAACTTCTCCTACCTGGACACGCAGTTGATCCGCCTCGGCGGCCCCAACTTCAGTCAACTGCCGGTGAACCGCCCGGTGGCGCCCGTGCGCACGAACCAGCGCGACGGCTACCACCAGAGCGCGCTGCACAGCGGCACGAACTACTTCCCGAACTCCCTGGGCGGCGGCTGCCCGGCGCACGCGGGTGCCGACGCGGGCGCGTACACGCACTACGCCGAGCGCGTCGACGGCGCCAAGATCAGGCGGCGGAGCCCGAGTTTCCAGGATCACCACAGCCAGCCCGCGATGTTCTGGAACAGCATGGCGGACTGGGAGAAGGAGCACATCGTCGCGGCCTTCCGGTTCGAGCTGGGCAAGGTCGGCTCGAAGGAGGTGCGGGCCCGTACGGTCGAGCAGCTCGCCCAGGTGAACGGCGACCTGGCGACCCAGGTGGCGCGCGGCGTCGGGGTTCCGGTGCCGTCCGGGAACCAGGCGGCGGACAAGCTGTCCTCGCCCGCGCTGAGCCTGGAGTCCCTGCCCGGCGACGGCTCGATCCGCACCCGGCAGATCGCGGTTCTCGTCACCGACGGTGTCGACACCGCCCAGGTCACGTCGGTGCGGGAGGCACTGACGGCCCGGGGTGCGATCGTGGAGGCGCTGGCGCCCACGGACGGATCGGTGACGGGTGCCGACGGTGACCGGTGCGCGGTCGACCGCGCGCTGCCGACCGTGGCCTGCGTGCTCTACGACGCCGTACTGCTGCCCGGCGGCCCCGTCGGCACTCCGAGCACGGCCGCGGACCAGGACGCGATGCGCTTCGTCCGGGACGCCTACCGGCACGGCAAACCGGTCGGCGCGCTCGGCTCCGGGGTGGGCGTCCTGGCCGCCCTGGAACCGGAGGGCGTACGGCTGTCCGCCGAGTTCCACCACCCGGTGGCCGATCAGGGCGTGGTGACGGACACCTCACCGGGTCCGGCGAGCGAGGACTTCCTGCGGGCCTTCACGGCCGCCGTCTCGGACCACCGCCACTGGGGCCGACGGCCGGTGCGCCACTGAGCGCCACCGGGGCGAACCACGGGGGCCGCGAGCGGGTGCGCCCGGAGTGAGCGTCCAGCGGGGCCCACCGGCGCACCACCGCGGCATACGAGCACGCTGCCGTGCACCCCATGGCACGCGAAGCCCCATCACGGCAGGCTGCCGCCCTGCCCGTCCCGTCCTGCCGCCCGTCGCCGGGGCTCCCGTGCCCGGAGCGCTCCTCCCGCGCCGCTCAGGTCACCCCCGGCGGGGCCGTCGGTGCCGGGCTGCCCGGCGCGCGGTCGCGGGCGCCCTCGCGGGTGCGGCCCGAGGCGACGGTGCGGCGCGGATTGCGGCGCAGGTACTCGCCCTCCAGCTGCGCCATGCGGTGGTTGTGGGCCCGCAACGCGTCGTTCGAGCCGTAGAGCAGCGTGTCGTGGCGCGTCCGGTGGATGGTCTCCAGCTCCTTCATGAGCTGTTGGTCGTCCAGCCGGCCGGGGTCGACTCCGTTCATGGTGGTGCCCCGCTCATCGTGTTCGGTCATGCGGTCCGGGTACCCGCCCGTTGAGCACACAGCCCCCGAGCGAGGTACGGGAGACAGCCATGGATCTCGCCTTTCTGCATCCACTGTACGAACACCCCGGGCCCTGGGCCTCCGTGTACGTCGACACCTCCAGGCACACGGCGGACACCCCCCATGAGCGGCATCTGACCGCGCAGGCCCTGTCCCGGGAACTGTCCGAGCTGGGCTGCGACCAGGCGACCTGCCGGGCCGTCCGGAACGCGCTGGAGGAGTTGGAGCACTCCTCCGAGCCGCACGGCCGCGCGATCTTCGCCCGAGCGGGTGAGGTGGTACTGGATCCGCCGCTGGCCCGCGCCCCGCTGCGCGACAGCGCCTTCTGGGCACCGCTGCCGCACACCGCGCCGCTGCTGGAGCTGGCCGGTGAGGACCCGGTCTGCGTGGTGGCCTACGTCGACCGCAGGGGCGCCGCCTTCGAGCTGCGCACCGCACTGGGCCGGCAGGACGTCGGCTCGGTCACCGGCCGGCAGCACCCCGTGCACCGGACGAGCACGGCCGACTGGTCGGAGCGGCATTTCCAGCTCAAGGTGGAGAACACCTGGGAGCACAACGCGACCGAGATCGCCGACGCGCTCTCCGTCTGCCAGGAGGAGACCCGCGCCGACCTGCTGATCCTGGTCGGCGAGGACCGGGAGCGGCGGACCGTGCGCGAGCGACTGCCGAAGCGGCTGCAGGACCTCGCGGTGGAGGCCCGGCACGGCACCGGCAGCAGGCTGCTCGACGAGGACGTCGAACAGGCCCGGGAGGAGCACGTACGGCAGCGGGCGGAGCGCGAGCTGGAGCGGTTCCTGGCGGCCCGCGAACCGGGTCCCGAAGGGCGTGCCGGTGCCGCGGAGGGCGTGCCGGCGCTGATCGAGGCGGCTCGCGAGCACCGTATCGACGAGCTGCTGATCCGCCCCGACGGCCCGGACGCGCGCCGCGAGGTGTGGATCGGCGAGGACCCGGACCAGTTGGCCGTGCGCCGTACGGACCTGAGGACCCTGGGCGAGCAGGACTCCTGGCCGGCCCGGGCCGACGACGCGCTGATCCGCAGCGCGGTCGTCACGGGCGCGGCAGCGGTCTCGGTGGCGCCGGCCGCCGGAGCGGCGCAGGAAGACGCACCCGTGGGCGGCCTGGGCGCGCTGCTGCGCTGGCCGTGACCAACGCGGCCCCAGCGCGCCCGCTCCACCCGCCGCTCGTCCCACACCGCCTCCGCCCTCTCGCCGACCCGCCCGCCGCTGCCGAAGACCAGGAAACCGAGGACCCTCGGCGAGCAGGACTCCTGACCATCCCCGGCCGACGACACGCTGATCCGCAGCCGGTCGTCACAGGCGCGGCAACGGTCTCAGTGGCGGCGCAGGAAGACGCACCCGTGGGCGGCCTGGGCGCGCTGCTGCGCTGGCCGTGACCACGCGGCCCTAGCGCGCCCGCTCAACCCGCCGCTCGTCCCACACCGGCTCCGGAGTCTCGCGGACCCGCCCGTCGCTGCCGAAGACCAGGAAGCGGTCGAAGGAGCGGGCGAACCAGCGGTCGTGGGTGACGGCGAGCACCGTTCCGTCGAAGGCCTCCAGTCCCTCCTGGAGGGCCTCGGCGGACTCCAGGTCGAGGTTGTCGGTCGGCTCGTCCAGGAGCAGGGCTGTGGCGCCCTCCAGCTCCAGCAGAAGGATCTGGAAGCGGGCCTGCTGACCGCCGGAGAGCCGGTCGAAGGCCTGCTCGGCCTGGTTGGTCAGCTCGTAGCGGCGCAGCCGGGACATGGCGGCGCCCCGGTCCTGGGCGTGTTCCTTCCACAGGATGTCGAGGAGGGTCCGGCCGATCAGCTCGGGATGGGCGTGCGTCTGGGCGAAGTGCCCGGGCACCACCCGCGCGCCCAGCCTCCACTCCCCCGTGTGCGCCACGTCCTCCCCCGCCAGCAGGCGCAGGAAGTGCGACTTGCCGGAGCCGTTGGAGCCGAGGACGGCGACGCGTTCGCCGTAGAAGACCTCCAGCGAGAACGGCTTCATCAGACCCGTGAGCTCGAGCCCCTCGCAGGTGACGGCCCGCACCCCGGTACGGCCGCCCTTCAGGCGCATCCGGATGTCCTGCTCGCGCGGCGGCTCGGGCGGCGGCCCCGCCTCCTCGAACTTGCGCAGGCGGGTCTGGGCGGCGCGATAGCGGGAGGCCATGTCGGGGCTGTTCTCGGCGGCTTGACGGAGTGTCAGGACCAGCTTCTTCAGCTGGGCGTGCTTCTCGTCCCAGCGTTTGCGCAGCTCCTCGAAGCGGGCGAATCGCTGGCGCCGTGCCTCGTGGTACGTCGTGAAGCCACCGCCGTGCACCCAGGCGTCGGCGCCGACGGGCGAGGGCTCTACGGAGACGATCTTCTCGGCGGCCCGGGCGAGGAGTTCACGGTCGTGGGAGACGAAGAGAACCGTCTTGCGGGTCTCCTTCAGCCGCTCCTCCAGCCACCGCTTGCCGGGCACGTCGAGGTAGTTGTCCGGCTCGTCGAGCAGCAGCACCTCGTCGGTGCCGCGCAGCAGCGCCTCCAGCACCAGCCGCTTCTGCTCGCCGCCGGACAGGGTCCGCACCTGCCGCCACTGCGCCTTCTCGTACGGCACGCCGAGCGCGGCCGTGGTGCACATGTCCCACAGCGTCTCGGCCTCGTACCCGCGCACCTCGGCCCAGTCGGCGAGGGCCTGCGCGTACTTCAGCTGGGCGGCCTCGTCGTCGACGGTCATGATGAGGTGCTCGGCCCGGTCGACGGCCTGCGCTGCCTCGCGGATGCGCGGCGGCGCGACCGACACGAGCAGGTCCCGTACGGTCGTCTCGTCCCGTACCGAGCCCACGAACTGCCGCATCACGCCGAGCCCGCCACTGACGGTGACGGTGCCGCCGTGCGGTTTCAGCTCCCCGGAGATCAGCCGCAGCAGGGTCGTCTTCCCGGCCCCGTTGGGCCCGACCAGCGCCACGACGGCCCCTTCTCCCACCCGGAAGGACACGTCGCCGAGCAACGCCCTCCCGTCGGGGAGGTAGTACTCGAGGTGTGCGGCTTCCAGATGTCCCATGGGGCCGAATTCTGCGGGCCGCCGCAGATCCCGGGCAAACTCTTATTCAGAACGCCGGCCCCGTGGGCGCGCCCACAGGGGCGCGGGGAACCGCGCGAGGAACCACCACGAGCCCGCACCCGGCGCGACAGCAATCCCCCTACGGCGCATCCCCGGCAAAAGGCCACCCCGCGGGCCCACCCTCCCCCGCGGGAGCCACAACCGCCCCCGCCCAGGCCAGCGCCTTCCACCCCTGCGCAGGCGACCCTTCGAGAATCACGACCCCCGTGTTCTCCAGTGGATGCGCGGCGGCGAACGGCACATCCACGTTGTCCGCACGAGCAGCGGTCCACATCCGGATCGCCGCGCCATGGCTCACCATGGCAACGGTCCCGGCCCCGCTCCCCGCCGCCTCCGCCACCACCGCGTCGTAGCGCGCCAGCGCCTCCGCCCCGCTCTCCCCGCCCGGCATCCGCAGCTCCGTGTCGCCGTCCGCCCAGGCGAACACCGTCTTCATGTAGAGAAGGCCCTGCTCGGATTCGCCGGGCAGCATCTCCAGGTCGCCCGCGGAAAGCTCGCGGATGCCGTCCCGCACGATGACGTCGAGGCCTCGGGCGGCGGCCAGCGGGGCGGCCGTGAGCTGGGTGCGGATCAGATTGGAGACGTAGATCGCCTCGATGTCCTCACCGGCCAGGGCCGCGGGGAGGGCCGCCGCCTGTCCTTCGCCCAGTGCGGTCAGACCGGGGCCGGGGACGGCCGTGTCGAGCAGATGGTCCACGTTCGACGGGGTCTGGCCGTGACGTATCAGGAGCAGGCGCATGTGCGGGTTCCTTTGTGTGTCGGTCACTGTCGGCCGGACAGCAATCGGCCACTTCAGGGTACCCAGGCCTGTATGAGCCCAGACGTCGACCTCACCGTCCCCAAGCCCGGCCGGCATGCCCTGCGCGACCGGCTCCTCGCCCTCGACTCCCGGCTGTTCGAGTTCGCCGCCGAGCAGCACTGGCCGTATGCCGCGCCCGTGCTGCCGCGGCTGAGCCGGAGCGCGAATCACGGGGTGCTGTGGTTCGCGACGGCCGCCGTCATGGCGGCCAGCCGCACACCACGGGCGCGTCGGGCCGCGGCGCGGGGCCTCGCCTCGCTGAGCCTGGCCTCGCTGACCATCAACACCCTCGGCAAGCGATCGGTACGTCGCCCCCGGCCCGTCCTGGACCCCGTACCGCTGGTGCGCCAGCTCAAGCGGCAGCCGATCACCACCTCGTTCCCGTCCGGGCACGCCGCGTCGGCGGCCGCGTTCGCGACCGGTGTCGCCCTGGAGTCGCCGGCGTGGGGGCTGGCCGTGGCCCCGATCGCCTGGTCGGTGGCGCTGTCCCGGGTGTACACGGGCGTCCACTTCCCGAGCGACGTGCTGGCGGGCGCTGCCCTGGGAGCGGGTGCCGCGTTCGCCGTACGGGGCATGGTGCCGACGCGCGACCGGCTGATCCCGCCGGCCCGGCCCCGTACCGATGTGCCGGCGCTGCCGGACGGGGACGGCCTGGTCGTGGTGGCCAACAAGGGGTCGGGCACCGCCGACCGGGTGCACGCCCTGCTGGACTCGCTGCCGCGCGCCGAGGTCGTCGAGTGCGAACCGGAGGACACCCGCGCCGAGTTGCAGAAGGCGGCGACCCACGCCCGGGTGCTCGGTGTGTGCGGCGGCGACGGCACGGTGAACGCGGCCGCGGAGGTCGCGATGCGGCACGGTCTGCCGCTCGCGGTCCTGCCCGGCGGCACGATGAACCACTTCGCGCACGACCTGGGCGTGGAGGACGCACGCGATCTGAGCCGGGCCGTCCGGCACGGACAGGCCGTGCGCGTGGACGTGGGCCGGTTCACCTGCGACGGCCGGCAGGGGCTGTTCCTCAACACCTGCAGTCTGGGTGTGTATCCGGAACTGGTGCGCCAGCGGGACCACTTCTCGCCCCGCATCGGCGCCTGGCCCGCCGGGGTGCTCGCGGCCCTGCGCGTCCTGCGCAGCGAACGCCACCCCCTGCACGCCGAAGTCGCCGGCCGCAACCACCCGTTGTGGCTGATGTTCGCCGGGAACGGCACCTACCACCGGGTGGGCCTAGCCCCCGCCCGGCGCCTCGACCTCGCGGACGGCGTACTCGACGTACGGGTCGTGCACGGCGGCCGGCGCCCCGCCCTGCGCCTGCTCGCGGCCGCCCTCGCCGGCCCGCTGACCCGCTCGCCGGCCCATGCGGCGGTCCAGGTGGGCCGGCTGCGTCTGACAGGTGTCACGCCGGGGGCGCTCCTCGCGTACGACGGCGAAGTCACCGAGGTGGGGGGCGAGGTGACGCTGGAGAAGCTGCCGGAGGCACTGACGGTCTACCGCCCGCTGCCCGGACCTGGACTTGCCTGACGCCCCGCCAGCCCAACGCTTGTCCAGATACTGAAACACAGGTCTCATCATTCGACATGCGGGGCGTACGGTGTCGAGTACCGCCCGGCGGGGCCGTGCGCCCCGGGAGCCGGTACGTCGAGACGAGGGGAACAGCCATGTCGAAGGCACAGCCACAGGCGCGGCCGAAGGCTCAGGAGACCGCCGTCTACACGCACGGGCACCATGAGTCCGTGCTGCGTTCGCACACCTGGCGCACCGCGGCCAACTCCGCCGCCTACCTGCTCGGCTCGCTCACCCCGGACATGCGGATCCTGGACGTGGGCTGCGGCCCCGGCACGATCACCGCGGACCTGGCGGCCCTGGTTCCCGACGGGCACGTCACGGGCGTCGACCGGGCGCCGGAGATCCTGGAGCAGGCCCGGGCCACGGCCGCCGGACGCGGTCTGACGAACGTCGACTTCGCGGTCGCGGACGTGCACGCCCTGGACTTCCCGGACGACACGTTCTGCGTCGTGCACGCCCACCAGGTGCTCCAGCACGTCGGTGATCCGGTGGGTGCCCTGCGCGAGATGAGGCGGGTGACCAGACCGGGCGGCTTCATCGCGGTGCGCGACTCGGACTACGCGGCCATGACCTGGTATCCGGCGTCCCAGGGGATGGACGCCTGGCTGGACCTGTACCACCGGGTCGCCCGCGCCAACGGCGGGGAGCCGGACGCCGGGCGCCGGCTGAAGTCCTGGGCGCTGGCGGCGGGGCTCACCGACGTCACGGCCACGTCGAGCACCTGGACCTTCTCGGCACCGGACGAGCGGGCCTGGTGGAGCGGTCTGTGGGCGGACCGGACGCTGGCCTCGGCGTATGCCGAGCGGGTCACCGAGGGCGGGCACGCGACCACGGAGCAACTGCGGGCCGTGTCGGAGGCCTGGCGGGAGTGGGGGCGGCAGGAGGACGGCTGGTTCAGCGTGCTGCACGGGGAGATTCTGTGCCGTAAGGACGCCTGAACCGCTGAATTCGGGAAACCCGGATCGCAGGAGGTTCACAATGGTTCCCATTCTGCTGGTGTTGCTGCTGGTGCTGATTCTCTTCGGTGCCGGTTTCGCACTTGACGTGCTCTGGTATATCGCGATCGCAGTGCTCGTTCTGTGGTTGCTGGGATTCCTGCTGCGCGGTACCACCGCAGCCGGGGGCAGGGGCCGCTGGTACCGGTGGTGAGCGGGCCCCGGGGAAACTCAAGTCCCGAATCAGTCCCGGGGAAGCAGCGGTCCGAGCGGCCCGAGGTCCAGATTCAGGTCCTCGGGCCGCAGCCCGTAACGCTCGCGCAGTTCGGCCATACGCTCTTCGAGGAGCATCAGCGTCAGCCCGATCCGCTCCTCCTGCTCCTCGCTCAGTTCGCCCGTGTCGAAGCGGCGCAGCGCCTGGCGTTCCATGAGCTGGCGCAGCAACTCCACGACCGTCAGGACGAGTTTCACCAGGTCGCGTTCGACGGTGTCGGGTTCGAGGTCCAGCCGGCCTCGCTTCGATGTCACGTCAGCTCTCCCCAGGGGGACGGGACCTGCTCGTTGACGGAGCTGATCAGGGCGTTCAGGTCGATGCGGACGAGGTCCACGTCGGCGATGCGCAGGGTGATGTCCCCCGTGACGACGACGCCCCCGGCGAGCAGCCGGTCGAGCAGGTCCACGAGGGCGATCTCGCGGCGTTCGACGACGGTCACGGCCCCACCTCCGGCTCCTCCTCCGCGAACTCCGCCGTGAAGGAATAGGCCGCCCAGGGCCCGGTGAGTTCCAGCCGAATACCCGGGGCATCGTCTTTCTCCCGGTCCACGAGTTCCACGAATTCCTCGGAATCCGCGCGCGGCACCAGATAGGCGGCGTTGAGGACGTTCTGTCCGGAGGCCCCGGAAAGCGCGGAATTCTGGGGGGCGTGCAGCCGTGATTCCTCGGCGAAGGCGGAGAGCTTTTCGTGCAGCCGGCCGGCGAATACGGCGGCATTCTGCCACCTGTCCTCACGGGCCCGGGTCTGCGAACGGCGCCGGCGCAGATAGTCACGGCCGGACACGGCGTCGGCCCCCGCCCGTCCGGTCGCCGCGGGAGCAGCGGTCTCCCCCTCGGCGGCCGCCGGCTCGGCGTACACCTTGACGCCCCACTCCACCCGCCCCTCCAACCGGTCGAGCACCCGCCCGAAGTCCTCCTCACGCGCCTCCATCATGGTCCGTACGCCGCTGTCGTCCCGGAACACGGTGGCCAGCCGCAGGGGCAGCGGGGTGGTGACCACGGTGAGGGCGTCGATGACCTGCTGGTGGGCGCGGGCCGTCGCGGCGAGCCAGTCCAGGTCCTCCAGGTGGGCGCGCAGCGGTTCCTCGGCGAAGTCGGCCTCCGGCACCGCGCTGACGACGGCGACCAGGCCGTGGTGCGTGAGCTGCTTCGGCGGCGCACCGGCGACTCCGGTCAGCTGGGCCTGGAGGGCGGAGCGAAAGGGGCGGCAGACGGCGTAGACGTAGCGGAGTGCGGTCATGGCGCCTCCTCCTCTCCCCGGCCAGGCTCCAGCTGGGCCAGGCGCTCGCGCAACTCGGCGTTCTCCCGGGCGAGTTCATTGCGGCGGGCGCGGGAGGACAGCGCGGGGTCGTCCTCCCACCAGTCGATGCCCATCTCCTTGGCCTTGTCGACCGAGGCGACGACGAGACGCAGCTTGACGGTGAGGAGCTCGATGTCGAGCAGGTTGATCCGGATGTCACCGGCGATCACCACGCCCTTGTCGAGCACCCGCTCCAGGACATCGGCGAGGTTGGTGCCACCGCCCTGAGCGTAGGGCTCGGGCAGCCGGCCGGGCATCGTCATCGTCGGCTCCCGCCACCGGCGTACTCGGCCTCGTCCTCATCCTCGGACTCGTCCTCGTACTCCTCGTCGTACTCGTCCTCGGGTTCGTCTTCGTCCGCTCGCTCCGCGTCCTCGCCCTCTTCGTCCTCCTCCTCGTCTTCCTCTTCGTCCTCCTCGTACTCGTCCTCGGGTTCCTCGTCCTCGGCGTACTCGCCGGTCTCGCCGTTCCCCTCGTCTCCTTCGTACTCCTCCTCGTCCTCCTGCGCGACCGCCTCCTCATGGCTGCGGACGACCTCGCCGTCACGGATCTCGCCGCGCCAGCCGTCCTCCGCCTCTCCCTTGAGGGTGATGAAGCGGACGTAGTTCTTCAGATCGAGGCGGGCCCGGCGGCCCTGGGCGCGCCAGAGGTTGCCGGTCTTCTCGAACAGACCCTTGGGGTAGTACTCGATCACCAGCAGGACGCGGGTCAGGTTCTCGCCGAGGCGGTGGAAGGACACGACACCCTTCGTGGTGCCCTTGCCGCCCTCCGAGGTCCAGGCGATCCGGTCGTCCGGTACCTGTTCGGTGGTGTGCGCCTTCCAGCTGCGGTTGGACCAGAAGACCTTGAGCTGCCAGTCGGAGGTCGTGTCGTCGGCGCGGTTCGCGCTCTTCACGCCCTTCGCGAAGGTGCTGAAGTCCTGGTACTGGGTCCACTGGTCGTAGGCGGTGCGCAGCGGCACGCCCACGTCGACGTACTCCATGATGACGGTGGGCTTGTTGCCGACGCCCTTGCGCTTGCCCTTGCCGCCCTTGCCGCCGCCGAGGTTCTTGAACGCGTCGACCACGCTGTCCTTGGCGTGCGTGGCACCGGCCTCCAGTGCGCTGCGCAGTGGTCCCTTGCCCTCGGCCAGCTTGCGGCCGCCGTCGAGGGCGAGCTTGCCCAGGCCGGGGCTGCGGCCCTCGGCGATGTCGTTCAGCTTGAGCGTGGCCTCGCCGAGCTTTCGTCCCGCGCCGACCAGCAGCCGCTGGGTCTGCGCGGCGAGGTACTCCTGCAGCTCGGCCTTGAACCGGTCGGCGGCCGCGCTCTGGGCCACCCCGGCGAGTGGTTGCTTCGCCGCTCCGCGGGCCGCGGAGCTCGCGGATCCGAGCGTCTCGGTCATCGCCCCTCACCGCCCTTCGACTGGCGCGCCCGGCCGCCGCCGGCGGACCCGGCGGTCCCGGCCGTCTTCCGGGCGGCCGGCTTGCCGGCGCCGCTCCGCTTCGCCGCGGTCTTCCTGGGCGCTGTCCTCCCGGCGGCTGTCTTCTTCGCCGCCGTCTTCTTGGCGGACGCCTTCTTCGCCGGCTTCTTGCCGGACTGCTTCGCCGAGGACCGCTTCCCCGCCGCCTTCCCGGACGGCTCCTCGGCCTCGGCTTCCCCGGCGTCCCCGGTTTCCTCGGCTTCCTCGCGTCCCTCGGGCTCCTCCGCGTCGTCGCGGTCGTCGTCCTGCGCGCGCGGTTCCTCGTTCTCGGTCTCCTCGTCGGTCTCCTCGCCGTCCCCGCCGAGGTCCGGCTTCGGGACCGCGCCCGACAGTTGCTCGCGCACCTTGGTGGTACGTCCGTGCAGCCGGTCGGCGAGCGTGTCGAGCTGGCGCTCGACCAGGGCGCCGGACGCCGCGTCGCCGACGCCGCGCAGATCCTCGCGCAGCTGGTCCCCGATCTCCTTGAACTGGGGGTTCTTCAGGAGCTGTTGGGAAACCATGTCCGTGACGGCCCGCGGGCTCAGGTGCATCCGCTTGCCGGCCACGAGGCTGCCGACGGCCAGCGCCATCTTCAGTTTCCTCGTCCGCCCGAGGAAGTATCCGGCCCCTATCGCGAGGCCCATGCCCACTCGGTTCATCATGCTGTCCCGTCGCTGTTCCCTGTCCCTGCGCGCAGGCCGATCTCCAACCGGTCGAGGAGTTCGTCCTCACGGCGGTCGAACTCCTCCTCGCTGATCTCGCCCGCGGTCAGCTCCTCCTCCAGGCGCGCCAGTTCGGCCCGCACCGCGGCAGGGTCGTAGTAGAGGCGTTCCGCCTCACGCAGCACCTGCTCGATCACCCATGCGCTGCCGCGCACCGGGGCGAACGGCAGCAGCAGCACCTCTCCGATCAGTCCCACGGCACTCACTCCTTCGCCGTGTCGCCGCCGGCCACGCTCTCCGCGGGCTCGGCGGGGCCGGGCTCGACGAAGCTGTACGGCGGCAGTGGGCCGGTGACGCGCAGCTCGAGGTGCGGATGGCCCTCGCGGAGCTGCTCGACGGCGGCCAGGAACGGCTCGACGGCGTCGCGGCCGACCAGGAACGACACGTTGGCGAGCCAGCCGGTGGAGTCGGGCCCGGCACTGACCGCGTCCGCGGCCGGTTCCAGGGTGTGCCGCACATCGACCGCGTCGTCGGCCTCCTGGGCCTTGACCGCGGCGACCACCATCTCGCCGAGCCGGAGGCGCTCCTCGTAGGAACCGCCGCCGGCCTGCCGGTTGGCCTCCGTCATGGCCCGGATCTCCGGGTTCGCGGCCAGCACCCGGTGCAGCACGGCCTCCTCGGCATGGGTGGCCTTCACGTTGTACTCGACCTTGCCGTCGAGGGCCGTGAGCCGCTCCTTGTAGTGCTCGGCACGCTCGGCGAGGACCGAGGTGACCGCGTCGTCGTCGGGGGCGACGCTGCCGAACCGCATGGGCAGCACGCAGCCGGCCGAACCGGCCTCGGCGAGCACGTTCGAGTGGGCGAGCAGTTCCCTGCGCTTGGGACGCAGGTCCTCGGGGGCGTCGCTGACCAGGGCGGCGAGCGCCCCCTCCTTCAGGACGCGCACCGGGCGCGGCGGCTCGCCCACGCCGCCGAGGTCCTCCGAAAGCGCGGGATGTGAACTCGCGGTGATGCCGTACACGTACGTGCTCACTCCTGCTCCTCCTTCCTGCGCGTCGTGGTGGACTTGCGGGCGCGCCTGGGCCGCTCCTCGCCCTGCCGCTCCTCACCTTCGTCACGTGCCTGCTTGAAGGCGTCGGAGATGGTCTCGGCGGCGCCGGACAGCGCCCCCTTGGACTTGCCGCGCGCGCCGGACTCGGTGATCTCGCCGACCATGTCGGGCAGGCCGGGGGACTTGCGCGGCCCGGCCTCCAGGTCGAGTCGGTTGCACGCCTCGGCGAAGCGCAGATAGGTGTCGACGCTGGCCACGACGACACGGACGTCGATCTTCAGGATCTCGATGCCGACCAGGGAGACCCGTACGAACGCGTCGATGACGAGTCCCCGGTCGAGTACGAGCTCGAGTACGTCGTAGAGGCCGCTGCTGCCGCCTCCGCCGCCGGTCTGCTGTGCCGGGACAACGGTCATGCCGACCGTTCCTCCTTGTCTCAGGACGTTGTGCCGGGCGCTGGCGGGCGACCTACCGGCCGCCGGGCCTGTGTGCGTCGGAGCGCCCACGTTCGTAGCGGCGCACGCGCCGGTACCCCGTGAGCTGTCCTTCGGGGTCGAGATCGACCTGGTAACTCGCCATCAGGCTCATCGTGTCGGGGACGCGGGTCAGTTCCAGGACCTCGATCTCGAGCGTCCAGCCGTCCTCCGAGTGCTCGAAGGACGTCACTGTCTCCACGTTCATGCCGGTGAGTTCGGCGAGCTGGCTCCGTGCCTGACGCAGGACCTCCATCGGGGTCGGCTGTCCGTCCGCCCCGCCCGTCTGTCGTCTGGATGACTTGGGTGTGTTCTGTGAATCATTCATGGGCGCCTCCCGCGCCGAGTGACCTGGAAGGCGCCGGTCAAACCCGCGAGGCGGTTTCAGTCACGCAGGGCGTTCAGCCTGCGCCTGGCCGGCCCCAGGGCGCGGCCACGGCTCATCAGTCCGGCCCACGGGTCGGTGCGGGCCTGCTCCGCGGCGTCGGCGATGCTCCAGCGGCGGGCGTCCAGCTCCGGGTCGTCCAGTTCGGCCCAGGTCAGCGGCGTGGCGACGGGAGCGCCGGGCCGGGCGCGGACGGTGTAGGGCACGACGGCGGTCTGGGCATAGGCGTTGCGCTGCACGTCGAGGTAGAGCCGGTCACCGCGGTCCTTCTTGCGGGCGGCGGTGGTGAACCGGTCCGGATGTGCCGACTCGAGCACCCCGGCGACGTCCCTGGCGAACTCGCGGACCTCGTCGAAGTCGTGGTGCCCGTCCAGCGGTACGACGATGTGCAGCCCGCGCGAGCCGGTGGTCATCGGGGCCGAGGGCAGCCTCAGTTCGTCGAGCAGTTCGCCGAGCAGCTCGGCCGCGTACCTGACCTGCGCGAAGGAGTCCTCGGCCGGATCGAGGTCGAAGACCAGCCGGTCGGGACGGTCGATGCGGTTGGTGCGGGAGAGCCAGCGGTGCACCGTGAGGCAGGCCTGGTCGGTGAGGAAGACGAGGGTGGCGGTGTCGTCGCAGACGGTGTGGCAGACGGTGCCGTCCTCCTTGGGCACCTCGAAGCGGGTGATCCAGTCCGGGTAGTGGTCCGGCGTGTTCTTCTGCATGAACCGGGGGCCGTCGAGACCGTCCGGGTAACGCTCCAGCATCAGCGGGCGGCCGCGCAGATGCGGCAGCATGAAGGCGGCGACGGACCGGTAGTAGTCGACGAGGTCGCCCTTGGTGTACTCCTTCGCACCCCCGCCTCCGGGAAAGAGCACCTTGCCGGGGCGTTTGACCTCGACGGTACGGCGTCCCGCCCGCACCTTCTTCGTGTCGTCGTCGGTCACCGTACGACCGCCTCCTCCACGAGCAGCTTGCCCGCGGCGGCGATGGACACCGCGTCGATGCCCGCGGTGTGCAACTGCTGGTCCGGAGAGGCGGAGCCCGGCATCCGGCGGACGGCCAGACGCACCAGGCGGGGCACCGGGCGCCCGTCGAGGAACGCGTCGACGACGGCGTCGCCGATGCCGCCCTCCTCGTGATGGTCCTCCACGGTGAGCAGACAGCCGGTGTCCTCGGCGGCCCGGCGCAGGGTGGACCGGTCGACGGGCTTGACGGAGTAGAGATCGATGACCCGCACCTGGATGCCCTCGTGGTCCAGCGCGTCGGCGGCGGCGAGCGCCTCGTGCACGGTGACACCGGCCGCCACGACGGTCAGCCGGTCCCGGTCACTGGCGCGCAGCACCTTGCTGCCGCCGACGGGGAACTCCTCGTCGGGGCCGTAGACGACCGGGGCGGCGCCGCGGGAGGTGCGCAGATAGCGGATGCCGCGCAGCTCGGCCATGGCGGCGACGAGCTTCGCGGTCTGGTTGGCGTCGCAGGGGTACAGCACCGTCGAGCCGTGCACGGCCCGCATCATCGCCAGGTCCTCCAGGCCCATCTGGCTCGGCCCGTCCTGCCCGATCGCGACGCCGGCATGCGAGCCGACGAGGTTGATGTCGGCACCGCTGACCGACGCCATGCGCACGAAATCGTGGGCGCGAGTGAGGAAGGCGGCGAAGGTGGCGGCGTACGGCACCCAGCCGCGCGTGGCGAGCCCCACCGCGGCGGCGACCATCTGCTGCTCGGCGATGTAGCACTCGAAGTAGCGGTCCGGGTGTTCCTTGGCGAAGAGCTCCGCGCGGGTCGAGTCGCCGACCTCGCCGTCGAGAGCGACGACGTCCCCGCGAGCCGTGCCGAGGGCGGCGAGCGCCTCACCGTAGGCGTTGCGCGTGGCGACCTCCTCCCCCTTCTCCCAGCGGGGCAGTTCGAGCTGCCCGGTCTGCACGGCGTGCAGCACGCGGGCGGCGGGTGGCTCGTGGACATGGATGCGCAGGTCACGCTGCCCGCCGAGTTCGGCGACGGCCTCTTCGGCGTCCGGCAGCGGCTTTCCGTGCAGTCCCTCCCGGTCCTGGACGGCTTCGACGCCCTTGCCCTTGAGGGTGCGGGCGAGGATCACGGTGGGCTGCCCGACGGTGGACCTGGCCTCCCCGTACGCCCGGTCGACGGCGTCCACGTCGTGCCCGTCCACCTCGACGGTGTGCCAGCCGAAGGCCTGGAAGCGGCGGGCGTAGGCGTCGAGGTCGTGACCGTGCCGGGTCGGGCCGCGCTGGCCCAGCCGGTTCACGTCGACGATCGCGGTGAGGTTGTCCAGATGCTCGTACGCCGCGTGCTCGGCGGCCTCCCACACGGACCCTTCCGCGAGCTCGCTGTCCCCGCACAGCACCCACACCCGGTACCCGGCCCGGTCCAGCCGCTTCCCGGCCAGCGCGATCCCCACCCCGATCGGCAGCCCCTGCCCGAGCGAACCGGTCGCGGTCTCCACCCACGGCACCTGGCGCGGCGTGGGGTGCCCTTCGAGTCGGCTGCCGAGCTTGCGGAAGGTCAGCAGCTCACCGTCCTCGATGGCGCCGACCGCCTTGTAGGCGGCGTACAGCAGGGGCGAGGCGTGTCCCTTGGAGAGGACGAAGCGGTCGTTGCCGGGGTGTTCGGGCCGGTCGAAGTCGTAGCGCAGGTGGTTGGCGAGGAGGACGGCCGTGAGATCGGCGGCGGACATCGACGACGTCGGATGCCCCGACCCCGCGGCGGCGGAGGCCCGCACACTGTCCACCCGCAACTGCTGGGCCAGCTCGACGAGTTCGGCGGTGTTCATGAGGCTCCTTCCGGGGGGTGGTGGGAGTGGCGCCCGGGGGTGGCGGGGTGCGGCTCGTGCGCGGCCGGGTCTTCGGGGCGCCGCTCGGGTGCGGCGGCGTCCTCGGGGTGCGGCTTGTGGACCGCGGGGGCGTCGGCGGGCGGTTCCTGGGCGGCTCGGAGATCGGAGCGCGTCACGGGGCCGGGTGGTTCGGGATGCCTGGCGGCGTCGGGGTCCTGGACGGGGTCGGGCGGTTCGGCGCTCCTGCCGGCGCCGACGTGCCGAGCGGAAGCGGGCGCGCCGAAGCGCTTGCTGTCCTGGGCCTCCGTGGCATCAGGGTGCTCCCCGAACCCCGACCCCGTGCCCTTGGCGGGGCGGCCACCGGGTCGGTTCCTCGCGGGCTCACCAGCCGGCCGGCTTCTGTCGGACTCCTCGGTCTCCCCGGCCTCCACCGGCCCGTCGGCTCCCCGACCGGCCTGCGACCGCCTCTCCCCTGCCTTCTGCGGACCCCGCTCCCGTGTCCTCTCGCCCGTTGCCGCCGCCCCTTTCTCCGGCCCGCCCGGCACCCGGGCCAGCTCAGGCGACGCGGTGTCCAGCGGCACCGACCACGACCGTACGAGCCCCAACTGCACCGCCTGGCGCGGCAGTACGGCGTCCAGGAGCCAGTCGGCGGCGACGCGGACGCGGTTGCCGGGCATCGCGGCGAGGTGGTAGCCGCGGGTGACCGCGCCCGCGGCCACCCCGGACAGCGGGACGCCGAGCGGGTTGGCGGCCGCCTTGACGCCGCCCAGGTCCACGACGAAGCCCATATCCCGGTGGCGGTAGGGACGCCGCTCACCGATGCCCAGGGACGCGGCGACGTTGCGGGCCACGGCCTTGCCCTGCCGCCAGGCGTGCTGCGCCGTCATGGGCGTGTACTGGCCGGGCTTCTCCAGGTCGGGCACCGCGGCGCCGTCCCCGGCGGCGAACAGCTCCGAACGGCCCGGCACTTGGAGATACGGGTCGACCAGGAGACGGCCCCGCTCCAGCGGCAGCCCCAGGGACTCGGCGAGCGGATCGGGCCGTACGGCGACGCACCACACCAGCGTGCGGGTGTCGACGAACTCGCCGTCGGTCAGCAGGACCCCCCGGTGCGTCGCCTCCTTCACGGACGTGCCCATCCGCACCTCCACGCCCCGCTGCCGCAGCACCCGGTCGGCGGTGCGCGACAGCCGCTCGTCCAGCTCGGGCAGGGGGCGTTCGGCGATGTCGAGCAGCAGCCAGCGCGGCCGCATTCCGGCCCGCAGGGGGTGTTTGCGCACCTGGGAGTCGGTGAAGAGCTTGCCCTGCGCGGCGACCTCGGTGCCGGTGTATCCGGCGCCGACCACGACGAAGGTGCACCGCGCCGAGCAGTTCTCGGGATCGTCGGCAGAGGCCGCCAGTTCCATCTGCCGGGTCACATGGTCCCGCAGATACAGCGCCTCGGGCAGACCCCGGAAGCCGTGCGCGTGCTCGGCGACGCCCGGGATGGGCAGCAGCTTGTTGACGCTGCCCGCGGCGAGGATCAGCCGGTCGTAGGGCAGGGTTCCCTCGTCGCCCTCGGGCCCGGTGTAGTGCACGGCGTGCCCGTCGAGGTCGATGGCGTCGGCCTCACCCAGCACCAGCCGTACGTCGGGCAGGGTGCCGGAGAGCGACACGGTCACCCGGCGCGGTTCGAGGATGCCGGCGGCGACCTGGGGCAGCAGGGGCAGGTACAGAAAGTAGTCGGTCGGGTTCAGCACGGTGACGTCGGCCCGGTGCCGGGTCAGCCGGGACAGGGCGCGGGCCGCGCGGTACCCGGCGAATCCGGCGCCGACGATCACGATGCGGGGTCGACTCACGGTTGGCCTCCGGCGTCTTTGTTGGCTCGTGCGCCTCCGGGCGTCCTCAGCCGGTGTCGGGAATCAGAACGCGCGGAGGCCCGAAGGGCTGAGCACGAACGGGCTCCCGACACCGGCGCGGCCCGCCGGCTCACTCGCTGTCGCGTACCTCGGGAGACTTCCGCGTCCCCCTGGCGCGGAGTGCCAAACGTCCATCCGGGCGGCCCGCGGTTTCCTCGCCCGTCAACCGGCCCGGACCGGGTTTCCGGCCGGACCTCCGGGTACCCGGAACGGCGACCCGCCCCCGCCGACGCGGCAGTCCCGGAGGTGTCCCCCCATGCCCCAGTACGGCTCCTTCCCTCGTGCGGCCGCCGATCGGCGCGCCACGACCGTGGCGAGGGGCGGTCCCGCGCGATGAAGCTGCATCTCCCCGTCGTCTCCGTCTACACGGTGCCCACCGACGCCCCCGAGGCCGACGGCACGCTGGCCTGGAGCTCCACCACCGTGGTGATCGCCGAGGTGACGGCGGGCGACGCGACCGGGACGGGCTGGACATACGGGCCGGCGGCGATCGGCGACTTCCTGCGCGACCACCTCGCGCCCCTGGTGGAGCAGCGCAACGCCCTGGACATTCCCGCCGTGCACGAGGCGATGTCCCGCGCCGTGCGCAACGCCGGCCGGCCCGGTGTCGCCGCGTGCGCGATCTCGGCGCTCGACATCGCTCTGTGGGACCTCAAGGCACGCCTGCTGGAACTGCCCCTCGCCCGGCTGCTGGGCGCCTGCCGCGAACACGTTCCCGTGTACGGCAGCGGCGGCTTCACGACGTACCACGACACCCATCTGGAGGCGCAGTTGAACGGCTGGGTGCACGGTCAGCACATCCCGCGCGTGAAGATCAAGATCGGTGAGGACCGGGGCGGGGCGGTCCTGCGCGACATGGCCCGTGTGCGGGCGGCCCGCCAAGTGATCGGCCCGGAGGCCGAGTTGTACGTGGACGCCAACGGCGCCTACAGCCGCAAGCAGGCGGTCCGCGTCGGCCGGGCCCTCGCTGAGCACGGCGTCGGCTGGTTCGAGGAGCCGGTGTCCTCGGACGACCTCACCGGCCTGCGCCTGGTCCGGGACACCCTGCCGTGCGACGTCGCGGCCGGCGAATACGGCTACGACCTCCCCTACTTCGCCCGCATGATCGCCGCGGGCGCGGTCGACTGCCTCCAGATCGACGCCACGCGCTGCGGCGGCCTGACGGAGTTCCTCCGCGCCGCCGCCCTCGCCCAGGCGCACGGCCTGGACGTCTCGGCCCACTGCGCCCCGCACGCCCACGCCGCCGCGTCCGCCGCGATCCCCAACCTCCGGCACATCGAGTGGTTCCACGACCACGTCCGCCTGGAGGACATGTTCTTCGACGGCGCCCTGGACCCGACGGGCGGCACAGTGGCCCCGACGCAGGGCATCGGCCACGGTCTGGCCCTGCGGGCCGAGGAGGTGCAGGACTACCGGGTGGCGTGACGCTACGTCCGGCCGACGGCGTCACGCACGCGGCTCACACAGCTCACGCACGATGGTGCGGCTGCTCGGGCACAGCTCACGCACGATGGTGCGGCTGCTCGGGGTCGATGTCGTCCGGGTGCGGTGGCCGTGCCTCGGGCGTGCCCGGTGCCGCCGCGCCCGGCGCTGCCGTCCCGGGCGGGCCGGGCGGCATCGGCGGGTACGGCAGACCGAGCCCGCCCGGCGGGGCGGCCGGTGCCGTACCGCCGACTGTGCGTCCGTGGGCGGCGGCGGCCTCGGCCTGACGCTCCGGCGTCGGGCGGGAGGCCGACGGGCGTGCCGCGCTGCGCAGCGCGTACGCCACCGCGCCCAGGATCACCGCGGTGATCAGCGCGGCCGCCCAGTCCGGCAGCCCGGCCGCCAGGCCCAGCCCGAGGGCGAGCGCGAGAGCCGCGCCCGCGTAGAGGGCGACGGCGCCCGACCCGGCGTACAGCATGGCCCGGCGGCGCTGCCTGCGCGTCTGCTCGCGCAGTTCGTCGCGCACCGTCTCGCGCGCCACCTGCGCCAGCTCGTCGACCAGTTGCTTGTCCAGATGCTCAAGGTGATCCAAGCGCTCCATGGCCGCCGAGTACCCGTACAGGGGTGCACGTAACGGGGAGTGAGGGGATCGCGTGAACGATCTCCGTGCCCCGGCGCATCCAACTAGGCTCTCCGCATGGACATTCTGGGAGCCACGCTGCGCGTCTGCGTCGACGACTTGGAAACCGCGGTCCCCTTCTACGAACGCCTCGCGGGCGGCACAGCCCTCCGCTTCGAACGCGGGGGCGTGCAGGTGGCCGCCGTCGGCTGCTTCCTGCTGATGAGCGGACCCGAGTCGGAGCTGGAGGTGCTCCGCAAGGTCGCGGCGACGATCGCGGTCAAGGACGTCGAGGAGACCCACCAGGTGCTCAGCGAGCTGGGCGCGCACATCATCGCGGGTCCGGTGCCGACGCCGGTGGGCCGCAATCTGATCGCGATGCACCCGGACGGGGCGATCTACGAGTACGTGGACCGTCAGGCCTGATCCAGGGCGGACACCACGATGTCCGTGAGCAACGCCCCCGCCGTGCCCTCCGGGTCCAGATCGGGGTCGTAGATCGTGATGTTGAGCCCGACGCAGTGGCCGGAGGCGAGCAACGGCCGGAGCAGCGCGACGAGTTCGTCCGGTGTGAGGCCGTCCGGGTCCGGGCTGTCGACCGCGGGCATGACGGAGGGGTCGAGGACGTCGGCGTCCAGGTGCACCCAGAAGCCGTCCAGTTGCGGGACCTCGAAGGCCTGCCGGGTGACGGACGCGAGCGCCTCGGCGCCCCATTCCCGCAGGTCCCCGACGGTCACCACGGGAATCTTCAGGTCGGCGAGCTCGGCCCGGTCCTCCTCGAAGCAGTCCCGGATGCCGAAGTACCGCACGTCCTCGTCCTGCAGATAGGGCTTCAGCCCCTCCAGGTTCGTCAGGTCCTCCTGCCCGCGCCCGGTGGCCAGGGCGACCTCCTCGCCGCCCGCCGCGCCCACCCGCTCGGAGTTGCCCGGGTGGCGGAAGTCGGGCGAGGCGTCCACGACGGCCAGCCCGTACCGGCCGATGCGGCGCAGGGCGAGGGCGGCACCGAGGTTGATCGAGCAGTCGCCGCCCAGCACCACCGGGAAGTCCCCGGCGCGCACATGGTGCTCGATGCGGTCGGCGAGCTTGCGGGTGTAGGCGGCGAGGGCGGCCGCGTTGAAGACACCGTCGCCCTCCCGCCAGTCACCCCGGTCGTAGCGCGGCGGCACCACAACCCCTCCCTCCAGCGCCCGCAGCCGCTGGACGATCCGCTGCTCTCGCAGCGCGCCGGCGAGCTTGTAGCAGCCGGGCACGGTGCCGGGGGCGGGCGGGCGCAGGCCCAGATTGGACGGGGCGTCGAGCACGACGAAATTCCGCATGCGAGCCATCCTCGCCGACGTAGAGTCGGCCCTCAACGCCAATTCGAGGGAGCGGGAGCATGAGCGAGCAGCACACGTACCGGGTGATCGTCCGGGGAACCTGGGACGGCCTCACCGACGAGGCGCGGTCGCGACTGCTCGCCGAGGCGCCAGGGCACGGCATGACCAGCATGCGGTTCACCGAGGAGGGGTCGCTCTCCTACGAGCCCTCACCGCTCAAGCACTTCTCGATGCGCTATGTGGTGGTCTCGGACGCGGCGGACGGCGAGGAGATGGCCGGCGCGATCGCGGAGGACCGGGCCGAGACCGCGCTCCGGGGGCTGGGCTACGGCTACCGCGATCTGCGGTCGACGGTCACCGACCTGGACACGATGAAGATCAACCGGAAGTCCGCATCTCGGCGGTGATGGCCCATCGCTCGTGATCGCGCCAGGCCCCGTCGATGAAGAGCATGCCCGGCGAGAAGCCCTCGAGCCGGAACCCGCAGGCGCGGGCCAGGCCGATCGAGGCGGTGTTGCCGGGCTGGACGTTGATCTCGAGCCGGTGCAGCCGCATCGGCCCGAAGGCATGGCCGATCACCAGGTCGAGGCCCTCCCGCATCAGGCCGCGCCCGGCCGCGTGGGCGAAGGCACCGTAGCCGAGGGCGCCGCTCTGGAAGGCGCCCTCGACGATGTTGTTGATGTTGATGAACCCCGCGATGCCCCCATCGTCGTCCTTGGCGCAGACCAGGAACCCCGCCTTGCTCGGATCCTCGATCAGCCGCCCCGCGTAGGCGGCGTACGCCCCGGCGCTGTCCGGCGGGAACAGCCAGGGATGGTGCAGATCCTTGCTCTCCCGGGCACGTGCGGCGAACTCGGCGCCGTCCTCGTAGGTGAAGTGACGTATGCCCACGCGAGGGCCTTCGGCGAGATAGCGGGACGGGGGGTGCGGCATTGCGCCAGCCTACGACTCCCTGGCGGCGTCGGCTCCTGAAGCCCCTAGGCCGTGTCCGCAAAGTCCCGCCTGCCCTCCGGGCGGACGACGGGACTTTGCGGACACGGCCTAGCGGCGCCGGCTCAGGAAGAACGCCCCGCAGAGGGCACCGATGACGCCCATGCCGAGCAGCGCCAGCCACAGCGGCATCGTCACCTCGGGGATCAGCAGCCGGATCTCGGTCGTGCGGGTGTTCTCGAAGATGAAGACCAGGGAGAGGACGACGAGCACCAGCACGGTGGTCCGCGCCGGGGTCAGCCACTCGCCCAGGCTGCCCCGGCGCCCGCCGGCCTTCCTGCCGCTCTGTGACGTCTTCGCGGTCATATGACAAGGATGCGCCCGAAGCCGCGATCACGCACGGTGAGCACCCTCCGGCCGGTCAGTCGATCACCGGCAGCCGCAGCACCCCCGTGTCCTCGGGCGCGCTGACCACGGTCACCGGCTTGATCCCACGGTTCCCGAAGTACGCGTCGTCACTCGCCGCGATCACGAACCGCAGCCGGTGCCCCTTCTCGTACCGGTGCACGATCCCCGGCAGGGTAAGGGTGAAGCTCTTCCTGACGTCGGGCACGCGCACCGGCGCGACCAGCCGGTGCACCAGCGTCTGCGTGCCGTCGGGCGCGACGTCGTACAGCTTGGCGAACAGCACGAGCTTGTCGGCGGCGTCCCCGGAGTGCTGGGTCCGCTCGGCCGTCGGGGAGACGACCTTCAGTGTGGCCCGGGGCGCCCCCACCACGTCGGTGGTGCGTGGGAGCGGCTCGCTGGTCCAGCCGAGGTGGGTGCCCTTGGTGTCGTAGGGGGCGGGGTCGGGCAACCCGATGGCCCCGGCCAGCGAGCTCTCCGAATGGCTCGTCGGGACGAGCCAGTTGGTGTAGGTACGGCTGCCGCGCGCCACCTTCCCCCGGTTGTCGACGAGTTTGCCGTCGCCGGAGAGGTAGAGCGTCCGGGTGGGTCCGGGGACGCGGTCGGCGGTCGCGTAGGTGCCGCCCGGGTCGGTGATCCAGTCGCGGTAGTAGGCGAAGGCCGGCCCGGTGTCGACGTTCCGCTTCCACAGGTACCGGTCGAACCAGGCGAGGATGCGCCGGCCCACGTAGCTGGTCTCCAAGTTGCCCTGGCCGAGGTTGAGTTCGCCGGCGGCCGGGTCGGTGAGGCCGCCGCTGTGGCCCCAGGACTGCCAGATCATCTTCGTCGGCGTTCCCTGGGCCTTGAGCGTCTTGTACGTCGCCGTAGCCTCGTTGAGGTTGAAGAGGCTGTCGGCCTGGCCCTGGACGAGGAGGGTCGGTGCCTTGACACGGTTCAGGTACGACACCGGGGAGACGCTGTGCGCGTAGTCGAGCAGTTCGGCCGTCCGCTTCGCGGGATAGCGGCCGGAGTTGAGGGTGCGGATCGTGTCGCAGGCCTTGGTGACGAAGTGCAGGCAGGCGATGGAGTTGATGCGGGACGGGTCGAGGTTCGGCTCCAGCAGGGGCTGGCCCTCGCCCATGAGGTAGAACCCGTTGGCCCACTGCCACTTGAAGGCGCCGGGCACGCTGCCACTGCCGACGACGTTGTTCGGGTCGAGGGAGTAGGCGAGGTCGTGCCAGGTGATCATCGGGACCAGCGCGTCGACACGCTGGTCGACGGCCGCGGTGGCCAGCTGGATGGCGCCGCCGTAGGAGCCGCCCGCCATGCCGACACGCGGGTCGCCGGGCGCGTCGAGGCTGACGAAGTCGGCCTTCGTGCCGTCGTCGGCGGCGCGCCCACCGCCCAGGAAGTCGATCAGTCGTGAGGCGGCGACGCCGTCGATGGTGGGGTCGTCGAGCGATATCAGGCAGCCGGACCTGCCGAAGCCGAGCCCGGAGTAGACGAGCGAGACATAGCCGCGCTGGGCGAAGGCCTTGCCGATGGCGTCGGTCGAGCCGTCGGACTTGCTGCCGCCGAAGCCGTTGGTGGCGAGGACGGCGGGTGCCGGTTGGGCGCGGTCGACGCCGGCCGGGCGGTACAGGTCGGCGTCCACGGTGCAGGTGCGGCCGCCTGCCTGGACGGTGAACTTCAGTGCCGAGACGGTGTACTGGCCGGCCGCGGCGGCGGTCGGGGCGGTGAGGGTGAGGGGTGCGGTGAGCGTGGCGCCGAGGACGAGAGCGAGTGGTGCTCGGGATCTGGGCACACGACGGGACACGGAGACCTCCACACTGAGGACAGCCCTGCTTACCGACCAGTAAGGACTGGCCGGTTGTCATGGTGTGACACGTGTCAGACCAGGTCAATCCGCATACTGAAGGTTGTTGACGGAGATTCAGTGAAGAGCGGTCAGGCCAGCGCGGGCTCGTCGAGGGTCAACGTCCCCGCGTCGGCGTCGAGCACGGCGCTCACCCCGAAGGGGATCGTCAGCGCTCCTTCACAGTGCCCGAAGCCGAACTCCTCCACAACGGGCACACGGAGGCCACTCAGCCGGTCGCGGAGCAGCGCACGCACCGGCTCGTACGGCTCGCACTCCTGCCACGAGCCGAGCAGCACGCCCCGCACGCCGTCGAGAAAGCCGGCGCGCAGGAGTTGGGTCAGGTAGCGGTCGAGCCGGTAGGTCTCCTCGCCCACGTCCTCCAGGCACAGCAGGCCGCCGCGCGCGGAGGGCCGGGCGTGCGGGGTGCCCCGCTCGGCGGCGAGCAGGCAGAGACAGCCGCCGAGCGTGACGCCCCGTGCCCGGCCCGGGACCAGGGCGGAGCCGGTGGAGGTGATCGTGCGCACCGACTCCGGCTCGAACAGGGTGGCCCGCAGATGTTCCTGTGCCCGCGTGTTCTTGATGAAGTCGATGCCCGCCGCCATCGGCCCGTGGAGCGTGGCCAGGCCAAGCCGGGTGGCGAACGCCTCGTGCAGCACGGTGATGTCGCTGAAGCCGACGAACACCTTCGGTCCGGCCGCGCGCATCGCGTCCCAGTCGAGCAGGTCGACGATCCGCTGCGTCCCGTACCCACCCCGGGCGCACAGCACGGCGTCCACGGACGCATCGCACCAGGCGCCCTGGAGATCGGCGGCACGGTCGGCGTCCGTTCCTGCGAGGTAGTCGAACTCCGGGTGCCGGTTCAGCACATGGGGTGCCACCACCGGGTCGAGATCCCAGCCGCGCAGCACGTCGAGGCCGGCCTGGAGCCGCTCCTCGGGCACGGGTCCGCTGGGCGCGACGACGGCCACGCGGGCGCCAGGGGCGAGTCGGGCCGGTCGCACGAGCGGCCGTACGGGTTGTGTCACTCGGCGAGCTCCAGTTTCGGGATCCCGGGCGGGTTCAGCCCGAAGACCTGGGCGTAAAGGGAGAGTTCGGCCTCAAGGACGCGGATCACCGTCTCCGCCCGCCGGAACCCGTGACCCTCCCCCTCGAAGGCGAGGTAGGCGTGCGGCACCCCGCGCCCCGCCGTACGGGCCAGGAACCGCTCGCACTGAGCGGGCGGGCAGATCACGTCGTCCAGGCCCTGGAGCAGCAGGAAGGGCACGGTGACGCGGTCGGCTTGGGTGGTGGGCGAGCGCCGCGCGTACCGTCCGGGTACCTCGGCGAGGGGGCCGACGAGGGTCTCCAGGTACCGGGACTCGAAGTCGTGCGTTTCTCCGGTGCCCCAGGCCTCCAGGTCGAGGATCGGGTAGAGGATCGTGCCGCAGGCGTAGACGTCGGTCGTGGTGAGCGACGCGGCCGTGGTCCAGCCGCCCGCGCTTCCGCCCCTGATGGCGAGCCGGTCGCGGTCGGCGGTGCCCTCGTCGGCGAGGGCGAGCGCGACGGCGGCGCAGTCCTCGACGTCGACCACGCCCCACTGCTCGCGCAGCCGGTTGCGGTACTCCCGCCCGTAGCCGCTGGAGCCGCCGTAGTTGACCTCGGCGACTCCGATGCCGCGCGAGGTGAAGTAGGCGATGGCCAGGTCGAGCACGAGCGGCGCCCGGTCGGTGGGGCCGCCGTGCGCCCACACGACGTACGGCGGCGGTGTGTCGTCGGGGGCCGTGCAGCCGGGGTTGTGGGGCGGGTAGATGTGCGCGTGGACGTCCTGTCCGGCGGGGCCGGTGAAGGTGCGGATCTGGGGCTCGGGGTAGTGGGCGGGGTCCACGGCGTCCTCGTGCGCGGCTCCGATCACCCGGGCCCGGCCGATGGGGGTCCCCCCGGTTCGAGCGGAGCCGAGAACTTGGGGGAGGGTGTCCAGCTCGACGACCTCGTAGGCGCTGCGCGGACTGGCACCGACGGCCACGACCCGGTCCCCGCTCACGGCGAGCGTGGGCGCGAACTCGGTCCAGGGGCCGGACACGTCGACGAGTTCGCCGGATTCGGGATCCAGTATCCCGAGGACGGCCGACCCACGCCCGTGCACGACGGCGATCAGTCCGCTCTCCAGCGGGGCGAACCAGCGCAGGCCGAGCTTCCACAGCGGTCCGCCGAACTCCTCCTCACGCCGGCAGAGCGGTTCGCCGTCGCGGTAGAGGTTCCACCAGCCCGTACGGTCGGCTGTATACAGAAGACGGTTGTCCGTCGACCAGTCAACCTGGGCGATCGACTCCTCCGGTCCACCGGCGGCTGTATACGGGATCCCGAGGGTGCCGTCGGCGCCGACATCGGCGACCAGCAACTCGGTACCGTCCCACGGCATCCGCGGATGATCCCAGGCGAGCCACGCCGCGCGCCGCCCGTCCGGCGAGATCCGCGGGCCGGTGACGAACCGGTGCCGGTCGTCGGTGAGTTCGCGTACGGCGTCCCGGTCCTCGGCCGCCGAGCCGTCCAGCGGTACGGCGGCCAGGACGCGCCGCACATCAGTGGGCCCGTCCCCCGTGAACTCCTCGAGGACGCACCAGACTTCACCGAGCCCGAGCCGCACCTGCGGCTCAGCCCAGCGCAGCCCACCGCCCACCGCGGACACCGGAGTGAGCGGACGCGGCTCGCCGCCCTCCTCGTACCGGTAGAGCCGCTGGTCGGCGAAGTGGACGAAGACGACGAGCCACCGGCCGTCGACCATCGCTCCGGCCCAGGGCTGCCCGCCGTACTCGACGACCCGGCTGCGCACGTTCCACGGCGCCGGCAGTACCGACTCCTCGTGGCCGTCGGCCCGCCGCCGCACCAGGGTCCGCCGCCCGCCCTGCGTGGGCCGGGGCTCGGTCCACCACGCCTCGTCGCCGACGAAGCCCACGTACTCGGGGCGCCCCTCGTGCGCTGCGGCGAGGGCCGCGTCGATGGGCGAGGGCCAGGAACCGTACGCCAGCGTCCGCACCGTCTCCCCCAACTCTCCTAGGCCGTGCGCAGGAAGCGGTCGAGGACGCGGACGCCGAAGTGCAGCGCCTCCACCGGCACGCGTTCGTCGACGCCGTGGAACATGGCACCGTAGTCGTAGCCCTCCGGCAGCTTCAGCGGTGAGAAGCCGTAGCCGGTGATGCCGAGCCGGGAGAACTGCTTGGCGTCCGTGCCCCCGGGCATGCAGTACGGCACCACGTGCCCCTCGGGCGCGAACTCCTCGACGGCGGCGCGCATCCGGGCGTACGTCGGCGAGTCCACGGGCGACTGGAGGGCCACCTCGTGGTGGTGGAACTCCCACTCCACGTCCGGCCCGGTGAGTTCGTCGACGGTCGCGCGGAACTCGTCCTCGAAGCCGGGGAGATAGCGGCCGTCGACGTATGCCACGGCCTCGCCGGGGATGACGTTGAGCTTGTACCCGGCTTCCAGCATGGTCGGGTTGGCGCTGTTGCGGACGGTCGCCTCCACGAGCCTGGCCGCCGGGCCGAGCTTCTCCAGCAGGCCGTCGACGTCGTCCAGGTCGGCGTCGAGGCCGTACAGCGCGGCGAGTTCGGTGAGGGCGGCGCGGACCGTCGGGGTCAGTCGCAGCGGCCACTCGTGGGCGCCGATGCGGGTGACGGCCGCGGCGAGGCGGGTCACCGCGTTCTCCCGGTTGGGCCGGGAGCCGTGCGCGGCCCTCCCGCGTGCGGTGAGCTTGAGCCAGCCGGTGCCGCGCTCCCCGGCCGCGAGGGGGTAGATCTGCCGCCCGCCGCCGTCGTGGACGGTGAACGCGCCGGACTCGCTGATGCCCTCGGTGCAGCCCTCGAACAGTCCGGCATGCCGGTCGGCGAGGAATCCGGAGCCGTCCTCGGCGCTGGCCTCCTCGTCGGCGGTGAACGCGATCACGACATCCCGGCGGGGCCGTACGCCCTCGCGGGCCCAGGCCCGGACGACGGCCAGGATCATCGCGTCCATGTTCTTCATGTCGACCGCGCCCCGTCCCCACACGACGCCGTCGCGGATCTCCCCGGAGAAGGGGTGCACGCTCCACTCGTCGGCCTGCGCGGGCACCACGTCCAGGTGACCGTGGACGAGCAGCGCGTCCGCCGACGGGTCGGTGCCCTCGATGCGTGCGACGACGTTCGTCCGGCCCTTGGTGCGCTCCAGAAGGGTGGGTTCCAGGCCCGCCTCGGCCAGCCGCGCGGCGGTGTACTCGGCGGCCGGGCGCTCCTGGCAGTCGCCGCCGCCCCGGTTGGTCGTGTCGATGCGGATGAGGTCGGAGGTGAACGTCACGACCTCGTCCAGTGCCTGCCCGTCAGCCATACTGCTCCTCCACCGCGGCCGAGGCGATCGTGGTGACCGCCTTGAAGGTACGGATTCCCTCGTACATGCGCTCGCTGGTGTACGCCACCTTTCGCTCACCGATCCGTTCGACGCCGGGGACGACGGTGGCGGCCATCGCGAGGTGCTCGGCGTCGAACTCGACCGCGATCGTGAACGGTCCGCCGCTCACGGGCTCGTGACGGACCGCCAGCGCGGCCGCCTCCTTGGCCGCGGCGCGGATGTCGGCGGCGGTCCTGACCGGCGTGCGGCACACGGCGGCGTACCGCGAGACGTGGTCCTTGACGGCGACCTTCAGCGCCTGCGGCGCGTACCCGAGCGCGTCCTCGCAGGCCTCGTCGTCGCCGGTGACGAGGACGACGGGGACGCCGTACTCGGCGACGACGTGCGCGTTGAGCAGTCCCTCGCTCGCCCGTACGTCGTTCAGCCACACCCCGGTGATCTGGTTCGCGAGGTAGGTGTGGGCGAGGACGCCCGGCATGCCCGCGCCCGTGTGGTAGCCGACGAAGGCGATGCCGTCCACGTCGCCGTGCTGGACGCCCTCGACCATGGAGAGCGCCTTGTGGCGGCCGGTGAGCATCTCGGCCCGCTGGTCGAGCCGTTCGAGCAGCAGGTTGCGCATGCTCCAGTGGGCCTCGTTGACGACGACGGAGTCGGCGCCGCCGTCGTGGAAGCCCAGCACGGCGGCGTTGACGTCCGAGGTGAACATCCCCCGGCACCGCTCCCACTGAGGTGTCCCCGGCAGCACGTCACCCGGCCAGGTCACGCCGGTGGCGCCCTCCATGTCGGCGCTGATGAGGATCTTCATGGTGCTCAACGTTACGCGTCGGCGAGGGAACTTCCCATGGAACCACGAGGAGGTCGAACCCGCTCCCCGGCCTCGGGGGCACGCGGACCCGGTTCAGGAGGAGGGACGCAGCCCGGACAGCGTGACCGCGACGAGCCGGCGCACCGCGGCCCCGGAGGACAGGCCGCCGGCCCCGGAGAGCGCGTGCAGGCAGTACCCGGTCAGCTCGTCCGGCGCGACGTCGTCCCGGACTTCGCCTGCCCGGACTCCCTCGGCCAGCAGGCCCCGGACGAAGTGACGCAGCTGCTGCTCGGCGTGTGCCACGTGGCCGCCCTGGTGCAGGACGGCCGAGAGCTCTCCCCCATGACCGTGCCGCTGCTGCTGGATGAACGCGAAGCGCTCCAGCACGGCCGCCAGCCGCTCGCCGGGGGTGCCGGGGCGGTCGCGGAGTTCGGCGAGTTCCTCGAGGTGGCCGGCGATCCGGCGCTCGTGCCACGCCATCATGATCGATTCGACGTCCGGGAAGTACTTGTACAGCGTGGCCCGCCCGATGCCGCTCTCCTGCGCGATCCGCGACATCGTCACCCCGCGCAGCCCCTGCTCGGCCACGAGCGCCGCCGTGGTCCGCAGCACCGCCTCGCGTACCGCGCGGCGGTGCTCCTCGATGGTCTCGTCCCACAGCTTCGGCACCGCAACAGTGTACGCGGCGACGGATCCGACACATTCCGACTTGACGTAGACACACTGTATCGATAAATGTTTGCCGCCGCGGAGGAACCCGCCGACCGCACCCGCCCGAGCGAGGGGATTCGCATGACCGATTCACCGTCCGAGCCCACCGCCGGTGCGGCGCGCGACCGCGCAACGGCCCCGGGCGCACCGCGTTGGGTGAAGGTCTCCGGGGCCGTGGCGCTCGCCGTGGTCGTCCTGTTCCTCGTCCTGCACCTCACCGGCAGCGGCGTGGGCCCCGGTATGCACGGCGGCCACTGATGGCGATGGCGCCCGGTGTCCGCAAACTCGCCCTGACCGCGCACGTTGCTTCATCGGTCGGCTGGTTCGGCTCGGTCGCCGCGTTCCTGGTACTCGCGGTCGTCGGCCTGACCGGACCGGACGCCCAGCGGGTCAGCGGGACGTACTTCGCCCTGGAGGTGCTGGGCCGGTACGTGATCGTCCCGCTGGCCTTCGCCTCGCTGGCGACCGGTCTCGTCCAGTCACTGGGCACCACATGGGGACTGCTGCGTCACTACTGGGTGCTGGTCAAGCTGGCCCTGACAGTCCTGGCCACGTTCCTCCTCCTGCTGCACATGCGGGTGGCCGACCAGGTGGCGGACGCCGCCGCGCGGACGGAGCTGTCCGGCTCCGACGTCGGCGCCATGAGAGTCCAGCTCGTCGTCGACGCCGCGGCGGCAGTGGCCGTACTGCTCACCACCACGGCCCTCTCGGTCTACAAGCCACGTGGCATCACCCGGTACGGATGGCGGATGCGGCAGGAGCAACGAGCCGAGCGGGGCGGCGGCCCGGCAGTCAGCGGGTGAGAGCACGCCGGCCGAGGGCCATGGCGGTCAGCCCCAACGGGATGGCCACCACGGCTCCCACCATCCCGTTGCCGGTGCCGGGACCACCATTGGAGGTGGCCAGATGGAGGGCCGCGAGGGTTGTGCCGACCAGGCCCACCGCCATCGCCGACATTGCTCCGGCGCGTACGTTGCCGGTGCTGATTCGGCCGGCGACGCGGGCCAGGGCCAGCCAGCCGACGATCACGCCGATCAGCCCCACCCCGAGGGCCAGGTTGGCCCCCGTCCGCCCGTCGCCGATGACGCCGCCCTCGGCCGCCGCCGTCAGAACCTCTGCTGCGCTCATGCCGCTCTCCTCCTTCGTACCTGGCGAGTTCCGTGGTTTCGCTGTGCCTTGAGCGTGCCTGTCGACCGCGCTGCCGGTCGTCCGGCGGGTGCGGTCTTTTCGGCCTGCCGTCGACGTGGCAGCCGCCTGCTGCGGACGCGGCAGGCCGCGGGCAAGTACCGCGGACGCGGTAGCCGGCCGCTCGTGCGCGGGCGGGACTCGCCGCGGCACCCGTCCGGCTAGGGTGCGCGCATGGACCCAGGGCGTTTTCGTGTCCCGGCCGGTGCCGTGGACTGGGCGATCGCCGTCGGCGTGGCGGCGCTGCTGCTGGGCGCCGGGCTGTCCGGGCAGCACCCGGGCGGACAGCGCGAGCTGCTCGGCTCCGTGCTGCTGGCGGCGGGCGGTCTGGCGCTGCTCGCCCGGCGCAGGGCTCCGCTCGCCGTGCTGGTGGTCACCGGCCTGTGCGCGGTGGGGTACGAGGCGGCGGGTTTCGAGGTGCTCGCGGTCTCGTACCTGGTCGCGGTGTACGGCGCCGTGCGAGCCGGGCACCGGGCCCTCACGGTCGCGGCATCGGTGTCGCTGCTCGTCGCCCTCCCTCTCACGGCCCTGGTCTTCAGCGACGGGCCGGCGCGTGAGGCGTTCGCGCAGTCCCGGAACGTACTCGAAATCGCCTGGCTGATCGCCGCCTTCGCCGCCGGGGAAGCGCTGCGGCAGGCCGAGCAGCGGGCGGAGGAAGCCGAACGCACCCGGGAGGAGACCGCTCGGCGCCGAGCCGACGAGGAGCGGCTGCACATCGCGCGGGAGCTGCACGACTCCCTCACCCACCAGATCTCGGTCATCAAGGTGCAGTCGGAGGTCGCCGTCCACGTGGCCCGCAGACGCGGCGAGCAGGTGCCCGACACGCTGCTGGCGATCCAGGCGGCCGGGCGGGAGGCGACCCGGGAGCTGCGCGCGACCCTGGAGGCCCTGCGCGACGACGACACGGCCCCGCCGCAGAGCCTCGAACACGTACCGGAACTCGTGGAGCGAGCCCGTTCGATCGGCCTGGACGCGACGCTGACGGTCGAAGGGCAGCGGCGCGACGTGCCGGCCGCGGTGGGCCGCACCGCCTACCGCATCGTTCAGGAGGCGCTGACCAACACCGCCCGGCACGCCAGTGCCACCACCGCGACGGTCCGGATCGAACACCGGCCCGACGCGCTGTCCGTCCAGGTCGACGACGACGGCAAGGCCACCCCCGACGACGCCCCGGCCCCGGGCCTCGGGCTGCTCGGCATGCGCGAACGCGTCACCGCCCTCGGCGGCCGGCTGCGCGCCGAACCACGCGCCGAGCACGGCTTCACCGTCCAGGCCGAACTCCCCGTGGAACGAGCATCATGATCCGTGTCCTGCTGGTCGACGACCAGCCGCTCATCCGCAGCGGCTTCCGCGCGCTGCTCGACCTCGAAGACGACATCCAGGTGGTGGCGGAAGCCGCCGACGGCCGAGAGGGTCTGGCGCTCGCCGAGGAGCATCTGCCCGACGTCGCGCTCATCGACATCCGGATGCCGGTCATGGACGGCATCGAGGCGACCCGGCGCATCGCCGCGGACCCCGCCCTGAGCGGCGTGCACGTCGTCATGCTGACCAACTACGGCATGGACGAGTACGTCTTCGAAGCCCTGCGCGCGGGCGCCGCCGGGTTCCTGGTCAAGGACATCGTGCCGGAGGACCTCCTGCACGCCGTACGGGTCGCCGCCCGCGGCGACGCCCTGCTCGCCCCGTCCATCACCCGCAAGCTGATCCACCGATACGTCACCGCGCCCCTCCCCGCCACCACCGGCGCCGCACTGACGGAGCTGACCGGCCGCGAACGCGAGGCGGTCGCGCTGGCCGCCCAGGGCCTGTCCAACGACCAGATCGCCGACCGCATGGTGATCAGCCCGATGACCGCGAAGACCCACATCAACCGGGCCATGACCAAACTCCACGCCCGCGACCGGGCCCAACTCGTGGTCCTCGCCTACGAGTCCGGCCTGGTCACCCCGCGCAACAGCTGACAGCCGGTCAGCGCTCGCCGGCTTCGCGGTGCCGGGACGGGTCAGGTGACCGGCCAGCCCGCCGACGCGGCCACGATCCCGAGCGCCCCGGCTCCCAGCAGGGCGCCCACCACGCCCCGCTTCAGCCCGAGCAGCCAGACGGCCGCTGCGGCCAGCACACCGAACTGCCAGCCATGCCGCAGCACGAGGGCGAGAGGGATCGAGGATCCGGCGATCGCACCGATCACCGCCGGCCCGGCACCGGTGAAGAAGCCCTGCACGGCCGCACTGCCGCGCAGCTGATCGAACCGGGGACCGCCACGGATCACCATCAGGAACGACGGCGCGAAGGCCACCGCGGCGGCCAGCAGCCCGCCACCGAGCCCGGCGGCGGCGTAGCCGACCACGGCCACCGTCTGCACCACCGGCCCAGGGGTGATCTGACCGAGGGCGACCGCGTTGAGGAACTGCCCGTCGCTCATCCAGTGGTACCGGTCCACCGCGTCGGCCTGCATCAGCGGGATGATCACGAAGCCGCCGCCGTAGGACAGCGCCCCGACCTTGAACGCCACCCACGCCAGCGCCCCCAGCCCACCCGCCGCCGGGACCGCGAGGGCGAGCGGCACCGGCCACGCCGCCCTGCCCCCGGGGCGCGGCACGGCGGGGCGGGCGCGCACGCCCATCTCCACCAGTCCGGCGGCCACCAGCACCAGCACCAGCCACGGACCCGCCGACGCGGCCGCCGCGCCGCCTGCCAGCACGTAGCCGACCCACCTCGCCCGCGCCGCAGGTCGATCGCCGGCCCGCTTCCAGCCGGCCGGCACCAGAGCCACCGCCGCCTGCACCGCGACCGCCGCCACCGCGGCCCCTGCCCCGGCGGCCGCGCCGAGCACCCACAGCGGCGGATCGCCGGCCAGGAACAGCGCGGCCAGCGCCAGGATCAGCACCAGCCCCGGCACGATGAAGCACAGCCCGCCGATCAGCGCGCCGGGCGTGCCGCGCAGCCGCCACGCGGTGAAGATCGCCAGCTGAGTGGAGGCCGGCCCCGGCAGGAGATTCGTCGCCGCGATCCCGTCCTCGAACTCCGAGGCCGATATCCATCCCCGGCGCTGGACACACAGCTGCCGGAGCAGTGCGATGTGGGTCGGTGGCCCGCCGAAGCCGGTACAGCCGATCCGGCCCCACTCCCGGGCGATCACACCCAGTCCCACCCGGGGCGGCGCCTCCGGCTCCCGCTCGTCGTCCGGGGCATCGGCCGTCGCCTCGCTGGTCATGCACGGACTCCTTGCCGACGTGCCCGGCACGCCTCTACGACACTGATTTCGGACGACACGGGTGACACCCACGACACGCCGTCGCGGACCGCGAGCACACGGCGGGCCCGCAGCTCGCCGCGGCGGCGTGGGTGGGGGCGGTCAGCGCAGCGCCCGGTCGGGGCCGGCCGGCGCGGTGGGCCGGTGGGCGGGCTGGAACAGCTCGACGAGGTTGCCCGCCGGGTCGGCCAGCAGGATCTGGCGTCCGCCGGGGCCGGAGACGACCTCACTGCGGAAGGAGAGACCGGCGCCGCGCAGCCTGGCGATCTCGGCGTCGAGATCGTCGAAGGTGAGGTGGATACGGTTGCCGCCGGCGACGGCGGCCTCCTTCGGGGTGGCGCGGGCGCCCGAGCTCGCCGGGCCCGACAGCAGCAGCCGCAGCCGGCCACGGACCACGTCGGCGAAGGCCGGGGCGGCGCTGGAGTGCAGTGTGAACCCGAGGTGGGTGGTGTAGAAGTCGGTGGCGGCCTGCACGTCATCGACGAGGTAGCGGACGCTGACGTATTCGTCGTGAGTGGTCATGGCTCGGACCTCGCAACGGTCTCGGAGGTGTTCAGGACCGGCATCAGGTGCCTGATACGGGTGTCTATGTCTGCCGCCGCGCGCTGAAAGGCCGCGTAGTCGGCCTGGCCGGTGTCACCGGCCGCGCCGGGGTCGGCCACGCTCCAGTGGACCCGCCGCGGGCCGAATTCCGGGCAGACCTCGCGGGCCTTGTCGCACAAGGTGATCACGTGGTCGAAGCGGCGGCCGGCCAGGTCGTCCACGTGCTGGGTACGCCGACCGGCGAGGTCGATGCCGAACGACTCGCGCAGCACCCGGACGGCATGAGGATGCAGCCGCGGCTTGGGGCTGGTGCCCGCACTGGCCGCGGTCACGCGGCCGGCGGCGTGGTGGCGCAGCAGGGCTTCCGCGATCGGCGAGCGGGCGCTGTTGCCGGTGCACACGAACAGCACGGCGACCCGGTGGGACCGCGCCCGGGCGAGCGGACGACTGGGCGGTGAGGCGTCCTGGCCCAACGCCGGGTGCAGGGCGGCACCGGCGGCCGCCAGCGCCTCAGCGCAGTGCGCCAGGTCGAGGTGGTAGTAACTGTCCCGACCGTCGAAGCTGCTGCGTCTGGCCGTGACCAGACCGCCGTCACGCAGCAGCCGCAAGTGATACGAGACCAGGTTCTGCGGCTCCCCGACGCGTTCCACCAGTTCACGGACCCGGTAGTCGCCGTCGGCGAGCTCCGTCAGCAGCCGCCAGCGCAGCGGATGCGCGGCCAGCCGGAGGAATTCCGGCGGCGCGACGGCCGCATCCGAGGGTCGGTGTCCCACACCCCGAAGGTACATCAAGCCAGATTGATGCATCAACGGCTATTCACGGCGCGCACCATCCGCCGGCACCGGCCAGTACACGCACCACGGCGGTTCCGCCTACGAGGCGGAGAGAGGCAGAGCAGGCGGCTTCTGCGCGCTTGGCCTGTTCAGGACTCGCCGACCCGCCCGCCGGCGGTCACCCGTGGGTCGGCTCCGTCGCGATGCCGTGCCGGACATGGCGAGGACGGAGAGCAGGACGAGTGCGCAGGCCGGGCCGAGTACGGTCCAGGGCGCCAGTTCCACGTACGGCTGGTTCTCCGACAGCAGGCGACCCCATTCCGCGGTGGGCGGCTGCTCGCCCAGGCCGAGGAAGCCGAGGGAGGCGAGGACGAGGACGGTGGTGGGCAGGCGCAGGAGGGCGTTGCGCAGGACGCCGGGCAGTACGGCGGGCAGGAAGTGGTGGCGCAGCAGATAGCCCGGGCCGGCCCCGAAGGAGAGGGACGCGAGCATGTGGCCGCTGGCCCGTTCCTGTTCGAGCAGGGCCGCGGCCTGGGCGGCGTAGGGGGTCCAGCCGACCAGGCAGACCGCCAGCGCGGCACCCCAGGCCGACGGGCCGGTCACCGCGGTGGTCAGCAGTCCGGCGAGGACCGCCGGCATCGTCGAGACCACTTCCGTCAGGCCCGCCCCGACCTGTGCCGCCATGCCCAGCAGCAGCCCGGTGAGTGTGCAGACCGCGGTCACCGCGAGCGCCACGCCCACCGTCCGCAGCGCCCCGTGGCCCAACCGGGCCAGCAGATCACGGCCGAGCGCGTCCGTGCCCAGCGGGTGCGCGGCCGAGGGCGGGAGCAGTCGGGCCGCGGTGTCCACGTGCAGGGGATCCCTCAGCAGTCCGGCGACGACCATGATGAGCAGGGCAGCGGCACAGGCTCCGGCGGCCCAGCGGGTGAATTGCCCTCGCGGGAGGGCCGGCGGATGCAGGGCGGGCAGGGCGCCGTCCCGCAGGGCGGGGCCGAGCAGCGCGCGGCGCAGGGCCTGGATGAGCAGGCCGGCGGCGGTGCCGAGCAGGACCAGGACCAGGGTCGCGGTCTGCAGGGGCGGGAGGTCCTGGGCGATGGCGGCGTCCAGGGCGAGGCGGCCGAGCCCCGGAATGTTGAAGATCTTCTCCACCGCGACGGCACCGCCGACCAACCCCACGACGGTCGGCAGGAGTTGCGGGAGCACACCGGCCAGCGTGCGCCGCAGCGCGTGCCGGGCGACGTGCCCGGGCGCGAATCCGTAGGCGTGCCAGGTGCGGGCCCACGGTTCGTTGAAGGCGGCGGGCAGCGACTGGTCGAGCAGACCGCCGATCATCGCCCCGGACGGCACGCCGAGGGCGAGCGAGGGCAGCACCATCGACGGCGGCCCTTCCCACCCGCTGGAGGGGAACCAGCCCAGCCACACCCCGCACACGGTGGCGAGAAGTGAGGCGAGCAGGAACTTGGGCAGCGCCGCGAGGACGGCGACACCGATGGCGCCGCTCCCCCGGTGCAGCCGTCTCCGGGAGCCGAGGTACAGGGTGCGGGCGCTGACCAGCGCGGCGACGGCGATGGTGACGACAAGCGCGCCGAGCATCAGCGTGACGGAGACCGCAAAGGCGCTCGTCACCTGGGGCAGGACCGCTTCGCCCGACACCCAGGATGTACCGGCGTCGCCCCGGGGCAGCCCGCCCAGCCAGTGCGCGAGATGCGCGAACGGCCCCTCGTCCAGGCCCAGTTGCTCCCGAACGGCGGCCAGCTGGGCGGGCGTGGGGTTCTGGTCGGCGGAGCGGGCGCGCAGGACGGTCAGTGCGGGGTCGTTGCCGGACAGCCAGGGCAGCAGGGCGACGGCCGTCAGCAGCGCGGCCCCGGCGGCGAGGCGGCCGAGGCCGGCCCGCCATCGGGACGGACCGGTCTCGGTGCCGACCGACGTGACGCTCATCGGCCGCTACTTCAGGTGGGTGTCGACGTCGATCAGGGAGCGCTCACGAGGGTCGAGGAGCACACCCTCGACATCTCTGGCGATGCCCTGGACGACCTTCTCGTGGACTAGCGGCACGACGGCGTCGGTGCGCAGGATCTGCGCCTCGGCGGCCATGATCTTCTGCTGTCGCTTCGTCGTGTCGCCTTCCTCGGCGGCGGACTTGACGGCCTGGTCCACCCTGGCGTCCTTCAGACGGGCGATGTTGTACACACCGTCACTCGTGAAGTCGCTAGCCAGGTAGGCGACGGCGTCGCCGGTGTCGAGGAGCGTCACCCTGGAGAAGACGAGCGCGTCGTACTTGCCGGCGAGGAGGTCGGCCTCCATCTGCGTGTACTCGCGCACGTCCTGCTCGACGGTGAACCCGGCCTTCTCCAGCTGCTGCTGCAGCACGGTGGCGGCCTCGGGGAGTTCGGCGCGGTTGGTGTAGGTGGCCAGGCGCAGGGTCTTGCCCTTCGTCCCCTCCTTGACCTGTGCGGGTGTCGCGGGCTTGGCGCGGCCGGTGACGTCGACGCGCTTGTCGGCCGCCCAGGACACGGCGGGTCCGAACAGGCCCTGCGCGGGGTCGGCGTACCCGCCGAAGACCGAGTCGACGAGCGCGGAACCGTCCACGGCCTCACGCGCTGCCGCGCGCAGCGACGGATCGGTGAACAGGCCGCTGCCGGTGTTGAGGACGAGGCTGTCGGTCCGTACGGACGGCACTTCGTGACGGGTCTTGTCGTCCAGCAGCTTGGCCTGGGCCGTGGGGATCCACTCGGCGATGTCGACGTCGCCGGAGCGCAGGGCGTTGGCGCGGGCGGTGCCGTCGGCTATCCAGGTGACGTCGATGCCGGGCGCCTTGGCCTTGCCGCCCCAGTAGCCGTCGTAACGGTCCAGTGCGGCCTTGGACTTGCCGGTGAGCTTCGTGACCTTGAAAGGGCCGGTTCCGGTGCCGACCGGGCTGACCGCGCCGTCCTTGCCGTACGCCTTGGCGGAGAGGACGGCCAGCGCGGGGCTGGCCAGCCGCAGCGGGAGCACCGGGTCGGCGGCCTTGGTGCTGATGGTGACGGTGTCGGTGTCCTCGGCCTTCGCGGTGAGGGTGACGTCACTGAGGACGCGGGGCTTGGGCGTTGCGGCGTCCGCGTGGTCGAGCGCGTTGACGACGGACTCGGCGGTGACCTGCGTGCCGTCCTGGAAGGTGGCCTTGCGCAGTTCGAAGGTCCAGGTGGTGGGGTTGGTCCGCTTCCAGGACTTCGCCAGCGCGGGAGCTGCGGCGCCGTTCTTGTCCAGGGCGGTGAGGCCTTCGGCGACGGACAGCTTGCTCAGCACGGTGGCGTCGTTGCTGTACGGCGACAGGGCCTGCACGGGCGGAACGGCGAGCGCCACCCTCAGCCGTTGTGTCGATCCACCTCCGGCACTGGTGCCCGGGCCTCCCTCGCCGGCCACGAAACAGCCGGCCAGAAGAGGGCTGAGGGCAAGCACCGCGAGAAGGCCGCGGGAGGTCGTGCGCATGGGGGGTCCTGTCGTGCGGGAGGAAACGCTCTGAATCCCCTGCACGCCGGAGCGAAGGGGCCGCATCAGCATATAAGGCAAGCCTTACTTGATCTAACAGAGTATATGAAATCTCAACCAACGAGACGCGCGCATGGCTCTCCAGGGCGGCCGACGAGATGCGCGCACGGCGCGCGAACGCCACTTTCACGCCCCCGAGGCGCGCTTGTCAGCCACCCTGTGCGGGCACTACTGTCACCACGCCTTGGTGAACGGGAAATCCGGTGTGATGCCGGTGCGGCCCTCGCCACTGTGAATCGGGAAGTCCGGCTCCAGCCCTTGACGGGCAGCCACTGGGTACTTGTGACCCGGGAAGGCGGAGCACGGGCGGTGGTACCCGTCAGCCAGGAGACCGGCCAAGGCGCGTCAACCATCCACGAGGTGCTGGAGAGGGTCTGCTGAGCCATGCACATAGCCGAGGGTTTCCTGCCTCCGGCGCACGCCGTCGCCTGGGGCGTCGCGTCCGCGCCGTTCGTCGTCCACGGAGTCCGTTCACTCACCCGTGAGGTCAGGGAGCACCCCGAGAGCACACTGCTTCTCGGCGCCTCCGGAGCCTTCACGTTCGTCCTGTCCGCGCTGAAGCTGCCCTCCGTCACCGGCAGTTGCTCGCACCCCACCGGCACCGGCCTCGGCGCCATCCTGTTCCGGCCGCCGATCATGGCGGTCCTGGGCACCATCACCCTGCTCTTCCAGGCGCTGCTGCTCGCCCACGGCGGCCTGACCACGCTCGGCGCCAACGTCTTCTCGATGGCGATCGTCGGACCCTGGGCCGGGTACGCGGTCTACAGACTGCTGCGGCGGTACGACGTGCCGCTGATGGTCGCCGTGTTCTTCGGGGCGTTCGTCGCCGACCTGTCCACGTACTGCGTCACCAGCGTCCAGCTGGCGCTCGCCTTCCCCGACCCGAGCAGCGGATTCCTGGGCGCGCTCGGCAAGTTCGGGTCCATCTTCGCCGTCACCCAGCTCCCGCTCGCGGTGAGCGAAGGGCTGCTCACCGTGCTCGTGATGCGGCTGCTGGTGCAGTCCAGCAAGGGTGAACTGACCCGGCTGGGCGTGCTCCTGACCAAGAAGCGGTCCGGGACCGAGACCGAGGCGGTGGCCCGATGAAGAAGAACACGAAGATCAACCTCCTGCTGCTGCTCGTGGTGGCCGCGCTCGCCGTGCTGCCGCTCGCGCTCGGCCTCGGCGACCACAAGAAGGAGCCGTTCACAGGCGCCGACGGCGAGGCAGAGACGGCCATCACCGAGCTCGAGCCGGACTACGAACCGTGGTTCACCCCGCTGTACGAACCGCCGTCCGGTGAGATCGAGTCGGCCCTGTTCTCCCTCCAGGCCGCCCTCGGCGCCGGTGTCCTCGCCTACTACTTCGGCCTGCACCGCGGCCGGCGGCAGGGTGAGCAGCGGGCGCTGGAGCGGGAGCGGGAGAGCGTGCCCAGCGGCACGGCCGGGAAGACCCACCCCGAACAGGACTGACCGCGCGTGCTGCCGATCGACGCGGCGGCGCACAGCAGTCGCTGGCGCCGCCGCCATCCCGTGGACAAGGCGGTGCTCGGGCTCGGCCTCACCGTGCTCGCGATCTCGCTGCCGCCCTGGCCGGGCGCCGCACTGGTCCTGGTCACCGCCCTCGCCGTGCTGCTGGGCCCGGCGGGGGTGCCCGCGCGGCGGCTGTGGCGTGCCTACCGTGTGCCCCTGGGCTTCTGCGTGACCGGAGCGCTCACCCTGCTCGTCCAGGTCGGCGGGCCCGAGGGCTTCGTGTCCCTCGCCGACGACGGTGGGCTGCGGGCCGGGGAACTGCTGCTGCGCACCTCGGCCGCCTCCCTCGGGGTGCTGCTGTTCGCCTTCACCACCCCGATGTCCGACCTGCTGCCCCGCCTGGTGAAGGCCGGCGTGCCCGCGCCCGTCGTGGACGTCGCCCTGGTGACGTACCGCATGAGCTTCCTGCTGCTGGACTCCGTCCGCCGCATCCGGGAGGCCCAGGCCGCCCGGCTCGGGCACACCAGCCGGGCCGCGGAGTGGCGTTCGCTGGCCGGGCTGGGCGCCACCGCGTTCGTGCGGGCCTTCGACCGGGCCACCCGGCTGCAGGCCGGGCTCGCCGGGCGCGGCTACGACGGCACCCTGCGCGTCCTGGTGCCCGAGGCCCGGGTCTCCGTCCGCTTCACGGCCGCGAGTTGCGCGCTCCTCGCAGCGCTGGCCGCCCTCACCCTCGTACTGGAGAAGGCCCTGCCATGAGCGAGCCCACCGCCCTGGTCGCCCTGCGGGGCGCGTCCTACGCCTACGAGGACGGCCCGCTCGTCCTCCGCGACCTCGACTTCGATGTGCACGAGGGGCGCGCGCTGGCGCTGCTCGGCCGCAACGGCACCGGCAAGACCACGCTGATGCGGCTGCTCAGCGGCGGACTCAGGCCGCACGACGGCCGGTTGACGGTCGAGGGTGAGCCGGTCACCTACGACCGCAAGGGGCTGACCCGGCTGCGGACGACCGTCCAGCTGGTGGTGCAGGATCCGGACGACCAGCTCTTCGCGGCATCCGTCGCGCAGGACGTCTCCTTCGGCCCGCTGAACCTCGGTCTGCCCGACGCCGAGGTGCGGGCGCGGGTCGACGAGGCGCTCACCGCGCTGGACATCACCGCGCTGGCCGACCGGCCCACGCACCTGCTGTCGTACGGTCAGCGCAAGCGCACGGCCATCGCGGGCGCCGTCGCGATGCGCCCCCGCGTGCTGATCCTGGACGAGCCGACCGCCGGGCTCGACCCCGACGGCCAGGAACGCCTGCTCGCCACCCTCGACGGGCTGCGCGCGTCCGGCACCACGGTGGTGATGGCCACCCACGACGTCGACCTGGCCCTGCGCTGGGCCGACGAGACGGCCCTCCTCACGCCGACCGGCGTGCGCACCGGTCCCGCGGCCGCGATGCTGTCCCGCACGGAACTCCTGCGGCAGGCGGGGCTGCGGTTGCCGTGGGGCATCGCGGCCGCCCAACTGCTCCGCGCGCACGGCCTGTTGGACGACACGGCAGCAGGTCCACGCGACGCGGAGGAACTGGCGGCACTTGTGGCGGCGCAGTCAGCTCCCGCTCCCGCGATGCCAGCGGACGGCTGACGCGTCCGTGTCCGCGCCGTGCGGAAAAAGGGAAAGGCAAGGAGGTCACTCACTCCTTGCCACTCTCAACGTATAGCGCACTGGGGGCCTTGCGGCAAGGCCCCCTTCGTACCGCAGAATCTCCGGCCGAGGACAGGGGGTTCTGATGATCGACGTGATCGTTGCCGGTGGCGGACCGACCGGTTTGATGCTGGCCTGCGAGCTTCGGCTGCACGGTGTGCGCGTGGTCGTGCTGGAGAGGGACGCGGAGCCGACCAAGGTGGTGCGCGCCCTCGGTCTGCATGTGCGCAGTATCGAGGTGATGGCCCAGCGCGGTCTGCTGGAGCGATTCCTCGCGCATGGCCGGCAGTTCCAGGTGGGCGGGTTCTTCGCCGGCATCACCAAGGGGTGGCCCGACCGGCTGGACACCGCGCACCCGTACGTCCTCGGCATCCCGCAGCCCGTCATCGACCGGCTGCTCGCCGCGCGCGCCACCGAGCTCGGGGCCGAGATCCGGCGTGGCTGTGAACTGGTCGGGCTGAGCCAGGACGACGACGGGGTGAGTGTCGAGCTGGCCGACGGTACGCGGCTGCGCTCGCGTCACCTCGTGGGCTGCGACGGCGGCCGCAGTACGGTGCGCAAGCTGCTCGGCGTCGGCTTTCCCGGCGAGCCCAGCAGGGTGGAGACGCTGATCGGCGAGATGGAGGTGACCGCGGAGCCGGAGACGGTGGCCGCCGTGGTCGCCGAGGTCCGCGAGACCCACAAGCGGTTCGGTCTCGTGCCGTTCGGGGAGGGGGTGTTCCGCGTCGTCGTGCCCGCCGAGGGGGTGGCGCAGGACCGCACGCTCGCGCCGACCCTCGACGAGGTCAGGCAACGGCTGCGGGCTCTGGCCGGCACCGACTTCGGCGTGCACTCGCCGCGCTGGCTGTCCCGCTTCGGCGACGCCACGCGGCAGGCCGAGCGCTACCGGGTCGGCCGGGTGCTGCTGGCCGGCGACGCGGCGCACATCCACCCGCCGACCGGCGGGCAGGGCCTCAACCTGGGCATCCAGGACGCGTTCAACCTCGGCTGGAAACTCGCCGCAGAGGTGAACGGCTGGGCTCCGGAAGGGCTGTTGGACAGCTACCACACCGAGCGGCACCCGGTGGCCGCGGACGTACTGGACAACACCCGCGCGCAGATGCAGCTGATGTCCACCGAGCCGGGTCCCCAGGCGGTGCGCCGACTGCTGTCGGAGCTGATGGACTTCGACGAGGTGAACCGGTACCTGATCGAGAAGATCACGGCGATCGCGGTGCGCTACGACTTCGGTGAGGGACACCAACTGCTCGGCCGGCGGCTGCGGGACGTGGAGCTCGAGCGCGGGCGCCTCTACGCGCTGACGCACAGCGGCCGCGGACTGCTGCTCGACCGGACGGGCCGGCTCTCGGTGGCCGGCTGGGCGGACCGGGTGGACCACGTCGTCGACGTCAGCGAGGAGCTCGACGTGCCCGCGGTGCTGCTGCGCCCGGACGGCCATGTGGCGTGGGCCGGTGCGGACCAGGAGGAGTTGGCCGGCGCGCTGCCCCGGTGGTTCGGCGCCGCTACGGGCTGAGCGCGCGGGTGTGGCCGTCCGTCCGACGTGGGGTGGGCACACGGGTGATACACCCCGCGGCCGGGCGGCAGGGCCCCGGCCGACCCGACGGCTCCCTGTTTGATGAGGTCACCCACGACCGAAGCGAGGGAGCATGGCCGACGGCACCACGGACACCCGCCCGCCGGACGGGCTGAAGGCCGACGCGATCGGGTTCGTCGACGCGCTCGTCATCGGGCTGAACGCCACCTCGCCCGCGTACTCGCTGGCCGCGGCCATCGGCCCGGTCGTGGCCCTCGTGGGCGTCTACGCACCCGGCGTCATGCTCGCGTCGTTCGTCCCGATGCTGCTGATCGCGTCCGCGTTCTACTACCTCAACAGGGTCGACCAGGACTGCGGGACGACCTTCTCGTGGGTCACCCGGGCGATGGGCCCGTGGGCGGGATGGCTCGGCGGGTGGGCCATCACGATGACCGGAGTCCTGGTGATCGGTTCCCTGGCGGATGTCGCGGTGACGTTCGCCCTGCTGGCCTTCGGTCTCGACGGCTGGGTCGACAACGAGTTCCTGCGTGAACTGCTCACGGTGCTGCTCATCCTGGTGATGACGGCCGTGTGCGTCATCGGCACGGAGGTGTCGGCCCGGGTACAGGACATCCTCATCCTGGCGCAGGTCGCCTGCCTGCTCGCCTTCGCCGTGGTGGCGCTGTACCGGGTCTACGCCGGCACCGGCACGCTCGACTCCGTCGACCCGTCGGTCAGCTGGCTGGACCCGTTCGGGGCCGGAGGTGCCGAACTGACCGCGGGTCTGCTGCTGGGCGTGTTCATCTACTGGGGCTGGGAATCGGCGGTCAACCTCACCGAGGAGGTCGAGGACTCCGCCACCGCGCCCGGCAGGGCGGCCGTGTGGTCGACGGTCGTCCTGCTGGTGACGTATGTGTCGGTCGCCTACGCGGTCGTGGCCTACGCCGGACCCGAGTACCTCGCCGAGAACGCCGGGGAGGAGGAGTTCGTCTTCGCGCTGCTCGCCGGGGAGGCGATGGGCGGCTGGGACTGGGTCGTGCTGCTGGCGGTCTCGACGTCCGGACTGGCGTCGACACAGACGACGATCATCCCCGCGTCCCGTACGGCGCTGTCCATGGCACGCCGTCACGCACTGCCGGCCCACTTCGCCCACATCCACCCCCGGTTCCGCACACCCGACGTGAGTACGTGGTGGGTCGCCGGCATCGCCATCGCCTGGTACCTGGCCGTCCGCCGGATCAGCGAGAACGCCCTCTTCGACTCGCTGACCGCGCTGTCCCTGCTGATCGCGTTCTACTACGCGCTCACCGGCGTCGCGTGCGCGGTCTACTACCGCCGCCATCTCACCGAGAGCCTGCACCACTTCGTCCTCATCGGCCTGGGTCCCCTGGTCGGCGCCGGACTGCTGCTCTGGCTGCTGGTCGAGTCGGTCGGTGACATGTCCGACGCCGCGAACTCCTACAGCGGCGTCTCGTGGTTCGGGCTCGGCCCTCCGCTGGTCATCGGTATCGGCATCGCCCTGGTGGGCGTGGTCCTGATGGTCGTGCGACGGCTGACGGCACCCGTCTTCTGGTCGGAGCGCCCGAAGGTGGCCGACCCCGGTCTGGTCCACGGCGGCAAGGAGCGCTGAAGATGTCGGTCGTTGTCGGATACGACGGGTCCCCGGGCGCGGTCCGCGCACTGCGCGTGGCCATCGAGGTGTCGGCCGCGTTCGGGGAGCCCCTCGTGCTGGTCTACGGCGCGGCGGCACCGGGCGCCCTCGGCGAGGAGTACGCCGCGCACCGCGACGCCGTCCAGGAGGCCGGGCGTTCCGCGCTCGCGCACGCGGTCGAAGTGGCCGACGAGGCCGGCGTGCGCACGACCGTGGAGGTCGTCGACCGGAAACCGGCGGATGCGCTCATCGACGCCGCGACGCGCCATGCGGCCAGGTTCATCGTGGTCGGCAGCTGGGGCGAGAGCCCTCTTCGCGGTGCCCTGCTGGGTTCCACGCCCCACAAACTGCTGCATCTGTCACGCACCCCGGTGCTGTGCGTGCCCACCGAACCCTGAGTACGCCTGCGCGCACCACGACCCGTCGTTCTCGACGGCAACTGCGAACGCTTCTCACGTCCGGTGGAGACGATCCACCAGGATGTCGATCACCAGCGGCGTCCGCGGCCCGTACCCCAGCAGTACCCCGTCCTCCATGTCGACCACCCGCCGGTTCATCCCGGCCGGCGTCTGGCCGATCCCGGGAATCCTCACCAGTCCGTCGACGCCGCCGACGGATTCCAGGCCCTTGGTCATCATGAGGATCACGTCCGGCTGCGCACGCACCAGCGCCTCACTGGTGATCGGCGTGAACGGTTTGTCCAGGCCGCCCTCCTTGCCCGCGTCCACCGCCCCCGCGGCCTCGATCAGCGAGTCGGCGCCCGAGCCCTTGCCGCCGATCAGATAGACGGCCGCGCTGCCGCGCAGGTACAGGAAGGCGACCTTGGGCTTGCTGCCCTTGGGCACGGCGGCGCGGGCGGCGGCGAGTTCACCGTTCATGCGCTTGTTGAGGGCCTTGCCCGCCTCGGGGATCCCCAGTGCCTCGGCGATGCGGGTGGTGCGCGTGGTGACGTCGGACAGCCTGGTGGCCGGGTCGAGTACGACGACCGGGACACCGGCGTCACGGATCTGGTCGATGGCCTCCTCGGGCCCGGTGTCGGTGTCGGCCAGCACGACAGTCGGCCGCAGCGACAGCACGCTCTCCGCGCTCACGTCGTGCGCCTTGGTGACCTGCGGGAGGTTCTTCGCCTCGGCGAAGGTGGCGGTGATGTCCCGGCCGACGACACGGTCGCCGAGGCCCAGCGTGAACACGATCTCGGCGACACCGCCGTTGAGCGGCAGGATGCGGGAGGCGTCCTCGACGGTCACCTCACGGCCGTCCGAGGAGTCCACGGTGGCCGGCAACTCCGGTGTGGGCGGGGCGCCTTCGAGCGGCACGAGGGTGTTCTTCGCGAGTTGCTTCCCGGCCGCGGCGGCGCGTTCGCTCGCGGAGTCCGCGCCCGGGGCGGAACCGTCCGACGTGCTCCCCCCGCCGCCGCAGGCGCCCGTGAGCAACGCGAGCGTCAGACCAAGAGCGGCGAGGCGTCTCCGGGATACACGCATGGGTTTCCTTTCGTCTCTTCTGGCACATCACCGAGCAATACCTTAGGTTAGCCTTACCTTAGTTTCTCGTGGTGGGGGTGTTCCATGGCGTGGCCAAGTGGCCTGCACCGTAAGGGAGTTGGATTGATTCTCGGATTCGCGGGGGTGGCCGCCCTGCTGGTTTCGGCCGTCGGCCCGGCCTCGGCGGCGAGCGGCTCGGCGAAGGGCCCCGAGGGCCAGGAACTCACCGTCTCCAAGTCCTCGGGGCTCGATCCGAACGGCGAGACGGTGACCGTGACCGGCTCGGGCTACAACACCGAGAAGGGCATCTACGTCGCCTTCTGCGTGGACAACGGCGCCGGGAAGACCCCCACGCCCTGCGTGGGCGGAGTGGACATGTCCGGCGAGTCCGGGGCGTCCGCGTGGGTCTCCTCCAACCCGCCCTCCTACGGCGAGGGGTTGGCGAAACCGTACGAAGGCAGCGGCCACCAGGGCTCGTTCAGTGTGCGGCTCACCGTGCGGGCCGAGGACGCGAACACCGACTGCACCAAGTCCGGCGTGAAATGCGCGGTCATCACCCGCAACGACCACACACGGGGAGGCGACCAGAGCCAGACCGTCCGGATCCCGGTGACCTTCGGCGGCAGCGACGGGAGCACGTCGAGCGGCGCGGGCGACTCCGCGACACCGACCGCGACGGCCGGCGCGAGCACGACCGGCGGCGGCGCGGGCAGTTCGGGCGACGGCACCGAGAAGACGTCCGGCGGGCCGCTCGCCGACACCGGCTCCCTCGCCCTGACGGCCGGAGCGACGGCGGCGGGCCTGGTCGCGGCCGGCACCGGCGCCTGGCTGTGGGCCCGCAGGCGGCGGGCGGCGAACGCGGACTCGGCCGCGGCCTGACCCGCACTCGAACCTCGTTCCGTGAAAGGAGACTCGAAGATGACGCAGAGACCAGGCGCCGCCACCGTGACGGGCGGCGCCCTGCTCGCACTGCTCTGCCCGGGCGGCGCGTGGGCGCAGGACGGGACCGCGTTCCCGCGCGAGGTCTCGGGCGGCCACGCGAGCTGGCACACGGCGTCCGCCCGACTCGGGGACAAGGGCCTCTCGCTCGACATCACCGAACCCGCCGTACGGGGATCCGCGGACCGCGTCGGCTTCCCGACGACCGGCGGCGGCACCGACCCCGGAACCGGCGAACTGGAGGTCGAGTTGGGCGGCTCGGCTCTGCTGACCTCCCCCGCCGCCACGCGACCCCTGCCCCTCAGCGGCCTCCGGCTGCTGCTCGACGGCGAGGAGGGCACCCTCTACGCCCGTACGGTCGCCGACGGCAGGGCCCGCGAACTCGCCCTGGCCGACGTGGATTCCGGCACCGAACCCGTCGTACGGTCGACCGGCCCGACCTGGACCGGTCTCCAGGCGTCACTCACGGAGGACGGGGCGGCACTGCTGTCCGAGTGGAGCGGAGCCGAGTTCACGGCAGGGGACGCGTACGGGGCGCTGGACCTGACGCTGGCGACCGCCGGCGAACCAGCCGAAGCCGCACCGAAGACGACACCGCAGCCGGCACCCGCCCCCTCCGGCGAGAAACCGGAGGCGGCGACCCGGCAGACGACGACCCCTTCCGCCGCCGTCACCCACACCACCCTCGCCCCCGGCGGCGAACAGACCGTCACCGGGACCGGGTTCGGGCCCGGCGAGGTCGTCCTCGTCGCGATCGACGACGACACCCGGTACCAGGCGGTGGCCGACGAGGCGGGGCGGGTCTCCCGCACGTTCCCGGTGTACGGCACGGCCACCGAGGGCGCGCACACCGTGGAGCTCACCACGGTAAGCGGCGAGCGCAGGGCTGTCGTGGACTTCGGCGTGCGCTCCAACTCGCCTTCCTGAAAACGCCGATGGCATCCCCGTTGGCATCCCTTTGCCCTCCATTGACAAACAGTCCCAGCTGAAACTTAGGTTAGCCTCACCTAAGCAATTCCTTGGGTTCCTTCCAGAAAGGTCCTCCCTCATGAGAGCCATCCCCGCTGCCCGCGCGGCCCTCACCGCCGTCGCCGCCTCCGCGCTGACCCTGAGTCTGGCCGGCTCGGCCTCCGCCGCCACCTCGACCCGCACGGTCACCGACGGCGGCACGACCTACAACCTGTCGCTGACCTCCCCCGCCACGGCCGCCGCGGCCGGACAGGTCATCACCGTCTCCGGCTCCGGCTACAACACCGGCCAGGGCATTTACGTCAGCCTGTGCGTGATCGACGGGGCGCAGGGCGCCAACAAGCCGACGCCGTGCCTGGGCGGCCAGGACGAGGACGGCTCCACCGGCGCCTCCCACTGGGTCAACAACACCTTCGGCGGCCTGTTCGCCAACAGCTCCAGGTTCGGCACGGGCGGCACCTTCAGCGTGCAGATCTACGTCAAGGCCACCCTCGACGACGGCAGCGTCTGCGGCCAGGACGTCGAGTGCGCCGTGGTGACGCGGGCGGACCACTTCGACAGCGAGGACCGCAAGTACGACGTGCACGTCCCGATCACCTTCCAGTAACCGGAGGGACCCCCCATGCAGTACAGACGACCGGCGGCGCTCCTGGGCGCCGCCGCGCTCGTGGCCGCCTCCGTGGCCGTCGGTTCGGCCGCCCAGGCCTCCGACACACCGAAGACGGCCCTCGGCAAGGACGGCCAGAAGCTGACCGTCTCGGCTTCCGCGAACCTCGACCCCGACGGCGAGAGCCTCCGCGTCAGCGGCTCCGGCTACGACGCGGCCAAGGCCATCTACGTCGCCCTGTGCAAGGACAACGGCGACAACCGCGTCCCCACCCCGTGCCTCGGCGGCGCCGACCAGACCGGCACCGGCAGCTCCTCGCAGTGGATCGTCCCCGAGGGCGACGAGTACGCGGGCGACCTGGCCGTCGCCTGGGGCGCGGGTGGCACCTTCGACGTGGAGATCGGCGTCAAGGCCGAGGACAGCAGCCTCGACTGCACCAAGGTCAGCTGCTCGGTCGTCACCCGCGTCGACCACCGCAACCCCGGCGACCGCTCGCAGGACGTCCGCATCCCGGTCACCTTCGAGGGCCAGGACCCCGGGGACGGGGGCGGCGGTGACGGCGTGGACGTGCCGCCCGGCACCGTCGGCTACGTCCGGGCCGCCGAGTTCACCACCGCGGGCCGCCCGCTGGACCTGCTGCTGCACCCCGACTCCGGGAAGCTGTATGTCGGTTCGGACAACATCCCCGACACCGCGGACATCGCCGAACAGGGCCTGTACGCCATCGACCCGAAGGACGGCGGACTCCTCGGCCACATCCAGCAGGCCCCCGGCGCGACCGGCGCCCTCGCGCCGCGCGTGGTCCGCTGGATCGCCGCCCCGCTGGCCGGCGACGGCGTCGTCTTCCACTACCCGCTGCGCGGCATGGGCACCGCGAAGGACGGCGACCATGCCGCCAAGGGCGTGTGGCTGGCCGGCGGCAGGGTCACAGGCGTCGGACCCGGCAGCGACGCGTCCACCGCACTCGTCGCCCAGGGCGCCGTCCTGTCCCAGGTCGAGACCGGCACCGGCACGGTCAGGAAGAGCGCCACCCTGGAAGGCGGCGGCATCCTCGGCGTGGACACCGCACGCGGCACCGCCTGGTCGGCAGGCGCGGCGGGCGGGAAGCTGTACCGCGTCGACACCGGCTCCCTCGCGGTCACCGCCACCGTCGAACTCCCGGCGGCGTCCGTCCACTTCGTCGAGACGGACCCGGCGACCGGCAATGTGTGGGTGGGCAGCTCCTACGACGTGCTCGTCTTCGACAAGGACGGCAAGCAGCTGGCCAAGCTGACCGGCAAGGACCGGGCCACGGCCATGGCCTTCGACAAGGCCACCGGCGAGGCTTTCGTCCTGCGCGAGGACTGGGGCACCGCCGACGACGGCGCGGACAACGTCGGCGCCCTGGAGATCTACGACAGCGCCACCGCCCGCCAGACGGCCGAGCCCGTCGCCCTGCCCGGCAACCGCGCCGGCGCCTACGCGGGCGTCGCCGTCGCCCCCGGCGCCACGTCCGTCTATGTCACCAGCCAGGCCGAGAGCAAGGTCGTCAAGCTCGACCGGCGCGTCTCGCCGAAGATCGTCCAGTCCCCCACCGACCGGTCCGTCTCGCCCGGCGACAAGGTCACCTTCGTCGCGGCCGCCGAGGGTGCTCCCGAGCCCACCGTGCGCTGGCAGGTCAGCCCCGACGGCGGCCAGACGTGGTCCACGGTGGAGGGGGCCACGGCCAACGCGTACACGTTCACCGCCCGGGCCGCCCAGGACGGCTACCGCTACCGCGCCGAGTTCACCAATTCGGCCGGTACCACCCGCACTTCGCCCATCACGCTCACGGTCACCGCGCCCGGTGACGGCGGCGACAACGGCGGCTCAGACCACGGTGACGGCGGCACGGAGCCGTCCGGCTCCAGGACCGTCACCGGCCCGAACGGCCAGAGACTCACCGTGACCCCGGTCAACAACCTCGCCACCGAGGACCAGACCCTGAAGGTCACCGGCACCGGCTACGACACGAAGAAGGGCATCTACGTCGCCCTCTGCGTCGACAACGGCGACGGCGCACTGCCCACGCCGTGCATCGGCGGCGTCGACATGACCGGCGGCTCGCACTCCTCGGCGTGGATCTCCTCGAACCCGCCGGACTACGGCGAGGACCTGGCGGTCCCGTACGGCGCCGGCGGCACCTTCGAGGTCGAGCTGACCGTCGCCGCCAAGGACGAGTACACCGACTGCTTCAAGGCCAGGTGCGTCCTGGCCACCCGCAACGACCACACCCTCTCCGGCGACCGCTCCCAGGACGTCAAGGTCCCGGTCAGCTTCGTCGGACAGGACCCGGTGGACACGGACGACGACACCGGCGGCACGGGCGGGAACGGCGGCTCCGGTACCGGCACGACGGGCGGCAGCACCGGCGGCACGGATACCGGCTCCACAACGGGCGGTTCCGGCGGCACCGGCACCTCGACGGCGGGCGGCGGCCTCGCCACCACCGGCGTCACCGTGCTCTCCGTCGCCGCGCTCGCGGCCGCGCTGCTGGCCACCGGCTGGGTGGCGTACCGCAGGGGCCGTACCGTCAACTGATCTGTCCGCACGACGAATTCGCCCTCCGGCGCGCACGCACGCGCCGGAGGGCGAGCGGTTGTCAGACCATCCGGCCCGCCACCACCCACTTCGACGGCAGCGCGATCCGCGTGCCGTCCGGCCCGGACTCCGTGGTGACCAGCGGCAGTTCGCCGCTCGCGAGGACGGTGAGCCCGGCCGCGCGCAGATACTCGGGCACGGCGGCGTCGGCCACCTCGCCGGGGGCGATGCCGTGCCGGAAGACGGGCGCGAGCTTGGGCGGCGGCCCCGCCGGGCTCTGGGCGAGCCCCATGAGGACGGGCTTGGCGGACTCGGACAGTTCGACGAGGAAGGCCCGGCCGCGCTCGCCGACCAGCGTGGCGATCCCGTTCACCATCGACTGCCGGTCGTCGGGCTCGGCCTGGTGCAGCACGCCCCGCATATAGACGTTGGCGTCGCCGAGTTCGGCGTGCAGCGTCTCGGCCTCGGCCTTCTCCACCGCGTCGAACAGCCGGTACGCCGCCTGCCCCGCGGGGTCGGCGCGCCGGGCGTGGTCGAGGGCCGCGGCGGACAGGTCGGCGCCGAGGACGCGCGGGAAGCGGTCGGCGAGGAACCGGGTCTGGGTGCCGTTGCCGCAGCCCAGGTCCACCATCGGCAGGCCGGGATCGGCCAGGTGAGCCTCGAACAGGGCCAGATGGCGTCCGGCGGTCAGGGCCGGCTCCGCGTCCCAGAACACCGCCCCCGGTTCCTCGGGGGCTTCCCGCCAGAAGCCCTCCCAGGCCTCCCGGTACCGACTCGTCACGCTCATGACCGACTCCCCAGGGTGCGACGACGCCACGTCGTGAAGTGACGGGCGAGTACGGTTTATCGCGGCCTGGTTTCGGCCACAAGCTCGTGGCGCATACCTTCACCCCGCATTCGAGGCCGATACGCCGTCGTACGCCCTGCGGGCCTGAAGGGATCAGCGGCGCGGGAGCGTGAGTTCGAACCAGACGGTCTTTCCGGCGCTCGTACGGCTGGTGCCCCACTCTCGGGCCAGGGTGCTCACGACGCGCAGCCCACGCCCGGACTCGTCCAAGGAACCGGCGTTGAGCAGCGTCGGCAGGTCGTGATCGTCGTCGTCGACCTCGCACAGCAGCGTGTCGCCGCGCACCAGGCGCAGTTCGACCGGGCGGCCGTGGGAGTGCCGTACGGCGTTGGTGACGAGCTCGCTGACCAGCAGCTCGGCGGTGTGGGCGAGGCGTGGCAGGCCCCAGTCGTGGAGCTGCTCACGGACCACGGCGCGGGCCCGGCCGACCTCCACCGGGTCGAGGCCGATCCGCCACTCGGCGACGTCCTCGGGTTCGATGCCGTTGAGGCGGGCCATCAGCAGAGCCACGTCGTCCTTGCGGCCGCCACGGGTGTTGAGTGCGCGGATGACGGTGTCGCAGGCGTCGTCCATGGAGGCGGCCGGGTGGGCGGCGGACTCGCAGAGGGTCGCGAGGCCGACACCGATGTCCTCGCCGCGTACCTCGACCAGTCCGTCGGTGCACATCACGATCCGGTCGCCGGGCTCCACGCGCACGCGCACCGCCTCGAAGGGCACCCCGCCGACGCCGATCGGCGCGCCCGTGGGCAGGTCGAGCAGCTCGCTGCGTCCGTCGTCGGCGCGGACCAGGACGGGCGGGATGTGACCGGCGTTGGCGATGTGCAGTTCGCTCGCGATGGGGTCGTAGACGGCGTACAGGCAGGTCGCGAGGTAGGTGTCGCCGAGGCGCTGGGCGAGGTCGTCCAGGTTGCGCAGCAGTTGGGCGGGCGGCAGGTCGAGGGCGGCCATGGTCTGTACGGCCGTACGCAACTGGCCCATCATGGCCGCGGAGTTGAGGCCGTGCCCCATGACGTCGCCGACGACGAGGGCGGTGCGGGCGCCGGGCAGTTTCACCGAGTCGAACCAGTCACCGCCGACGCGCCCCAGCAAGGTACCCGGCAGATAGCGGGTGGCGATGTCGCAGCCCGCCATGCGCGGCGGGATGTGCGGCAGCATGCTGTCCTGGAGGGTCTCGGCGACGCTCTCCTGGTAGGTGTACATGCGCGCGTTGTCGAGCACGAGGCCCGCACGGGCGGCGAGTTCGGCGCCCGTGACGCGGTCCATGTCGTTGAAGACGGGCCGCTCGGGGTGGCGCAGCAGGATCATGAAGCCGAGGACGACGTTGCGCGCCTTCAGCGGTACGACCAGCATCGACCGGTTGGTGATCAGTGGCCGGATGTCACGCTTCTCGAACTGCGAGGCGATGGCGTGGCCCATCTGCTCGCTGATGCGCGGCACGAGGACGGGCTCGCCGCTGGTCATGCACTGGAAGAACGGCGTGTGCGCCGGAAAGGGCATGGCCTCGCCGACCGGAACGACGTCGTCCCAGCGGCCGGGTTCGTCGGTGTGCTCGACGGCGACCCGGTGCCACATGGTGGTCGTGTCGGGCACGCCGTCGGGGAATCCCTCACCCGCGACGACCTGCTCGCGCAGATAGGTGCCGGCGACGTCGGTGAAGCGCGGGACGACGGCCTTGCTGACCTCGATGATGGTCCGCGACAGGTCGAGGGAGGTGCCGATGCGGCCGCTGACCTCGTTGAGGAACTCCAGGCGTTCGCGTACGGCGGCGTATTCGAGGTCCTCGCCGTCGTCGGCGTGCTCCTGCGATAACGGCAGGCCCTCGGCGGCGGCCCGGGCGGCGCGCTCACGGCGGGCCTTGCGCTCCACGCGCCGGGGCACGCCCCAGTCGGGGGTGACGGGCACCCGGTCGTTCTGGCTGAACTCCAGGACGGGATAGCCGAGTTCGAGAATCTGGCCGACGATGCGGGCGCCTTCCTGGACGCTCATGCTGGGCAGGATCTCGGGGAGGCGGCGGGCGAGTTCCTCGGCTCCGGGGAAGTCGGTGTGCAGGGCGAAGCCGGGTGCGACGCGGTCGAAGCCGGGGTCGTCGTCGCCGTCGTCCTGCTGGAGCCGGCCCACGTCCGCGCCGAGCACGAGGAGCCGCTCCGGTCCGGGGCCCACGAGCGGGTACGCCCACCACAGGACGTCGACGCGCTCGCTCCCCCGTCCTTCGGGCGGGGCTGCCACCGTGTCGCCCCGCTCGGGCACGGTGAGGCGGGCGCGGCCCGCGGCCGGGTAGAACAGCCGCCCGTCGAGGGACGATTCGAGGTCGTGGCCGAGTCCGTCGTACGTCGAGTACGCCCCGTACGGCGAGATGTCCTCGTCCTCGGGCAGCGCTCCGGAGACGGGCAGCAGATCGACGGCCGGGCGTCCGATCGCCTCTTCCTTGTCGGCCCCGAACAGACGGCGTGCGCCGGAGCTCCAGTGGGACACGAGGCCCTCGCGGTCGACCACGACCACGGCCAGCGGGATGCGGCCGGCCGCGGCGTGCTCCGTCACCGCGCCGTCCCTCTCGGTGCCACGGTCCATGGCCCAGACCTCTCTCCCCACGGCTCCGCAAGATCTGCCGCCTACTCCACCGTACGGCTCCGGGCGGAGGCGATGTGCGGCAATACGGGAATTGGTGAGCCGGGAGCGCGCGGGCACGCGGGGACGCGGTGCGCTCCGCGTCCTCACAGGACAGCCGCGGGCTCCCGGTCCCCGGCTCAGTCGTCGTGTCCGAGCTGAAGGTCGCGTTCCGTGCGGCCTCCGCCGACGACCTGGAGCACGGTGGCGACCGGCGGGTAACCGGTGGCGATGACGGTGTACTCGCCGGTGGCGAGGTCGACGAACCGGAAGGTGCCGTCCGGGCCGGTGGTGAGGGTGTCCATGACGTTGCCGGCCGCGTCGAGCAGCGTCACGCGCGCGTCCTCCACGGGCCGCCCGCCGCCCGCCCGCACGGTGCCGCGCAGCAGGGCGCCGCCGGCGAGCTCGATGTCCTGGCGGGTCTCGCGGGCCGCCTTCACAATGGCGGGAACGGCGGCCGGACGGAAGGCGGGCGAGCTGGCGGCGAGGGTGTACTCGCCGGCGACCAACTCGGTGATGACGTAGCCGCCCTCACGGTCGCTGCGGGTGGTGGCGACGACCTCGCCGTGGACGTCGGTGAGTGTCACGGTGGCGTCCACGGGCGTGCCGTCCGGGGTGAGCACCCGTCCGGCGAGGCGTCCGGCGCCGCCGAGGACGATGTCCAGGTCGACGGGGCGCTCGCCGACGGTCACGGAGACGGCCTGCGGCTGGTGGCCGCCCGCGGCGGCGATCAGCACGTACGCCCCCGGGCCCGGCGTCACCAGCGCGTACCGTCCGTTCTCGCCCGTCGCGCCGCGTCCGATCTGCTGCCCGGCGATGTCGATGAGTGTGATCGCCGCGCGGGGTACGACGGTGCCGTCGGGGTGCTGCACGGTGCCGCGCACGGGAACGTCGGCGGTGCGCGGCGAGCGAAGCGAGATGGGGGTCCTTCCGCCCGAAGGGTGGGGGAGGCTCGGGGGGATCGTGGGGTTGACCGGCGCCGGTTCCGTCTCCAGGGCCGGGACGTCATGGGACACCAGGGGTTTCTCCTTGAGGAAGAGGGCGATCAGCAGGCCGAGGACGAGCACCGGCACCAGGTAGAGGAAGATGCGCGGCATGGCCTCGGCGTAGGCCCGGATGTAGCCGTCGCGCAGGTCCGGCGGCATGGCGTGGACGAGCTGCGGGGTGATGGACTCGGGGTCGGGCAGCCCGGCGCCCGCGCGCGTGGGCAGGTGTTCGGCGAGGGCGTCGGCGAGCCGGTCGGCGAAGAGGGTGCCGAAGACCGCGGCGCCGACGCTGCCGCCGATCTGCCGGAAGTAGTTGTTGGCGCTGGTGGCGGTGCCGAGGTCGGCGGGGCGCACGGAGTTCTGTACGGCGAGGATCAGGACCGGCATCACCATGCCGATGCCGGCGCCGAGCACGGCCGTCCAGACGCTGTAGTGCAGCCGGGGCGTGTCCGCTTCGAGGCGGGACAGCAGCCACATGCCGGCGACCGAGAGGGCGCTGCCGAGCACGGGGTGGAGCTTGTAGCGGCCGGTGCGGCTGATGAGCTGGCCGGAGATGATCGAGGCGCCGACGATGCCGCCCATCATCGGCAGCATGAGCAGCCCCGACTCGGTGGCCGTGGCGCCGTCGACCATCTGCAGGAAGGTCGGCAGATAGCTGGCCGCGCCGAACAAGGCGACGCCGATCACGAGGCCGACCAGGCCGGTGATGTTGAAGACGGAGTCCCTGAACAGCCGCAGCGGGATGAGGGGTTCGACGGCGAAGTGCTCGACGACGAGGAACAGCACGGTGGAGACCACGGCTCCCGCGCCGAGGCCGAGGATGACCCGCGAGTTCCAGGCGTGCTCGGTGCCGCCCCAACTGGTCAGCAGGACCAGGCAGGTGGAGGCGGCGGCGAGCAGCAGGGAGCCGAGGATGTCGAGCCGGCGCCTGCCCCGCGGCTTGGGCAGCTTCAGTGCGACGGCCACGACGGCCAGGGTGACGAGGCCGAAGGGGATGTTGATGTAGAAGCACCAGCGCCAGGACAGGTGGTCCGTGAAGTAGCCGCCCAGCAGGGGTCCGGCGACCGAGGCGAGGCCGAACGCGGCGCCGATCAGGCCCATGAAGCGGCCGCGCTCCCGGGCCGGCACGATGTCGGCGATGATCGCCTGGACGCCGATCATGAGTCCGCCCGCGCCGACGCCCTGGATGGCGCGGTAGGCGATCAGCTGGTCCATGGTCTCGGCCCGTCCGGCGAGTGCGGAGCCGGCGACGAAGACGACGATCGCGAACTGGAAGACGCCCTTGCGGCCGAGGAGATCGCCGAGCTTGCCGTAGATCGGCAGGCCGACGGTGGCGGTGAGCAGGTAGGCGGTGATCGCCCAGGACATCCTGTCCAGGCCGTGCAGCTCACCGACGATCTTCGGCAGCGCGGTGGCGACGATCATCTGCTCCAGCGCGGCCAGCAGCAGCGCGAGCATCAGGGCGAAGAAGACCAGCCGCACCCGGCGCGGGCTCAGTCGGGCCTCGGCGCCTTGGGGTGGAACCGGTGGAGGAGGTGCGGTGACGGTCTCGTCCTGCACCAGAGTCGTGCCGCCCACGTACCGCTCCCCTCACCGCACCTGCTCACAATTCCCGCATTAGGCGACAACTACGAGCAAGCACGGCAAGTTACGGCACCATCCCGGACACGACGGGGATCCACTCGATCCGGTGAGGAGGCCAAGGGCCCCCGCACACCGGGGACTTAACTCTCGACCTCGGCTGCGAGCTTCTCGAGCAGCGCGTCGTAGATCCGGCCGAGGCCCTTGGGCGCGAAGGTCTTCTCGAAGAAGCCGCCGATGCCGCCGGCGCCCTGCCAGGTGGTGGTGACGACGACCCGGGACTTGCCCTCGCCGGCCGGGGTGACCCGCCAGGTGGTGACCATGGAGGAGTTGCGGTCCTTCTCGACGAGCTCGCCGTCGGTGGGCTCGCTGACCTCCAGGAGGCAGTCGCGGACGCGCTTGCTGGTGGCCTGGAGCTTCCAGTGCACGAGGGTGCCCTCGCCGTCGCCGCCCTCGCGCACCTCGTACTCGCTGAAGTGCTCGGGCAGCAGCTTGTGCCGGGTGCCGCTGTAGTCGGCGAGGGCGTCGAACACCTTCTCCGCGTCCGCCGCGACGACCCGCTCCGTAGTGGCCTCGACCTGCGCCATTGACTTCCTCCAGGACCTGATTGCTCGGGGGTTGGAGCAAGCCAACCACCCCGCTCCCGGACCACCCAAATCGGGGTCCCGATCAGCTTCCCGAAGCGATCGCACAGTGATCGAAATCGGAAGGGGGAGAGAGGTCGCACGATCAAGGGAACATGTGTTCTATTCTGAGGGCAGTGCTACCGAGGAGGCACCATGCGCTGGGAGAACCTCACCCTTGAGTCCGACCACAGCCGGGCCGACGCCGCGCTGTTCGGCGCGGACGCCGTGGTCACCCGGACCTTCGACACACCGGAGTTCGCCGGGATCACCTTCCACGAGATCCGGGCCCGCTCGATCATCAACCGGGTGCCGGGCGCCTCGCGCATGCCCTTCGAGTGGACGGTCAACCCCTATCGGGGCTGCACGCACGCGTGCGTCTACTGCTTCGCCCGCAAGACCCACAGCTATCTGGACCTCGACACGGGCCTAGGCTTCGACTCCCAGATCGTGGTCAAGGTGAACGCGCCGGAACTGCTGCGCCGCCAGCTGTCCTCACGCCGCTGGCTGGGCGATCACATAGCGATGGGCACGAACGTCGACTGCTACCAGCGCGCCGAGGGCCGCTACCGCCTGATGCCGGGCATCCTCGCCGCCCTGCGCGACCATGCCAACCCCTACTCGATCCTGACCAAGGGCACGCTGATCCTGCGCGACCTCGATCTGCTGAAGCAGTCGTCCGAGGTGACGGACGTCGGCATCTCGGTCTCGGTCGGCTTCGTCGACGCCGAGCTGTGGCGCACCGTGGAACCGGGCACCCCAGCGCCCGAGCGGCGCCTGGACGTCGTACGGACCCTCACCGAGCACGGACTCGGGTGCGGGGTGCTGATGGCGCCGGTGATTCCGTTCCTCAGCGACCACCCGGCCCAACTGCGGGCCACCGTGCGGGCGATCGCCGCCTCCGGGGCGACCTCGGTCACTCCGCTGGTGCTGCATCTGCGGCCCGGGGCCCGTGAGTGGTTCATGGCCTGGCTCGGCCGCAGTCACCCGCAGCTGGTGCGCCGTTACGAGCGGCTGTACGCGGACGGCGCCTACGCGCCGAAGTGGTACCAGCGCCGGATCACCCGTCAGGTACACGACTTGGCGCAGGAGTACGGCATCGGCCCCACGCGCGCGGGCATGCCCCGGCGAATCCGCGAGCCCGAGCCGACCGGGCACGCGACGACGGGGCACGCAGCGACCGAACCGACCCAACTTACGCTCATCTGAGAGCATTCGAGCGCATCTCTCGACCCAATCGGGTCAAGTCTTTACAGAACGGGTTCTTCCGGATGCCCACGCCGGGACGATGCGGCCAGGACCGTGAGACTCGCGGTCCGCGACCCGCCGTCCTGGGAGGACCCCATGCGAAGACGCGCAGCCGTGCTGTGCGGGGCCGCCACCCTCGTGGCCGGGACCGTGACGGCCGTCCCCGCCGAGGCACGCCCGCCGCACACCGCCGCAGCCGCTCACGCCGCGCCGCTCAGCTGGAAGAAGTGCGGCACGAAGAACTACCCGACGCTCCAGTGCGCGTCCCTCGAGGTGCCGCTCGACCACGCCCGCCCGAACGGTCGGCAGATCACACTCGCGCTGTCCCGCGTCCCGCACACCGCGAAGAAGTACCAGGGCCCCCTGCTGGTCAACCCCGGCGGGCCCGGCGGCAGCGGCCTGACCCTCGCCGGTTTCGTCGCCTCGGGGCTGCCCAAGGCGGTGGCGGCACAGTACGACGTCATCGGCTTCGACCCGCGCGGCGTGGGCAAGAGCAGTCCCGCCCTCGACTGCAGGCCCGGCCACTTCGACGCGGTGCGCCCGGACTCGGTGCCGACGACATCCCGGATCGAGCGGGCCAACCTCGAACGCGCCAAGTCCTTCGCGCGGGCCTGCGGCGAGAAATACGCGGACGTGCTGCCGCACATCAACACGATCAGCGCCGCGCGCGACATGGACCGGATCCGCGCGGCACTCGGGGCGAAGCAGATCACCTACTTCGGTTACTCATACGGCACCTACCTCGGCGCGGTCTATGCCAAGCTCTTCCCGCAGCGCGTGCGGCGCGCGGCCCTGGACTCGGTCGTCGACCCGACCGGCGTCTGGTACGAGGTCAACCTCGCGCAGGACCACGCCTTCAACGACCGCCACCGCGCCTTCATGGCGTGGGTCGCGCGGTACGACGGCACGTACGAGCTCGGTACCGATCCGTCGAAGGTCGAGGCCAAGTGGTACGCGATGCGGACGGCCCTGGCCAAGAAGCCGGCCGGCGGGAAGGTGGGCGCCGCCGAACTGGAGGACACGTTCATCCCCGGCGGCTACTACAACGGCTACTGGCCCTACCTCGCCGAGGCGTTCGCGGCGTACGCGAAAGACAAGGACGCCGATCCGCTGGTCGAGGCGTACGAGAGGTTCGCCGCCACCGGAGCGTCCGACGACAACGGCTACAGCGTCTACACCTCGGTGCAGTGCCGGGACGCCGCCTGGTCGCGCGACTGGCGGCGGTGGCGGGCGGACAACTGGGCCGTGCACGCGAAGGCACCCTTCATGACCTGGAGCAACGCCTGGTACAACGCGCCGTGCGCCTTCTGGCCGACGGCCTCGCTCCCGTCGGTGAGCATCGACAACGGCAGGGTGCCGCCGATGCTGCTGTTCCAGGCGACCGACGACGCGGCCACCCCGTACGAGGGAGGCGTCACGGTGCACCGGAAGCTGGCCCGGTCCAGCCTGGTGGTCGAGCGCGGCGGCGGCAACCACGCCATCACGCTGGGCGGGAACGGCTGCCTGGACAAGCACCTCGCGGCCTACCTGGCCGACGGCACGGTGCCGCGCGGCGCGGGCGAGGTCGACGCGGTGTGCGAGGCGCTGCCCGATCCGAAACCGCTGAAGTCCAAGGTCACATCGATGTCGTCGCGGGGCGCCGAGCTGCACGAGCTCCTGGGCTTCCGGCCCTGACCGCCTGAGCACCGACCACCTGGCCACCCGGCCACCCGGCCGCAGCCTGCTGACGGTCCGTCGGGGGCGTTGTCAGACCCATGGTCCACCATGGACCCATGAGTGAGCTGACCAGGATCCCCGCCCCCGACGGCGTCGCCCCCGCCGCCCAGTACACGCATGTCGTGCTCGGCACCGGCCGTTTCGTCGCCGTGTCGGGCCAGCTCGCTCTGGACGAGGACGGCGGGCTCGTCGGCGAGGGCGACCCGGCGGCCCAGGCCCGCCAGGTCTTCGAGAACCTGAGGCGCTGCCTGGCCGCGGCGGGGGCCACCTTCGACGACGTCGTCAAACTCACCTACTTCGTCACGGACATGGCACACCTGCCCGCCGTCCGCGCGGCCCGCGCCGAGCACATACCCGACGACCGGCTGCCGGCCGCGTCGGCGGTGCAGGTCGCCGGGCTGGTGCGGCCGGAGTTCCTGATGGAGGTGGAGGCGTTCGCGGTGGTCGGCGGATAATTCGGAGGCTGTGTGGGCGGGCGGTGCCTAGGGTGCCACCATGGACGACGATCGCCTTCTCATCCGCCCCATGACCCTCGCAGACTGCGAACGCGTGGCCGAGATCCGTGTGCGCGGCTGGCAGAGCGCCTACCAGGGTCTGATTCCGCAGTCGTACCTCAACGCGATGAGCGTGGCGCGGGACGCCGAGCGGCATCGCGCCCGCTTCGCACAGGGAGACGGCAGCGTCGTGAACCTGGTCGCGGAATGGGACGGCGAGGTCGCGGGCTGGGCTTGTCACGGGCCGTACCGGGACGGTGAATTCCTTACCGACGAAGCCGAGTTGTACGCCCTCTACGTGGACCCACGGCGGTACGGCACCGGCATCGGGCACAAGCTGCTGCTGGAAGCCCTGTGGAACCGCACGGCCCGCGGCCACGAACGCATGTACCTGTGGGTCGTCGAGGGCAACGCTCGTGCCCGCCGCTTCTACGAACGGGCGGGCTTCGAGGCCAACGGCGCCGAGGAGCCGTTCGAGGTGGACGGCGTCCCGGTTCCCGAGGTGCGGTACGTACGCACGCTCAACGAGGCCTAGGAATCCGCGCCAGCGCCCGCACCGCCGCCTCCGCGAGGGCCGGGTGGGCCAGCGCCTCGTTCAGGACACGCCTGGCCCGGGTGTCACCGAGCGCGCCGAGGCCCTCCACACAGGCGAGGGCCACGCGGCGGTAGGGGTCGTGCGGGCGGAGCCTGCGTTCCAGGGTGGTGATCAGGGCGGGCACGGCCTCGGGGGCGCGCAGCTCGACGAGGAGGCGGACCGGATGCAGGGCGTAGGCGACGCGGAGTTCGTTGGTGGCGAGGGCGGCGGCCGCGCGGGCCGTGCGCGGGTCGCCGAGGCGGGCGAGGGCGTGGGCGGCGGAGGCACAGCGCTGCGGGTCGCGGTGGTTCAGCAGCAGGACGAGGGACTCGAAGGCCCGGCGGTCCCCGGCCAGGCCCAGCCGGAACGCGGCCAGTTCCCTGGCCCACAGTGGCTGCCCGGGAGCGGTGAGCAGGTCCGCCAGTTCGTCGGGGTCCTCGGTCGCGACGAGGCGGTCGTACGCGGCCGGCGCTCCGGACTCCTGCCGTAAGCGCTCCGTGAGTGATCGCAACTCTTCGTCCATGAGGGCGAGCGTAGAGGGGTCCGTCGGCGAGCGGGACCTACATCACAAACTCGGGGACTAGCGCGCTCGTTACCCACTGGTTAAGCTCATACGAGCGAGTCACCCACTCGCGAACTGCTCACGGCGGCCTGGTGACGCAGCCGCCGCGAGAAGCAGTCGGTTCGGTACATCGAGTACCGCAGTACGACTCGGCCACGGGACAGGGCCGGTCGGTCATCACCGCTCCTCGGACGTGTGCACGTCCGTAGCGACGGCACCGGGCGTGTGCGCTCGCAGCCCGGCAACACCCGCATTTTCCACCGCACCCGGTGCGCTCATGGTTCGGCTTCGACTCCGGTCGGGCCCCCTTCGGCGCACCTGGGCGTGTTCCCAGTCGTCACCCTCATTCCTGGAGTCCCGCGATGGCCACTCCCCTGTCCGACACCCCTCTGTCCCCGCTCAAGACCGTTGCCGTGGTCGGCCTCGGCACCATGGGCACCGGTATCGCCGAGGTCCTGGCCAAGGCCGGGCGCGAGGTCATCGGCATCGACATCAGCGAGGCCGCGACCGCCCGGTCCGTCGCCGCCCTGGAGGCCTCGACCGCCCGCGCCGTGGAGCGCGGCCGGCTCACCGAGGAGGACCGCGCCGAGGCCCTGGCCCGGGTCCGCACCTCCACCGACCTGCGGGCCGCGGCCGACGCGGACCTGGTCATCGAGGTGGCTCCGGAGTCGTACGAGATCAAGCACCAGATCTTCCGGGAACTGGACGGGATCGTGCGCCCCGAGACCATCCTCGCGACCGGCACCAACGCCCTGTCGGTCACGCGCCTGGCCGCCGACTCCGCCCGGCCCGAGCGCGTTCTCGGTCTGCACTTCTTCAACCCGGCGCCGGCCATGCGGCTGGTCGAGGTCGTCTCCTCCGTGCTGACCGCGCCGACGGCCGTCTCCGCGGTCACCAACCTCGCCCTGGACCTCGGCAAGGAGCCCGTCGCGGTCGGCGACCGGCCCGGGTTCGTCGCCGACGGCCTGCTGTTCGGCTACCTCAACCAGGCGGCCGCGATGTACGAGGCGAAGTACGCCTCCCGCGAGGACATCGACGCCGCGATGCGGCTGGGCTGCGGGCTCCCGATGGGGCCGCTGGCGCTGCTCGACCTGATCGGCATCGACACCGCGCGCACGGTCCTGGAGGCCATGTACGCCGAGTCCCGTGACCGGCTGCACGCCCCCGCGCCGATCCTGAAGCAGCTCAGCGAGGCGGGTCTGACGGGCCGTAAGTCGGGCCGTGGCTTCTACACCTACGAGGCGCCGGGCAGCGCCACCGTGGTGCGGGACGCGCTGACGCCGCTGGAGGGTGCCGCGCCCGTCCCCGGCCGTACGGTGCGCTCCGTCGGTGTCGCGGGCTCCGGCACCATGGCCTCCGGCATCGCCGAGGTCTTCGCGAAGGCCGGGTACGAGGTCGTGCTGGCCGCCCGCAGCGAGGAGAAGGCGCAGGCCGCGAAGGCCCGTATCGGCAAGTCGCTTTCCCGCTCCGTCGACAAGGGGCGGATGACCGCCGAGGCGGCCGCGCGGACCCTGGACCTGATCACCGCGGCGGGTTCCTACGACGCGTTCGCCGACGTCGACCTGGCCGTCGAGGCCGTCGCCGAGGACCTGGAGATCAAGCGGCAGCTGTTCACGACGCTGGACAAGGTCTGCAAGCCGGGCGCGGTCCTGGCCACCACCACCTCCTCACTGCCCGTCGTCGCCTGTGCCCGCGCCACCTCGCGTCCGCAGGACGTGATCGGCATGCACTTCTTCAACCCGGCCCCGGCGATGAAGCTGGTCGAGGTCGTCCGTACGGTGCTGACGGCCGACGACGTCCACGCGACCGTCCGCGAGGTCTGCGGCAAGATCAAGAAGCACGCCGTGGACTGCGGTGACCGGGCCGGATTCATCGTCAACGCGCTGCTGTTCCCGTACCTGAACAACGCGATCAAGATGGTGCAGGAGCACTACGCGTCGCTCGACGACATCGACGCGGCGATGAAGCTGGGCGGCGGCTACCCGATGGGCCCGTTCGAACTGCTCGACGTCGTCGGACTCGACGTCTCCCTCGCGATCGAGAAGGTCCTGCACCGCGAGTTCCGCGACCCGGGCCTCGCTCCCGCGCCGCTCCTGGAGCACCTGGTGGCCGCGGGCTGCCTCGGCCGCAAGACGGGCCGCGGCTTCCGTGAATATGCCCGCCGCTGACGGCATCGGCGACTGGTTCAGAGGCGACCGGGACTGGGGCGGACTGCTCGACCCGGCCGGAGGACCCCCGCCCGGCGAGGGCGGGGGAAACCCCGTACATGCGCATCAAGCTGCGCACATGCAGTACGTTCGGGTCATGTCCCAGCCCGCCAAGTCCTCACGTACACCAGCTACGCCCGACACGCCGGAAAGTGCCGCAGGCAGTCGCGCGGCGGCCCAGCGGCTCAAGATGCGCCGTGAACTGGCGGCCGCGGCGATGGAGCTGTTCGCGACCAAGGGGTACGAGGCGACCACCGTCGACGAGATCGCGGCCGCGGCCGGGGTCGCCCGCCGCACGTTCTTCCGCCACTTCCGCTCCAAGGAAGAGGCGATCTTCCCGGACCACGACGACACGCTGATCCGCGCGGAGGCGGTGCTCAACGCGGCCCCCGCGCACGAGCATCCGCTCGACACCGTGTGCCGTGGCATCAAGGAAGTCATGAGGATGTACGCGGCCCGGCCGGAGATCTCGGTCGCCCGCTACAAGCTCACGCGCGAGGTGCCCACCCTGCGTGAGGCGGAGATCGCGTCGGTGGCCCGCTACGAGCGCCTCTTCACCCGCTATCTCCTCGGCCACTTCGACGAGCACGCCCACGACGACGACGCCAACGACGACCCGCTGCTGGCCGAGGTCGCCGCCTCGGCGGTGGTCACCGCGCACAACCACGTCCTGCGGCGCTGGCTGCGCGCGGGCGGCCAGGGTGACGTGGAGGCCCAGCTCGACCATGCCTTCGCGATCGTACGGAGGACGTTCGGGACGGGCATCGGGGCCGGCCGGGACACGGCGCCGCGTACGACGCCGGCCTCCGTGGCCTCGGAGGGGGAGGTACTGGTGGCGGTGGCCAGGACCGACGCACCGCTCGACGAGGTGATGCGGACGATCGAGCAGGCGTTGAAGGAGCGGGTCTAGGGGGGCGAGGAGGGGGTCGAGGAGCGGGCCCAGGGAGTCGCCGGGATCTCTCGGTGGCTCCGCACGGGAACCAATTCGCGGGTCTGTCCGTCCTCCCATTCGACTGGATCTTCATGGTGCGCGACGGAAGTGAGTTGCCATGCAGGCGAACGACCCGACCAAGCTCGAAGCCACGCTGGCCGACGGGCGGCGCATGACCCTGTCCCTCCCCTCGACGGACGCCAAGTGGGCCGCCGACGGCATCCAGGGCCTGCGCACCGTCCCGCCCACCCACACAGGCCGCGGCGAGGAGCCCCCGGCCCTGCCCGAAGAGCCCGCACTGCCGCTGCAGGTGGCGCTCCTCGGCCTGGGCGCCTAGCCACCCCGCACACAGACCCACACCTGACCGACCTCGGGCCCGGCGCGAACCTCGCGCCGGGCCTTTGACGTGCCCCGCCCGGAGGCGCACCCCTTTGCGCCCGATTGGTACCTACTCGCCGGTAGCTTTGATCGATCATCGCTCATTTGTTACGTAAAGATTTCATCTGAGGGCAAGTTCTGGCACCCAGTGCCTTGTCAGGTGACACGCGGTGCCATACGTTGAAGGAGTCCGGGCGGCCGGCGTGCAGAGACCTTTCGTACGCCGGCTGTCCCCGCAAGCCCTCCCCGGGGCCTGCGCGCCCGGCGCCTGCGTCACAGGCAACCTCCCGCGCCACAAAGCGCTGCCGAACAGCACAACCAGCCGAACCGACGGCAACCACCAAAACCCTCAGCAGCACCGACGTAACCCTCAGCACCCCTCCCTCAGGGTGCGTACCGCCGGAGGCAACACCGTGACCGTGAAGGACATCCTGGACGCGATCCAGTCGCCGGACTCGACGCCGGCCGACTTCGCCGCTCTGCCGCTCCCCGAGTCGTACCGCGCGATCACCGTGCACAAGGACGAGACGGAGATGTTCGCGGGCCTTCAGACCCGCGACAAGGACCCGCGCAAGTCGATCCACCTGGACGACGTTCCGCTGCCGGAGCTCGGCCCGGGTGAGGCCCTGGTGGCCGTCATGGCTTCCTCGGTCAATTACAACTCGGTCTGGACCTCGATCTTCGAGCCGCTGTCCACCTTCGGGTTCCTGGAGCGCTACGGCCGCACCAGCGAGCTGGCCAAGCGCCACGACCTGCCGTACCACATCATCGGCTCCGACCTCGCGGGCGTCGTCCTGCGCACCGGCCCGGGCGTCAACTCCTGGAAGCCCGGTGACGAGGTCGTCGCGCACTGTCTGTCCGTCGAGCTGGAGTCCAGCGACGGCCACAACGACACCATGCTCGACCCCGAGCAGCGCATCTGGGGCTTCGAGACCAACTTCGGCGGCCTCGCCGAGATCGCGCTGGTCAAGTCCAACCAGCTGATGCCGAAGCCGGGCCACCTCAGCTGGGAGGAGGCCGCCGCTCCGGGCCTGGTGAACTCGACCGCGTACCGCCAGCTGGTCTCCCGCAACGGCGCCGGCATGAAGCAGGGCGACAACGTCCTGATCTGGGGCGCGAGCGGCGGACTCGGCAGTTACGCCACCCAGTTCGCGCTGGCCGGTGGCGCCAACCCCATCTGTGTCGTCTCCTCGCCGCAGAAGGCGGACATCTGCCGTTCGATGGGCGCCGAGGCGATCATCGACCGCAACGCCGAGGGCTACAAGTTCTGGAAGGACGAGAACACCCAGGACCCCAAGGAGTGGAAGCGCTTCGGCAAGCGCATCCGCGAACTCACCGGCGGCGAGGACATCGACATCGTCTTCGAGCACCCCGGCCGCGAGACCTTCGGCGCCTCCGTCTACGTCACCCGCAAGGGCGGCACCATCACCACCTGCGCCTCGACCTCGGGCTACATGCACCAGTACGACAACCGCTACCTGTGGATGTCGCTGAAGCGGATCATCGGTTCGCACTTCGCCAACTACCGTGAGGCCTGGGAGGCCAACCGGCTCATCGCGAAGGGCAAGATCCACCCGACCCTGTCGAAGGTGTACTCCCTGGAGGACACCGGCCAGGCCGCGTTCGACGTGCACCGCAACCTCCACCAGGGCAAGGTCGGCGTCCTGTGCATGGCGCCCGAGGAGGGCCTGGGCGTGCGCGACGAGGAGCTGCGCGCCAAGCACATCGACGCCATCAACCGCTTCCGGAACATCTGAGAGCAGTCGAGGTCATAGATGACTGAGCGTCAGCCTGCCGAAGGCAAGCGGGAGAAGGACCGGCCGTGGCTCATGCGGACCTATGCCGGTCACTCCACGGCCGAGGCGTCCAACGAGCTGTACCGGCGCAACCTCGCCAAGGGCCAGACCGGCCTGTCGGTCGCGTTCGACCTGCCGACGCAGACCGGCTACGACTCCGACCACATCCTCGCCCGCGGCGAGGTCGGCCGGGTCGGCGTGCCGGTCGCGCACCTCGGTGACATGCGCCGGCTGTTCCAGGACATCCCCCTGGAGCAGATGAACACCTCGATGACGATCAACGCCACCGCCATGTGGCTGCTGGCGCTCTACCAGGTCGTCGCCGAGGAGCAGGGCGCGGACATCACCAAGCTCCAGGGCACGACCCAGAACGACATCGTCAAGGAGTACCTGTCGCGGGGGACCCATGTCTTCCCGCCGGGGCCCTCACTCCGGCTGACGACGGACATGATCGCGTACACGGTCTCCCACATCCCGAAGTGGAACCCGATCAACATCTGCAGCTACCACCTGCAGGAGGCGGGCGCCACGCCGGTCCAGGAGATCGCGTACGCGATGTCCACCGCGATCGCGGTTCTCGATGCCGTACGCGACTCAGGGCAGGTTCCCGAGGAGAAGTTCGGGGACGTCGTGGCCCGCATCTCCTTCTTTGTGAACGCGGGCGTCCGGTTCATCGAGGAGATGTGCAAGATGCGGGCGTTCGGGCGGATCTGGGACCAGGTCACGCGCGAGCGGTACGGCATCGAGAACCCCAAGCAGCGCCGCTTCCGGTACGGCGTCCAGGTCAACTCCCTCGGCCTGACCGAGGCGCAGCCGGAGAACAACGTCCAGCGGATCGTCCTCGAGATGCTGGCCGTGACCCTCTCGAAGGACGCACGCGCGCGTGCCGTGCAGTTGCCGGCCTGGAACGAGGCGCTGGGCCTGCCCCGGCCCTGGGACCAGCAGTGGTCGCTGCGCATCCAGCAGGTCCTCGCGCACGAGAGCGACCTGCTGGAGTACGAGGACATCTTCGAGGGCTCGCATGTCATCGAGGGGAAGGTGACCAAGCTGGTCGAGGAGTCGCTCGCCGAGATCGAGCGGATCCAGGAGATGGGCGGCGCGATGGCCGCCGTCGAGTCCGGCTACCTCAAGTCGCAGCTCGTCTCCTCGCACGCCGAGCGCCGGGCCCGGATCGAGTCCGGTCAGGAGAAGATCGTCGGCGTCAACATCTTCGAGACGACCGAGCCGAACCCGCTGACCGCCGACCTGGACACGGCGATCCAGACGGTCGACCCGGCCGTCGAGGCCCGCGTCATCGCCTCGCTGCAGCACTGGCGTGACACCCGCTACCAGCCGCCCTTCAACCACCCGCGCCCGTGCAAGGCGCTGGAGCGGCTGAAGGAGGCCGCGAAGGGCACCGACAACCTCATGGAGGCCACCCTGGAGTGCGCCCGCGCCGGGGTCACGACCGGCGAGTGGGCCGGGGCCCTGCGCGAGGTGTTCGGCGAGTTCCGGGCGCCGACCGGGGTCTCGTCGGCTCCGGTGGCCGTCGCCGTGGAGGAGGGCTCGGCCCTGTCCCAGGTCCGCCGCAAGGTCGACCTGACCGCCAAGGACCTGGGCGTGGGCAAGCTGCGCTTCCTGGTCGGCAAGCCCGGCCTGGACGGGCACTCCAACGGCGCCGAGCAGATCGCCGTGCGGGCGCGTGACGCCGGCTTCGAGGTGGTCTACCAGGGCATCAGGCTGACGCCGGAACAGATCGTGGACGCGGCCCTCGCGGAGGACGTGCACGCGGTCGGCCTGTCGATCCTCTCCGGCTCGCACGCGCAGCTGGTGCCGGACGTGCTGGAGCGGCTCCGTGTGGCCGGTGCCACAGATATACCGGTGATCGCCGGTGGCATCATCCCGAATGGTGACGCCGAGCAGCTCAGGGCCGCCGGAGTGGCCGCCGTCTTCACCCCGAAGGACTTCGACATCACCGGAATCATCGGCCGCATCGTCGACGAGATCCGGAAAGCGAACAAGCTCGACCCCCTGGAGGTCCCCGCATGACCACGCCCGCCCCGCAGGTCAACCGCCTTCGCCCGCGGCGCTCCTGCCTCGCCGTGCCGGGAAGCAACCCCCGCTTCCTGGAGAAGGCCCAGGGCCTCCCCGCCGACCAGGTCTTCCTCGACCTGGAGGACGCCTGCGCCCCGCTCGCCAAGCCCGAGGCGCGGCACACCATCGTCAAGTTCCTCAACGAGGGCGACTGGACGGGCAAGACGAGGGTCGTGCGCGTCAACGACTGGACGACCGAGTGGACGTACCGCGACGTCGTCACCGTCGTCGAGGGCGCCGGCCAGAACCTCGACTGCATCATGCTGCCGAAGGTGCAGACGGCCCAGCAGATCGTCGCCCTCGACCTCCTGCTGACGCAGATCGAGAAGACGATGGGCTTCGAGGTCGGCAAGATCGGCATCGAGGCGCAGATCGAGAACGCCCAGGGCCTGAACAACGTCAACGAGATCGCGCAGGCCTCCCAGCGCGTCGAGACGATCATCTTCGGCCCCGCCGACTTCATGGCGTCGATCAACATGAAGTCGCTGGTCGTGGGCGAGCAGCCGCCCGGCTACCCGGCGGACGCCTACCACTACATCCTGATGAAGATCCTGATGGCCGCCCGCGCCAACAACCTCCAGGCGATCGACGGCCCCTACCTGCAGATCCGCAACATCGACGGCTACCGCGAGGTCGCCCAGCGCGCCGCCGCGCTCGGCTTCGACGGCAAGTGGGTGCTGCACCCGGGCCAGGTCGAGGCGTCCAACGAGATCTTCTCACCCTCCCAGGAGGACTACGACCACGCCGAGCTGATCCTGGACGCGTACGACTACTACACGTCCGAGGCGGGCGGCAAGAAGGGCTCCGCGATGCTCGGCGACGAGATGATCGACGAGGCCAGCCGCAAGATGGCGCTGGTCATCGCGGGCAAGGGACGCGCCGCCGGCATGCAGCGCACCAGCAAGTTCGAGATCCCGGAGGCGTGACGCGCATGCAGTTCGGACGTACCTACGAGGAGTTCGAGGTCGGGGCGACGTACAAGCACTGGCCGGGCAAGACGGTCACCGAGTACGACGACCACCTGTTCTGTCTCCTCACCATGAACCACCACCCGCTCCACATGGACACCAACTATGCGGAGAAGACGACGGACTTCGGCAAGAACGTCGTCGTCGGCAACTACATCTACTCGCTGCTGCTCGGCATGAGCGTGCCGGACATCTCCGGCAAGGCGATCGCCAACCTGGAGATCGAGTCGCTCAAGCACGTGGCGCCGACCTTCCACGGCGACACGATCTACGGCGAGACGACCGTGCTCGACAAGTGGCCGTCGAAGTCGAAGAACGACCGCGGCATCGTCTACGTCGAGACCAAGGGCTACAAGCAGGACGGCACGCTGGTCTGCGTGTTCCGCCGCAAGGTGATGGTGCCCACCGAGACGTACATCAAGGAGCGCGGCGGCGAGCAGCCCGGCCGCCCCGAGCTGAAGCAGCAGGAGAAGTAGCCATGGCGCGACTCGCCCAGACCGCCGGTCTGACGGACATCCAGCAGGAGATCTTGTCCACCGTCCGCGACTTCGTGGACAAGGAGATCATCCCGGTCGCGACCGAGCTGGAGCACCGCGACGAGTACCCGCAGCAGATCGTCGACGGCCTCAAGGAGCTGGGCCTGTTCGGCCTGATGATCCCCGAGGAGTACGGCGGTCTGGGCGAGTCCCTCCTGACGTACGCCCTGTGCGTCGAGGAGATCGCGCGCGGCTGGATGTCGGTCTCCGGCATCATCAACACGCACTTCATCGTGGCGTACATGCTCAAGCAGCACGGCACGCAGGAGCAGAAGGACCACTTCCTGCCGCGCATGGCGGCCGGCGACATCCGCGGCGCCTTCTCGATGTCCGAGCCGGGCCTGGGCTCCGATGTGTCGGCCATCACGTCGAAGGCGGTGAAGGACGGCGAGGAGTACGTCCTGAACGGCCAGAAGATGTGGCTGACGAACGGCGGAACGTCGTCTCTGGTCGCCGTCCTCGTCAGAAGTGACGAAGGACACCCCGAGGGCACCGCGCCCCACAAGTCGATGACGACCTTCCTCGTCGAGAAGGAGCCCGGCTTCGGAGAGGTCCGCCCCGGCCTCACCATCCCCGGCAAGATCGACAAGATGGGCTACAAGGGCGTCGACACGACCGAGCTCATCATGGACGGCCTGCGAATTCCGGCCAATCGGGTGCTCGGCGGCGTCACCGGCCGAGGTTTTTACCAGATGATGGACGGCGTGGAGGTCGGCCGCGTCAATGTGGCGGCACGTGGCTGTGGCGTCGCTCAGCGTGCGTTCGAACTCGGTGTCCAGTACGCCCAGCAGCGTCACACCTTCGGCAAGCCGATCGCCCAGCACCAGGCCATCCAGTTCAAGCTGGCCGAGATGGCTACCAAGGTCGAGGCGGCGCATGCCATGATGGTGAACGCGGCACGCAAAAAGGACTCCGGGGAACGTAACGACCTCGAGGCAGGGATGGCGAAGTACCTCGCCTCCGAGTACTGCAAGGAGGTCGTGGAGGACGCCTTCCGGATCCACGGCGGCTACGGCTTCTCCAAGGAGTACGAGATCGAGCGCCTCTACCGTGAGGCTCCGATGCTGCTGATCGGTGAAGGTACTGCCGAGATCCAAAAAATGATCATCGGTCGCAGGCTGCTCGAAGAGTATCGATTCCAGGGCTGATTGTCCGGATACGGGGTGTTTTCTTGGAGAAGAAGATCACACCCCGTCAACACTCTTCGGCGGCCGACTCGGCTTCCTGGCTTGCCCAGTTGTGGCCCGCGACCGGTACGATCCCGGGAAAGCCGCCGTCCCCTGATACCGCGCGGCATCATCCGCTACGAAGGTCATCCATGCCCCACAGCCAAACCTCTGCACCACGCGACAGCCAGGTCGGCGGCGTACGCCTCGCGCGCGGAGCATCGCCGTGGCTTCTCCCGACCGTCGCCACCGCAGCCGTCAGCCTGCTGCGCGCACGCCGCTCCGGCGTCGCCAAGGCCGTCGCCGTGCCCGCCACCGCTCTCGCGGCGGGCATGCTGTGGTTCTTCCGCGACCCCGAGCGCGAGATCGCCCAGGGCCGGGTCATCTCGCCCGCCGACGGTGTGGTGCAGAGCATCATGCCGTGGAAGGACGGCCGCACCCGCGTCGCGATCTTCATGAGCCCGCTGAACGTCCACGTCAACCGTGCGCCGCTCTCCGGCACGGTCACCTCCGTGGAGCACATCCCGGGCGGGTTCGTCCCGGCGTTCAACAAGGAGAGCGAGAACAACGAGCGCGTCGTCTGGCACTTCGACACCGAGCTCGGCGACATCGAGATGATCCAGATCGCCGGCGCGGTGGCCCGCCGTATCGTCCCCTACATCCCGCAGGGCACGAAGGTCGAGCAGGGCGACCGCATCGGTCTGATCCGCTTCGGCTCGCGTGTCGACATCTACCTGCCCGAGGGCGTGGAGGTCGCGGTCGAGGTCGGGCAGAAGACCGTGGCTGGGGTGACTCGCATTGACCGTGATTGATCCTGAGGCACAGCCGGGCTGGGTGCCCGAGGCCGACGAGGTCGACGAAGAGGAGGAGATGCCTCTTTCTCTTCGCCTGTCGATAGCGGACACCCTCACCCTCGGCAACGCCACGTGCGGCTTCATGGCGGTGTACTTCACCACCACCGGCATCCTGATCCCGCACATCACCGGCAGCGAGGAAACCGGCATGGCCCGCCACAGCGCGGCCACGGCGGTCATCCTGATGCTGTGCGCGGCGGTCTTCGACCTGTTCGACGGCCTGGTGGCGCGCAAGCTGCGCTCCTCCCCCATGGGCGCGGAGCTGGACAACCTCTCCGACCTGATCAGCTTCGGCCTGGCGCCGGCGTACTTCGTCCTGGTCTACGGCATGGTCGCCAACGACGCACACCAGCGGGTGGCGGCGGTCGGGGCGATCGTCGTGCTGCTGGCGGTGGTGCTCCGGCTCGCGAGATTCTCCTGTGTGACGCCGCCGAACGGCATGTTCCAGGGGATGCCGTCGCCGTTCGGAGCGCTGACGGTCGTCGCGATCGTGCTGCTCGAGCTGCCCTTCGTGGCGACGCTGCTGGCGATCGTGGGCACGGCGTGGCTGATGGTGAGCCGGGTCGAGTACCCGAAGCCGCGGGGCCGCCTCGCAGTGGCGATGCTCTCCTGGATCGTCCTGGCGATGGGTCTCCTGGCCGCCTGGGCCTTCGGCGCCCCCAGCGGCCAGCTGCTGCTCCAGACGGGCTGCGCGCTGCAGCTGGTGATGGGCGCGGTGATCCCGCTGTTCGCCACGGCCCGCCGGGTGAACAACTTCCGCGACAACCGGCGCGAGGCGCGGGCGGCGCAGCTGCCGTAGCGGTTCCACGACGGTGAAGGGGCCCCGAGCTGATCGGCTCGGGGCCCCTTCGGCGTTGTCGGTCCGGGGCGGCGGGGGCGGGAAGAACCCGGCCTCAGGCCAGGAAGTCCCGAGCGATCCGCTCCGCCACCCGCTCCAGGATCGGCCCCGCGTCCGCGATGCACTTCGCGACGTCCGGCTCGACCTCCGTCAGCGGGTACGCCCGCCGGATGCCGGCCCGGCCCAGCGCCTCCGGCGCCAGCGCGAGGCGGCCGCAGACCGCGACGACCTCCTTGTCCGCCGCACGGGCGGCGGCCGCGACACCCGCCGGTGCCTTGCCGTGCAAGGTCTGCTCGTCCAGGGAGCCCTCGCCGGTGATGACCAGCGTCGCCCGCTCCAGCGCGGGCGCGAAGCCCAGGACGTCCAGCATGACCTCGATGCCGGGGCGGAAGCGCGCGCCGAGGAGGAGTGCGCCGTATCCGATGCCGCCCGCGGCGCCGGCGCCGGGCGCGGCGGCGTGCTCGGCCGCCTCGGGGCCGACCGACCCCGCCAGCACCTTCGCGTAGTGCGCGAGCGCCACGTCCAGCGTCTCCACGTCGTCCGGCGAGGCGCCCTTCTGCGGGCCGTACACCGCCGGGGCGCCCTTCGGACCGGTCAGCGGGTTGTCGACGTCGCTGGCGAGCACCAGTTCGACGGAGTCGAGGCGCGGGTCGAGGCCCGACAGGTCGGCGGTGGCCAGATCGCCCAGGCTTCCGCCGCCCGGCGCCACCGGCTCCCCGTCCGCGTCCAGGAAGCGCGCGCCCAGCGCGGTCAGCATCCCGGCGCCGCCGTCGGTGGTGGCGCTGCCCCCGACGCCGAAGACGATCGTGCGGGCACCTGCGTCCAGCGCGGCCCGCAGGAGCTCCCCGGAGCCGTACGTGGATGCCGTGAGCGGTGCGAAGACGCCCGCGGGCAGCCGCTGCAGGCCGCTCGCCTCCGCCATCTCCACGACCGCCGTGTCGCCGCGCAGCGCGAACGCCGCCGTCACCTCGTCACCGAGGGGCCCGGCGACCCGTACCTCGCGCCGCTCGAAGCCGGCCGCGACCGCCGCGTCCACCGTGCCGTCGCCGCCGTCGGCCACGGGCATGGCCTCGACCGCGAGGCCGGGCACGACCCGGCGCAGACCGGCCGTCACCCGCTCGGCGACCTGCACGGCCGTGAGCGAGCCCTTGAACTTGTCCGCGGCGATGAGCACCCTGTGGGCACTGTTCACTGCAGCGTCCGCCACCTTGTCTTCCCCTTGCTCTCCGGGCCCGCGCACGTCGGGCCAGTCGCGCCGCTGCGACCTTAACCGGAGTACACCCCCGCCGTCATGCGCTGACCGGACCTTGAGAACCGCGTGGGAACCACGCGGGAAGGGCATGGGAGCGTGCTGCGAACTCCCTGTGCCGGGGTCCCGAAACAGAGCGGACGGGTCCGGAATTGGGTAAACCGGTCCTATGACCCCTGTGGGCACTGAGCCAGAGCTCGCCGACCGCATCCTCGGGGGCTGGCTCGGCCGGATCGCGGGCAACATGCTCGGCAAGCCGGTCGAGCAGGGCGACCTGTGGACGCGGGACCGTATCGACCGATATCTGCGGCAGGCCGAGGCCCTGCCCCTGACCGACTATCTCCCCGAGCCGATCGCCGAGGACGACGGCTTCGAGCTGCGCCCCGAGTGGCGGCAGTGCGTACGCGGCCGGATCCACGGCAGCTGCCGCGACGACGACGTCGACTACGCCATCCTCGGCCTGGACCTGCTGGAGACCCACGGCTTCGGCTTCAGCACCGAGCAGGTGGGAGACCTGTGGCTGCTGCGGCTGCCGTATCTGCAGACCTTCACGGCGGAGCGGGCGGCGTACCGCAACCTCGCGAACGGTCTGAAGCCGCCGCTCACCGCGACGTACGACAACCCGTACCAGGAGTGGATCGGCGCCCTCATCCGCGCCGACATCTACGGCTGGACCTGCCCGGGCGCCCCGAGCCGCGCGGCGTCGCTCGCCCGCCGGGACGCGGTGCTGTCGCACACCGGCAACGGGGTGTACGGCGCGATGTGGGCGGCGGCGCTGATCTCGGCGGCTTTCACGGCGCCCACGATCCGCCAGGCGATCGACCGGGCGCTCGCGGTCATCCCGGCGAGCAGCCGTCTCGCGCGCACCGTACGCCGCGTCGTCTCGCTCCACGACACCCGGATGACCTGGGAGGACACCCTCACCACGGTCACCGAGGAGACCGTGGGGCTCGGCTGGATCCACACCATCCCGAACGCCGCCGTGCTCACGGCCGGGCTGCTGTACGGCGACGGCGACTTCACCCGCACCATCACGCTCACCGTGCGCGGCGGTCTGGACACCGACTCCAACGGGGCGACCGCCGGTTCGGTGGCGGGAGTGCTGACCGGGGCGGCGGCGATCCCGGACCAGTGGACGGCGCCACTGGACGACACCGTGCGCAGTGCGGTGTTCGGTTTCGACGGGGCGCGGATCAGCGACCTGGCGGAGCGGACTGTGCGGCTGGCGGAGGCGGAGGTCTAGCGGGGGGGGCTGGGTGGTGGCCGGGGCGCGCGGCCGTGCCCTGGCCGGCGGGGCCGCGCAGGGGGCGTATGGCGCGGCGATCGGGTGGTGCACGGCCGGCCCCCGCCGGCGCTTCGTGGACGCGTGCGCTGCGCGGAGGAGGGCGTGGGCGTCGGCTTTTGAGCGCTCATGCGCCTTCCCGAGGGGGAACCTCGGCCTCCTCCAGGTGGAACATCGGCCGCTCCGCGGCCCGCGCGCCGTCCCGAGCAGGGCAACGGTCACCCAGCCGGGCACGCGCCGCCCCGAGCCCGGTCTCCGCTTCTCCGAGCCGGGCTTGTGCTTCTCCGAGCGGGGCGGACGCCCCGAGGTGTGCTCGTGGGGGCTGGTTACCCTTCCCCAATGACGACGACGCCAGACTTCGCCGCGTACATCGCCTCTCTCCCCCGCGTTCTCGCCGGTGCGGCCGCCCTCTTCCGTGACGCCGAGGGGCGGGTGCTGCTCGTGGAGCCCAACTACCGTGAGGGCTGGGCGCTGCCGGGCGGCACGATCGAGTCCGACGACGGCGAGACGCCGCGCCAGGGCGCGCGCCGCGAGACGGCCGAGGAGATCGGCCTGGACCGGGAGCCGGGCCGGCTGCTCGCGGTGGACTGGGTGCACGGGGCGGGACGCCCGCCGCTGGTGGCGTACCTGTACGACGGCGGGGTGCTCGGCGAGGACGACTTGAAGGCGATCCGGTTGCAGGAGGAGGAGCTGCTGTCCTGGCGGCTCGTGGAGCCGCGGGACGTCCCGGAGTACCTGCCCGACGCCCTGGGCCGCCGCGTCCTGGCCGGGCTGGCGGTGCTGGCGGACGGGGCGGGGACGGTGGAGCTGGAGAACGGTCACCGCGTGAGCTGACCGGGGACAGGGTCAGCCCTCGGCGTCCCGGGGCTTCGCGTCCGGCTCGCGCAGTGCCTCGTCGCGTTCGGCGACCCGCGCCTCGGTCCGGTGGCCGCGTTCGATGCAGTCGCGGACGAAGCGTTCCACGGCGTGCACTGCTCCGTCGGTCGGATATCCGTTCGCCGCGGTCAAGGCGCCCGTCCTACCCTCGGCACCATGACCAAGCCCCTCGTCGCCCTCCTGAGCGGCGCCGGTATCTCCACCGACTCCGGCATCCCCGACTACCGCGGGCCGAACGGCCTGTGGCGGCGGGATCCGGAGGCCGAGAAGCTTGTGACGTACGAGTACTACATGGGCGATCCGGAGATCCGGCGGCGTTCCTGGCAGATGCGGCGGAAGAACCGGACCCTGCAGGCCGAACCGAACGCCGCGCACATCGCGGTGGCCGAGCTGGAGCGGTCCGGAGTGCCGGTGCGGGTGATCACGCAGAACGTGGACGGGCTGCACCAGCTCGCCGGGATGCCTTCCCGCAAGGTGCTCGAACTGCACGGCAGCGCGCGGAGTGTGCTCTGCACGAAGTGCCATGCGCGCGGGCCGATGGAGGACGCCCTCGCGCGGGTCGAGGCCGGTGAGGAGGATCCGCCCTGCCTGGAGTGCGGCGGGATCCTGAAATCGGCGACGGTGATGTTCGGCGAACGGCTCGATCCGGTGGTCCTCGGTGAGGCGGTCGCGATCACCAAGGCGTGCCAGGTGTTCATCGCGGTCGGCACGAGTCTGCAGGTCCAGCCCGCCGCGGGTCTCGCGGGTGTCGCCGCCGAACACGGGGCACGGCTGATCATCGTCAACGCCGAGCCGACGCCGTACGACGACCGCGCCGACGAGGTGATCCGCGAACCGATCGGCACCGCGCTGCCGAAACTGCTGCGCGGGCTGGGCGACTAGAGAAGGTCCCGGCGAGTATGCGGGCTTGCCGGGACCTCATTGTGCTCTCGGAGCGTGCTCTCAGACCGTGTTCTGAGACTGTGCTCTCCGACCGTTCTCAGACCGTGTTCTCAGAACCTTTCTTTGGATCCGGCGTCCGAGTAGCTGGTCTTGCCCGGGGCGAAGCGGCCCACGAGTTGGCTTGCGAATCTGTAGACGAGGCCTTCTTCCGGCCTCATTTCGTCCTCTTCTGATGCGCCGGCTTGGCCGCGCATGCCGACATTGGTGGGCTCGGTCCTGGCGATCGGGTCATCAGCGGCTGACTTTTGCGGAGTTGCCGCGGACGCACCGGTCGTTCCGATGGCGGCGAGCAGGACAGGGGTGGTGATCGCGATGGCCAGGGCTCTACGTGCACGCATGACTTCCGCCTTGTCTGGTACAACAGGTCGCCGCCACAGTTCCCTGGCGATTCTTGTGAAAAACCGTTCACCGAACCAACCATTCGTACGGCCGAATGTCTGCTGCCCCGTCCCTTGGCGGCGAGCCACCGAAGCGAGCAATTCGATGGGCGGCGGAACGAGTTCCGCATGGCACGTGACGGAGCAGGGCCGTCCGGACGAACGCGGTCTAGAACAGCGCCGCCGCGCTCTCGAAGTCCAGTAGCCGCTGTTTGCGGTCCAGGCCACCGCCGTATCCGGTCAGGCCGCCGTTCGCGCCGACGACCCGGTGGCAGGGGACGATGATGCCGATCGGGTTCTTGCCGTTGGCGAGGCCGACCGCGCGGGAGGCGCCGGGGTTGCCGAGGGCGTCGGCGAGGTCGCCGTACGAGCGGGTCTCGCCGTAGGGGATCCGGCGCAGCTGCTCCCAGACCCGGCACTGGAACTCGGTGCCGTTCAGGCGCAGTTCGAGGGTGAACTCCTTCAACTCGCCCGCGAAGTAGGCCGCCAGCTGCTCCTCGGCCTCCTCGAAGAGGGACTCGTCACGGGTGCCGAAGGTCTCCTCGGGTGGGCGGTGGCGCTGGTCGGTCATGTAGAGGCCGCACAGGACGCCGTCCTCGGCGACGAGGGTGAGCGGGCCGTAGGGGCTGTCGATCACGGTGTGCTGTTTCACTGGCTTTCCTTACACGGGGAGGAAGTTGATCGGGTGGCTGTCCGTCGCCCACAGGTACTGGACGGCGTACGCCCGCCAGGGGCGCCAGGCCGCCGCCCGGGCCGTGAGGGCCGCCGGAGTGGACGGCAGGCCCAGTTCCTGGGCGGCCCGGCGGATTCCTAGGTCGGTGGGGAGGAAGGCGTCGGGGTCGCCGAGGGCGCGCATCGCGATGACGTCGACCGTCCAGGGCCCGAAGCCCGGCAACTCCAGGAGCCTGGCCCGGGTCTGCGGCCAGTCGCTGTCCGGGCCCAGGCGCACCTCGCCGTCGGCGAGCCCGCGTACCAGGGTGGTGAAGGTCGTGCGGCGGGTGCGGGGCATCGCCAGGGACTCCGGGTCCACCGAGGCCAGCGCCGCGGGCGCCGGGAAGAGGTGGGTGAGGCCGCCCTCGGGGTCGTCGACCGGCTCGCCGTGGGCGGTGACCAGGCGGGCCGCGTGGGTGCGGGCGGCCGCCGTGGAGACCTGCTGGCCGAGGACGGCCCGTACAGCGAACTCGGCCTCGTCGACCGTACGCGGGACCCGGCGCCCGGGCGCCTTGTCGACCAGGGGTGCCAGCAGCGGATCCGTGCGCAACTGGTCGTCGATCGCCACCGGATCGGCGTCGAGGTCGAGCATCCTGCGGCACCGGCTGATCGCGACGGTCAGATCGCGCAGGTCGCTGAGGGTGAGGCGGCAGGCGATGTGGTCGGGCTGGGGTGACAGCGACACGATGCCGTGGCCGTACGGCAGTCTGAGCGTGCGCCGGTACGCGCCGTCCCGCCACTCCTCGACTCCCGGGACGGCGGTCGCCGCGAGGTGGCCGAAGAGGTTGTCCGGGTTGAGGGGGGCACGGAACGGCAGGCGCAGGGTCAGGGCGCCGGCGGTGTTGCCCGGGGCGCTGCGGGGTGCGCGGGCGCGCAGGTCGGTCGGGGAGAGCGCGAAGACCTCGCGCACGGTGTCGTTGAAGGTGCGGATGGAGGCGAAGCCGGCCGCGAAGGCGATGTCCGCCATCGGCAGGGGCGTCGTCTCGATGAGCAGGCGGGCCGCCTGGGCGCGCTGGGCGCGGGCCAGGGCGAGCGGGCCCGCGCCGAGTTCGGCGAGGAGCTGGCGTTCGACCTGCCGGGTGCTGTAGCCGAGCCGGGCGGCGAGGCCCGGTACGCCCTCGCGGTCCACGACCCCGTCGGCGATCAGGCGCATCGCGCGGGCCACGAGGTCGGCGCGCTGGTTCCACTCCGGGGAGCCGGGGCTGGTGTCGGGGCGGCAGCGCTTGCAGGCCCGGAACCCGGCCTGTTGGCAGGCGGCCGCGCTCGGAAAGAAGCGCATGTTCTCCGGCTTGGGCGGGACCACCGGGCAGCTGGGCCGGCAGTAGATCCCGGTCGTGACGACCGCCGTGAAGAACCATCCGTCGAAGCGGGCGTCCTTGGACTGGACGGCGCGCACGCAGCGCTCCGTGTCGGTGTGCATCCCCTTCTGCATGTGTCCAGCATCGGCCACGGTGAGCGACGGGGCTGGCGAGAATCCGACATCAACCTCGGCTGTGCTGGGAGGTGCCGGATCGCTGCACGCGGGTGAGCCGCCTCCTCGACACCCGGCACATGAAGAATCGCTCATGGGTTCGACAGGGTGCCGGGTAAGATACCGGTCATGGGTCATGGAGCCGTCACCACCGCGCAGGACGCCCCCGAGCGCGTACGCCTGGACGCGGCCAATGTCGCCAAGGTGGCCACCACCCTCCAGGCCCTCTCCACCCCCTCCCGCCTGCTGATCCTGGCGCGACTGCGCGAAGGGCCGCTGCCGGCCACGGAGTTGGCGGCCGAGGTGGGCATGGAACAGTCCGCCTGCTCGCATCAGCTGCGGCTGCTGCGCAATCTCGGTCTGGTGGTCGGTGAGCGGCGCGGCCGTTCGGTCGTGTACGCGCTGCACGACCACCATGTCGCCGAGCTGCTCGACCAGGCCGTGTACCACGTGGAGCATCTGCGGCTGGGTATCAGCGACGCGGCCGAGTGACCATCGGCACGCGCCGCCACCCTCCGCCCCCGGCCCTCAGACCACCACCCTCGGCCCCCGCCCTCAGACCACCACCGGCTGCTCGGCGCCACCCCGCAGCGACAGTGCCTTGTTGTACCGCCGCAGCAGCAGTACGGCCGTGGCGGCGAGGCCGGTGAGCAGGCCGAGCCGGACACCGACCGTGTCCCATCCCGCGAGCCGGCCGAAGAGCCAGGCCGCGGGGAGGCCGATCAGCCAGTGGCCGACGAGCGTGATGCGGAAGCCGCTCCTGGCTTGTCCCTGGCCCTGGTCAGCCATGACCTGCGGCTCGTCGCCGACCACACCGACACTTTCGTGGTCATGGCGCAGGGCGGGTCGTCGGGAATTGTCAGCCAGGCCCTGGCCTAGGTCGCGTCGCGGGGCAGGCGGGACTTTGCGGACACGGCCTAGGACGTTCCCCGCAGCTGCTGGACGGTTCCGCCCAGCCGAGGGCGGAGTTGCTCCAGCAGCTGCGGTTTCGCGCTGACCACCCAGCGGGTGCCCACCAGGTACTTGCCGCCGTAGACCGAGGCCGCGTCCAGCCAGGTCAGCTTGTACTTCTCGGCGGGGAACGTGGTGATGAGGTAGTCGCCCTTCTCCGTGTGGCAGACACCCTCGCGCAGTTCGTCCGCCTCGGTCCGGATCTTGACCTTGCAGCCCGTCAGGTCGGCGATGACCTCGACCTTCGCCGGCGCGACGACGCCCGCGACGGTGGCGGCGACGTTCGCCGGACGGCCCTTCGCCGCGGCCTCCTTGTCCTCACCCCCGGCGCACGCGGTGGACGACAGGAGCAGGAGAACCAGACTTCCGGCCGTCGCGGCGCGGCCGATGTTTCCTCGCTGTGACTGCACGAAGAGTGGTACGGATCAACGCCCCGAGCCGTTCACCCCCGCCGGCCGATCGGGCCCGATGGGCAGCCAGCGGTCGACGTAGGCCCGCAGCCCCGCCGGCTCGCCGCCGCGCGCTACGTAGCCGAGGTGGCCGTCGGGCCGTACGAGTCCCTGGACGACGCCCGGCCAGGGGCCCCCGTCGCCGAGCAGGTGCACGGTGATCAGGTCCTCCCGGCCGGCCAGGATCGGGGCGATCCGCTGGTCCGGCCAGAGGTGCGGCGGTCCGGTCAGGAGCAGATGCCAGCAGCCGGGGGCGGCGGTACGGGCGTGGAGGCCCGCGGGCCGGTCGGGCAGCCGGTCGCCGGCTCGGGGGCCGCGGCGGGGCGGGCGCGGGCCGGTCACCGAGACGGGGCTGCGGCGGTAGTGGATGCCGAGTTCGGAGGCGGTGCGGAAGACCCAGGCGCGCAGTGCCGTCGCCCGCATCGCCGGCGGGGCGAGGCGCGGGACGAGTTCCGAGCGCGCGAAGCGGAGGACGGGATGTGGACTGGTGCCGATGACGAAGGCGCGGTCGGTGAAGCGCCGTACGTCGCGGCCGACCGGTGCCCGTTCCGCCCCGTACGTCTCCAGCAGCTCCGGCGGTGCCGCGCCCCGGCACACGAGGGCGAGCTTCCAGCCCAGGTTGAGGGCGTCCTGGATGCCGGTGTTCATGCCCTGCGCCCCGGCCGGGCTGTGGATGTGGGCCGCGTCGCCGGCCAGGAAGCAGGACCCGGACCGGTAGCGGGCGGCACCGCGGTTGTGGAGCCGGAAGTCGGTCATCCAGACCGGGCCCCGCAGCACCAGGCCCCGCTCGCCGTACCGGTCGGCGATGCCCTGCAGCAGCGGCAGCGTCACCTTGCCGTCCGGGGCGTCGGACGGTCGCATGGCGAGCATCCGCCACGGTGCCGGTGTTCCGAGCGGGAAGAAGAACAGCATCCCGCCCCCGCTCATGTAGGAGTGCACGGCGCCCGGCTCCAGCCCGTCGACGTCGAGGTCGGCGAGGAGATACGTCTGCGGATAGGCGTAGCCCTCGAAGTCGATGCCCGCCTGGGCGCGCACGGTGCTGTGGGCCCCGTCGCAGCCGACGACGTAGCGCGCCGCCACGGTCTCCTCCGTGCCGTCACGGGCGCGCAGCCGGCAGACGACGTGCGGGCCCCGCTGCTCCAGCCCGATCAGCTCGGTGCCGCGTTCGATCGGCACGTCCCGCGCGGCCAGGTGCTCGCCGAGGACGTGCTCCGTCTCGGACTGAGCGAGGAACAGCAGGAAGGGGTACGGGGTGTCGGGCAGCCCGATGTCGAAGAGCGGTATCGACACCGTGCGCCGGGTCAGATGCAGGCTCAGCCGCATCGCGGGGTTGCCGCGGGCCACCAGCAGGTCGGTCACGCCGAAGCCGGCCAGCGCCTCCAGAGTGCGGGGCTGGATGCCGAGCGCCCGGGACTCGCGCACCCGGTCCAGGGAGCGGTCGACGATCCGGAACCCGGTGCCGTGGGCGCGCAGTTGCGCGGCGAGCGCGAGCCCCGTCGGTCCCGCGCCGACCACGAGTACGTCCAGCGGTGCGGTCATGGGTCCACGGTAGGCACATCGGCGCGTCCGGCGTTCGGGCGGGTCTCAGCGTCGGGGGTTACTGCTCTCACCGTCGGGCGTTCGTTGTGCTCTCACTGTCGGCGTTCGTTCTGCTGCGGACGGCAGCGGCTGCCGCACCAGCAAGGCGTACGCCGACCGTGGCGCCGTCACCCTGCGGAAGACCCGCTGTACGGGCGGGGCGCACAGCGCGGTCATGACCGCCGCCGCCACCAGCGTGACGGTGACCTCGCCGGCCGGCTGCCGGATCCAGGCGCCGTCGTACCAGCCCCGGAACTCGGCGAGCTGGGCGACGAAGCCGTGCAGCAGATAGCCGCCCAGCGTGCCCGCGCCCAGCGCGGTGAACCACGTCCGGCGCCCCGGCACCCAGGCGAGGAAGCAGGCCACGAGCACGACGGAGCAGCCGAAGGTGGCCAGGGTCATCACGGGCCCGCACCAGGCCGGGACGCCGAGTTGCGGTGCGCTGTCGCTGTGGAAGAACCAGGCGTAGTTCATCCGCGGGACCGCCCAGTACGCCACGGCGAGCGCGCAGCCGAGGACCGGCACGGCGAGGAGGCGCACCTCGCGGCGGCGCACCAGCTCGAAGTGCTCCGGCTTCAGGGAGAGGCCCAGCACGAAGTACGGCAGGAACTGCAGCACGCGCTGGAGGTCGAGGTCGTCGCCGATGGACGGCGAGACGGTCGCCGCCATGGCGAGACCCAGGGCGAGGGGCATCGGCCACCGCAGGAGTCTCCAGACCGGGGAGGTCAGCCGCCAGACGAACAGCGCCGCCAGGTACCACGTCAGATAGAGCGGATCCAGCAGGCTGAGCGGCCGGTCCGGATCCTGCGAGGTCCACCGGGTTAAACAGGTGTATGCCACCTCGAAGATGACATACGGGACAACGAGCTGCGTCACCAGGCGCCCGACCCGCTCCGGGCGACCGTCGAAGCCGCGCGAGAAGTAGCCGGACAGCGTGCTGAAGACCGGCATGTGGAAGGCGTAGACGAGCGTGTACAGGGCGGTGACGGCCCGGCTGCCCTCGCGCAACGGCTCCCACGCGTGTCCCGTCGCCACCAGCAGGATCGCCAGGTACTTGGCGTTGTCGAGGTGGGGGTCCCGCGCCTCGACGCGTCTGGCTCCCGCCCCTGCGGACGGCAGCGGCTGCCGCCGTCGTTCCGTTACGGCGGTGGCGACAGGTACCGGTGTGGCGTCAGCGCGGAACATTGCCAGCACCCTAGCCACAGACCTCCGCCCCCGTAAAACCTCGGCCTGCTCAACCGTGACATGCTGCTCTACCTGCGCCGGCAGCCGGCTCATCACCCTGCACACCCGGAAGGGACGTGACCCTCGTGTTCGGACTGAGCGAACTCGCGATCATCCTCCTTGTCGTCATAGCCGTCCTCTGCGCGAAGAAGCTCCCCGAACTCGCCCGCTCGGCGGGCAAGTCGACACGCATCCTGAAGGCCGAGGCCAGGGCGATGAAGGACGAGGACGATCCGGCCGTGCCCCGGGTGATCCAGGGCGAGACCGTCACGCCGGACGGGCCGAAGCCGCAGGGGACGCAGCAGCCTCGGCCATGAACTCGGTGGCATCCGAAGTGCAAGTCGGGCAGGCTCGCGCGCATGGTTTCGATATTGCAGAACGTGGCGATCGACTGTGCGGATGCCTATGAACTGGCCTTGTTCTGGAGCCGGGTGACCGGCCGTCCACTGCATCCGGAGGACAAACCGGGCGAGTCTGAGACCCAGGTGCTGCTGGCGGAGGGCCCGGTGCTGCACTTCAACCAGGTGCCCGAGCCCAAGGAGAACAAGAACCGGATCCATCTGTGCCTGCGCCCCGAGACCTCGCGCGAGCAGGAGGTGGAACGCCTGCTGGGCCTGGGTGCCACCTTTGTCGCCGATCACCGGAATCCCGACGGCTCCGGCTGGGCCGTCCTCGCCGATCCCGAAGGCAACGAGTTCTGCGTGCTGCGCAGTGAGTCCGACCGAGCCGCGATGAGTTCCTAAGCTCACCGGTTCACCTCCGCCTCGGGGCCGGGCCCGGTCACGGACCCGGCCCTCGCTGCGGTTGCGCCGCGGATCCGCGCCCGTCAGCGCTTCTTGTACGCGGCGGTGACCTCGACCTCCACGATCCAGCCCTTGACGGCCAGCGACGCGACCTCCATCGTGGCGCGCGCGGGGCGGGCCTTGTTCGCGACCAGCGGTGCCTTGGGGGCGGAGGTGCCCATCGGGACCGGGACGACCTCCTTCGAGGTGAGGTCGATGTTGGCGAAGTACTGGCGGTACGCGCGGTTCCATCCCGCGTAGTCGGCGGTCTCGGCGCCGGGCGGTTTCATCAGGTAGCACTTCATGGTGATGACGTCGGCCAGGGTCAGACCCGCCGTCTCGAGGTTGGTCTTGATGTTGCGCAGGACGACGAGTGCCTGGGCCTCGGTGACCGTGACGCCCGTGGCGCCCTGAGTGAGGGCCGGGTCGGTGTAGAGCTCGGGTGAGCCGGCCGGCGCGGACGGGTTGAGCGCGGTCGGGCCGAGGCCGCTGCTCTGGTAGACCGCCACCCCACCGCCGGTCGCCACGCCGGAGGCGATCGCCGGGTTGGACTGGCCCTCGGGCAGCATCACGCGGACCTCTCCGGGGCCGGGCCACCAGCCCCTGCCCTCGGCGAGCGCGGTGCCGCCGGTGAGGAGCGAGGCGGTCAGGGCCGTACCGATCACCACTTTCGTACGTCGCTTCATGCGGCCATCACCCTTTCGTGGATGTCGGTCACGACCTTGCGGGCCGAGGTGAACGCGCCGTGCTGCCAGGCGATGACATGGCTGAGCCAGTCGCCGGCGAAGTAGACGTGCCCGGCGGGCTGGTTGAGCAGCCGGTACTCGGGACCGGTCTGCGAGGGCCAGCCCACCCAGCCGGCCTCGATATGAGGCGTGCGGTGCCAGGCCACGCTGAAGGAGTGATCGAGTTCCGTGCGGTACTTGTCGCCGTGGATCTTCACGCCCCGGCTCACCGCCCGCGCGAGGCGCTGGGCGTGCGGCAGGTCGCTGTACGCGACGGCGTTCGCACCGAAGTTGTAGTAGCCGATGAGTGTGCCGCGGCGGCCCTGGTAGCCGTACGAGGGGTACCAGATGGTGGCCAGGTCCGTGTCGGTCGGCGTGATGCCGCCGTAGATGTGCTCGTCCGTCTCCCACCAGCGACTGCGGTACTCGAGCCCGATCTTGCCGACGGGGGTCGGGACGGCGTACTTCAGCGCCGCGGTGATGCCGGCCCCGAGGTTGTGCTTGAGGCGGGCCATGACCATCGGCGGCATGGCCGCGACGACGAAGTCGGCGCGCTGGGTGCGGGTACGGCCGCCGGCGTCCTCGTACGTGACCTCGGCGCCGTCCGGCAGGTCCTTGACCTCCAGGGCCTTGGCGCCGTAGGCGATACGGCCCCGGCCGATCGCCTCGGCCAGGGCGTACGGGATCGCGTCCATGCCGCCCACCGGCTGGAACATCAACATGGCCTGGTCGTAGCCGAGTTCGAAGGCGAAGCGCTGCCCCACGCCGCTGGCGATGACGTCCGACAGCGACGGCACCGGTGCGAGGACCGTGCCGTCCTCGAAGGCCGCGCCCGGCTCGACGGAGTAGCCTCGCCGGTCGGTGCCGGTGTAGACGTAGCCGTCGGCTTTGCCCTTGATCGCGCCGAAGCTCTGCAGGAACGCGATCAGCCGTTCCTTGTCCTGCGCGGTGAGACGTGCGTCGAGGGCGCCCTGGTCGGTGGCCTTGGCGAGCAGTTCGGAGACGTAGCCGTAGACGTCGGCCTTCGCCGTGCGCCAGCGCATGGGCTTGCCCGCGAGGGCGGCGCTGTTCTCGTGGTAGATGTACGCGTTGGCGTTCTGGTTGGTGAACACCTGGAGCTCTACGCCGAGTTCGCGGCAGTACTCGAGCGTGACATGGGACTGCGGCAGCCGGGCCGGGCCCGCGTTCATGTACTGGCCCTTGGTGAACGACGCCGTCTGCGTACGCCCGTCGAGGTCGGTCAGCGTCGTGCCGCCGCGGACCGTCCAGTTGCGGCCCCCGGGGCGGTCCTTCGCCTCCAGGATCCGGCAGTCGTAACCGGCCTTTCCCAGCTCGTACGCCGTCGCCAGGCCGGCTATGCCGCCGCCGAGCACGAGCACCTTCTTGCCGCCGCGTCCGGTGAGGGCGAAGTCGCTTCGCCGGGGCGCCCGGTACTCGTCCGCCCGTACGTCCGGCACCGGGGCCAGGCCGAGTGCACCCATCGCCGAGTACAGCACTCCGGCGCCACCCGCCGCACCGACGGATCTCAGGAAGTCACGGCGGGATGCCGGGAATTGCTCTGCAGCCATCAATTCCTCCTCACCCGCACCCCGGGGGCGCGCGCCGACCGGGGAGCGGTCGTTCGGTCAACCCGGTCACGTGGGGGGTGCGAGTCACTGAGGAGACCGGAGGTGCTTCATGAGCCTCCGTCAGGACTGTTACAGCGCCATGCCACTGACGTAACCGGTCCGAGCGCTGTGCTGCAGAACCAGGAAGAAGAAGGCGAGGAGAGGCAAGGACGGCCGCCGCGACCACCGGGGGGACAGCCGCACGGCGACGTCCTACCGATCGACGTCGTTGAGGAAGCCCGCGGACATCGGCCCGGGGTCGCCCTGGCAGATGAACGCGCCCCAGTAGTACGGATCGGGCCTGCGGGCGCGCATCGCCAACTGGGCCGCGCGGAAGGCGGAACCGCGCGGTTCGCCACGTTTGATGCGGCCGTAGAAATCTTCCATCAGCTCCTGCGTCTCCCGGTCAGGGACCTGCCACAGGCTCATCACCAGGGTCCGCGCACCGGCGATTCCCACCGACCGGCGGAGCCCGTACACGCCCTGCCCGACGGCGACCAGGCCGCGCCCTGTGTCGCAGGCCGAGAGCACGACGAGTTCGGTGCCGGACAGGTCCATGGTGGCGAAGTCGGCAGCGGTCAGCAGCCCGTCTTCCGCCGGGTCGGGCAGCCGGCCGCGGCGCAGCCAGGTGTTGGCACCGGCGAGGGCGAGCCCGGAGTTGAGCAAGGGAGCGGGGAAGGCGCTGAACGCGCGCCGGTCGGCCTGCCGGCTGTGGCTGTCCGTCGGCCGGTCGTCGTCGAGGAAGTAGCCGTGTGAGGCGATGTGGAGAATGACAGGCGACCGTTGCTGCTTGAGCGGCCCCTCGACGGCGTCGGCGCCGAGCCACGCCTTGACACCGAGCAGGTCGGCGATGTGCCGCCCCTCGTCGCGCGTTCCCGGCAGCCGGGAGAAGCGGAGGCCGGCGGCACGTCGCGCGTCCGGGTCACCTTCCGGGGGAGCCGGGTCGGTGGTCGTGTCGAGGGCGAGGTCGTAGTCGGGGTCGGCGATGACGACCGGGGGGTTGGCCGGCTCGGGGGCGGTTCGGTGGGCGGGGATCAGCTCGCGGCCGGTCGTCAGGTAGGCGATCTCATGGGCATCGATGACGAGGCGGCCGTCGTCGAGGGGCAGGATCTCGAAGGGCAGCGTGTACAGCTGGGCGTCGGGAGCGAGGAACAACCGCGTCCGGTCGTCGATCCGCAGTGGGTCCAGAAGGGCCTTGCGCAGTTCGACGGCGGCCTGGCCGGACGCCCGCGCGACGTCGTCCGGAGCGACAGGGTCGATGTCGCGCGCCCGGCCGCCGCGGGTGATGTCGCGGCGCAGCAGGGCGATGTTCGCGTCGACGCTGTCGGCCGTACCCAGGTCGAGCAGGCGGACGTCGTCATCGCGATCGGGTGTGACGACGAACGCGTAGTACCGGTCGGGTCCCCACCGCGACCCGCCCTCGGCCAGGACGGCCGACTCGTCGAGCGTCGGAACGCACAGGAACTCGACGAGCGCCGACCCCTCGGGAAGCCGCGACCGGACGGCCTCCAGGGTGACCCGCGGCAGAACCTCGCCCAGCCATCCCTCACCACCGAAGAGGGTCCGGAGCTCGGACTCGAGGCGGTCTCGGTTTCCCATCAGGGACCCCGCCTTCCCGGCGTACTCGGAAAGCCGTTCCAGCCACTCCTCCCGGCTCAGGTCCCCCTGCTCGGGCCACCCCTCCATGATGTGGGCGTGCAGGTCTCGATGGGCCGCCTCGACGTCCGGATACATCCCGTACCGGAGGTTTCGCGCGTAGGTGTCGAGAATGTCATGCAACATGTCCTCAAGATCGGCCACGGGTGGGATCTCGCCGGTTTCGATGGCCTGCTGGACCTCGGCGAACTTGCTCTGCACGTCACCGCCGTCGTGCTCTCGGCTGTGGATCTCCTCGCGCCTGCGGACGAAGTCGGCCTCGGCCACGATTCCCTTGCGTCGCCAGACGACCTCCAACAGCTGTGACACCAGCCCGGGTTCCTGGAAGCGGGGCCGGCCGAGGATGTTCAGCAGCGCGACCGGCTGATCGACGGAGAGGGAGGAGACTCCCGCCACCGTGGACTTCTCCTGGATGAGACGGTCCTGGTACCGCTCGGCCGTCAGAACTACGTCGATCGCCTCGCGTTCACGTCCCATCCCGACGAGAGCCCGACCGAGCTCCCGCAACAGCTCGATGTACGGCGGCTTCCGTTCCGCGTCGGTGTCCCGGCCCAGCAGCTCGACCGCGCGTCGGAACAGTTGCTCGGCGTCGGCCCACCGGCCCTTCGCGAGCTGAACCGTTCCGCGCTGGCCGACGGTGACCGCGACGGCCGGAGCGTCGTCGCCCACCGCCTCCTCCATCAGCCGGAGGCTGGTCCGCAGAAGTTCGTCGGCCTCGTCGTAGCGTTGCTGCGCGATGCGACACCTTGCCAGCCCGCTGCAGGCGTTCGCGTAGTACTCGTTCTCGCGACCGGCATGCCGTTCGATGAGGTCCATCGCCTGGCGGAGGGTGCTCTCCGCGTCGTCATGCCGGCCCTCGGCGGAGTCGACCGCGGCTTTGCCGACGAGCAGCATCGCGTGGTCGACGGATTCCTCGAGGCCGGCCGAGCGGTGCAGTTCGATCGCCTCCTCCGCGTAGCGGCGGGCGGCGTACCCGTCCCCGGCGTCGAGATGGAGCACGGCGAGGTTGTGCGTGGTAACCGCGAGGTCAGCGCCCGACTGGTGGGCCATGACGTACCGGTAACCGAGCACCGCTTCCCCGAATTGGCCTGCGAGCTTCTGGGAGAGCGCCATCCTGGCCCCCGTGTCGACGGTGGTGGGGTGGTCTAGGCCCAGGTTCGCGTGATCGATGCTGAAGGCCTCGTGGTACCGGTCGGCGCTGTCGGAGTACCGGCCCATCTGGTGGTACAGGTCGCCCAGTTGCTTGAGGCGCGAGGCGTACTCCGGCGAGGTGATGCCCTTCAAGCGGCCGGCGATGTCGACGATCTCCGTCACCTGTGCTTCGGCCGCACTGAGCTTTCCCATGTCGAGGTGGACCTGAGTGAGGCCGTCGACCATGCCGATGTACCGCAAGTCGTCGGTGCCGAAGAGGCGGCGCCTGAGATCGACGGCTTCGCGGTAGAGCCGCTCGGCCTCGGTGTGCTTGCCGAGCTTGGCGCACACCAGGGCCAGATTGCCGAGAGACGTCGCGTACGACGGGTGGTCGGTTCCGACCGCCCGGGCGAAGGATTCCAGCGCCAGGCGGTGCGCCTCCTCGGCGACGTCGAGGTGACCCTGAGCGTGTTTCGCCTGGGCGAGGTTGTCGAGAACGACCGCGTAGAACTCGCTCGACGCCCCGTCGAACAGCAGCGCCAGCTGAAGAGCGTGGGCCAGGAGCGGCTCGGCCCGCTGCCAGTCGCCGGTCGCGGCGTAGGCCATGGCCAGGTCGTTCAGGCTGTGGCCCGTCTCGGGATGGAACTCGCCGTACCGGCCGACGACGAGTGCGAGCACGAGGTGTGCGATGTGGATCGACTGCTCGTGGTGTCCGTCGGACCGGAGCGCGTGGTAGGTGCCCCGGAGGCGGTTGACCTCCTCGTCGACCTCCGGCACCGCTTGGCTCCACCGGTCGAGCAGGTCGGTGTCCATCAACGCGATCTGGGTCTCCATGCACTCGACGCGCAGGTCGATGCACTCGCGCAGGTGCCTGCGTCCGGCGTCCAGGTCGCCGGTGGTGATCAGGTACGTCCCGGAGTAGCACAGCGCCTGGCACCGCCGAAGGACGTCGTCCGCTTCGGCGATGACCGACGCCGGCTCCCGCCGGCCCAGCGTGACGTCGAGGAGGGCGGACTCCCATGGGCCGCCTACGCTCTCGTACAGCGTCCGCTCGAGGGCGTCGTCGGGCGACATCCCCATCCGGCGCATGCTGATGAGGAAGATCTGCGCCATCCCCAGGCTGACGCCGGATTGCAGGATGCGCCCCGCGATCGTGGCGGCGGTGGGGTAGTCGCGTCGCACGAACGCCCACGCACACCGCTCGAAAGGTTCGTGGTCCACGTGATCTCCCGTCTGTCGCTGAGGAACTGCCGCGCCGATGTCCGTGACGCCGGCGGTCGGGTCACTGGGTGCCACCCACGCCGCGTGAGCGCGCCATGGCCGAGGGCGGAGAAGATCCCGGGCCGGTTGCGGCGGCGGGGCAGCGCCGAGCCGACGCCCAGGAGAGCGTCACCAACGGGTCGACCCCGGCAGCCGCTTGGACGATGAGGACCACGAACGCCACGGCACTCTGCGTCAGCGAATCGGCGACCGGACCACCGCCACCGCCCGATGCGCTCGCCGCTCGGCACCCGACCCACCACGCTACCCACGCGCCGGCTGCGTACGCGGGCTCCGGCCGGGATCTTCGGGGCCGCCCCCCGGTACCCGCGTGGTGACCTCGACGGTCTTGACCGCCCAGTCCAACGCGACTTGGGGCGCCGGCTCGAGATCGCGCTCCACCGCGAGCAGGCCGAGCCGGTCCAGGATCCCGGTGACGCCGCGCCGCGCGCCTCGGGTGGACGACCGGGGCATCTCCCGGAGCCGGGGCAACTCGAAGGGGGCCGAGCTGAACGGCTCCTCCGCGACCAGGAGCACCAGCCAGTCGGTGACGGAGGCGCCCGGCTCGACCGGCCGGTCGGGGGGCAGGGCCAGCGTGACGGCCGCACCGTTGCCGGCCTCCGCCGTCCAGCGTCCCGCCACATACGCCCCGGGGAACAAGTCCGCATGCATGCGGTGCCGGTCGGTCAGGTCGAGAAGGACACAGAACAGCTTCCGGTCCGTGGTGTTGCGCAGCCGGACGAAGACCGTCGGCGGTTCCCATGTCGCGCCGGTCCAGGTGTAGGCGAAGTCGAGGTCTTTCACCGGTGCGGGCACGCCGTCGCGGGGCGGACGCTGCCCACCCGGCAGCGCCGGGACCAGCTCGAGCCGGATCGCCTCCTCTAGCGCCGGGGACGCGCTTTCCAGGTTGCGTACCTGCAGCCAGCGGGCGATGTGGTCCAGGTCGCGGACGGTCTGCTGGATGCCGCGGTCGTCGACGGGGACCGGGGACGCCAGTGGCTTGTCGTCGAGGCCGGTGACCTGGATCGTGCGGCCGGCGTCGGCTTGGCGTACCCGTATCGCGAGCCGGAACGCGGACTCGTCGGTGGTCGGGACGATGCGGATGTGCGGTGACGGGCCGCCGCCGGGACCGGCGGTCCGGACGGTCCCGGTCAGGCGAAGGACGACGTCGGGGTCCGCCTGGATCGACACCGCGACAGGGGGGAGCGGCACGTCGGTCAGGACCATGTCGTACTGCTGTTGTTCGTCGGGTGCCCAGTCGACCGGGTCGACGACGCTGCGCTGGGCGTACACGTCGGCGACGTGCACCTCCCGGAGCGGCGCGGTGCGGTGCACCCCGAACCGCGAGCCGGTGACGACGCCGTGCACGGCACCCGCGTCCACCTCCCACCGGTCCCGCAGATACCGCATGGTGACCCGGGCGGCGCGCGGCCGCAGGGCCCCGCCGAAGACCTCCCGATCGGCGAGATCCCCGATCGCTTCCAGGTTCGGTATCTGCCGCAGGAGCCTGCCCTCGACCCGGCAACGGGCGTAACCGAGCACTTGGCGGTAGGTGGCGTCGGGGCCGAGTCGGGCCAGGGCGTGGCCGAGTGCCTCGGTGAACACGCCGTGCCAACCGTCGGGGAACGGACGCTCGTTGGCCGACTCCCACTCGTCGCACGCGGAGAACGCCACATGGCCGGGCAACTGCGCGCCGGGAACCGGACCGGATGGGTCCGTAGCGTCGGCAACCAACTCGGGCAGCAGGTCACGGAGTTCGGGCGGAGCCTCCAAACCGGGCGCAGACCGCGGGGTCAGGCCGGCCGGCAGGCCGTCACGCATCGCGCTGCGGGAATGGCACGCATCCATGATCGTCACCAGGGTGGCGCCGGTACGGACCACCTCGTGGGCCAGGACGGCGAGCTCCTTGTCGTACAGGTCCGGGACGCCGGCGCGGCTGTCGTGGCACACCATCGTCTGGCACATGCCGGCGCTTTCGGCGTACCAGATCTCTTCCGGCAGCGGCCCCGTCGAGCCGTGACCGCTGTACCAGAACAGCGCGATGTCGTCTGCGCCCACACTGCCGAGGTGGCTGCGGAACGCCTCGATGATGCCGGCGCGGGTGGCCTGCTCGTCGCAGCGCTTCTCGATGACCAGGTCCGCAGACGCGATCCGGTCGCGCAACACCCGCTCGGCCAGTTCGACGTCGTTCACGCAGCCGCGCAGGTTCAGGTGCGGCAGCCGGTAGGTGTCGATACCGACCAGCAGGGCGTGGACCTTGGGCATCGAGGCGGCTCCTGTCCGTGGCGGTTTCGCGGTCATGGACCGATGTGTGCCACTCATTGCCACGAGTCGGCGCCACCATCCGTTCCCGGCCGCTGGGGGCGCACGGACGCACATCTACGGCGCGCGCCGCCATGAACTGAGCGACTGTGCGTCGACGGCACCTCGATCGCCCGCCTGGAAGCCCCGTGGGCCCGACCGTGGTCCCGGTCAGCCCAGTTGCCGGGCGAACGCCTCGTACGCCCGCTCGTCGAAGAGCACGAACCGCACCTCTTCGACCTCCGTCCGCGCGCTCCGCACCGTCTCCACCGCGATACGGGCCGCGTCCTCCAACGGCCACCGGTACACACCGGTCGAGATCGCCGGGAACGCGACCGTCCGCGCACCCAGTTCGTCGGCCACGCGCAGTGCCTCCCGGTGGCAGGAGGCCAGCAGGTCGGAGCGGTCCTCGGTGGCCGACCAGACCGGCCCCACCGTGTGGATCACCCACCGTGCGTCCAGTTCCCCGGCCGTCGTGGCGACCGCCTGCCCCGTCGGCAGCCCCTTGCCGTACCGGGAGGCGCGCAGGTCGCGGCACTCGGAGAGGATGGCGGGGCCGCCACGGCGGTGGATCGCGCCGTCGACTCCTCCCCCGCCGAGGAGGGAGGAGTTCGCGGCGTTGACGATCGCGTCGGCGCTCTCGCGCGTGATGTCGCCCTGGACGAGCCTGATGGTGGTCATGACTGCCTCTATAGCAGCCCTGGCCACCACTGGCCGGTGATTACCAGGCGACCGGCAGCGAGCGCACCCCGTGGACCGTGCTGGCGGAGGTCGCCAGCGACTCCGCGGGGGCCGTCATCCGCAGGGCCGGAAGCCTGCGGAACAGGGTGGCCAGGCCGAGGCGGAGTTCGGTGCGGGCCAGCGACTGGCCGAGGCACTGGTGCAGGCCGTGCCCGAAGGCCAGGTGGCCGGAGGCGTCGCGGTGGACGTCGAGGGCGTCGGGGGTGGAGTACACGGCCGGGTCACGGTTGGCGGCCTGCAGCGCCACCACCACGCCCTCCCCCGCACCGATACGGACCCCGGACACCTCGACGTCCTCCGTGGCGAGCCGTCGTATCCCGGAGTGGATGACCGTCAGATGGCGCAGGAGTTCCTCCACCGCCCCCGGCCACAGGGAGTCGTCGGCGCGCAGTGCCGCCAGTTGGGCCGGGTTGTGCAGCAGGGCGATCACGGCCAGCGGGAACATGTTCGCCGTCGTCTCGTGACCGGCCAGCAGGAGCAGCGAGACCATGCCCGTGGCCTCGTCGAGGGTGGCCTCGCCGGTCGCCACGCGGTCCGTGGCCAGGCGGGAGATGAGGTCGTCGGCGGGGTCGTGCGTGCGCCGTTCGATGAGGGCGCGCAGATAGCCGTAGAGCGCCATGCGCGCGGCCATCGCCTCGGCCGGGTCGCCGGCCACACTCGTGAGGGCGTTGGACTTCTCACGGAAGAAGCCGTGGTCCTCGTAGGGGACGCCGAGCAGTTCGCAGATGGCCAGGGTGGGCAGCGGCAGTGCGTACGACGCGACCAGGTCCGCCTCCGTGGCGCCGCCGTCCGTCATCGCGTCGAGCAGGTCGTCGCAGATCCGCTGGACGGCGCCCTCCAACTGCTCGATACGCCGGAAGGTGAAGTCGGGGATCAGCATGCGGCGCAGCCGGGTGTGGTCCGGCGGGTCCATCTGGTGGAAGAGGCCGGGGGCCTGTGGCGGGGCTCCCGGGCGGGTGTGGGGGAAGGCGGGGTGGTTGGCGTCGGCGCTGAAGCGCGGATCGGCGAGGACCGTGCGGGCGTCCTCGTACCGGGTGATCAGCCAGGGGCTGTTGTCGCCCCAGATCGTGACCCGGCGGATCGGCTCCTCGGACTGCCACTTGGCGTATTCGGGGGCCGGGTCGAGCAGGGGGCGGGTGGTGGGGAGTGGGGGGTGGGTCGTCATTTCTCTGTTCCTTCGGTGTGCAGGCCGGCGAGGCCCAGCAGCAGGGACTTGACCTCGGTTGCCGCGTACGCCTCCCTCGCCCGGTCCGGCTCCGAGCACAGCAGTACGGGGCCGTGGTCGGGGTCGGCGGGCAGGCGGCCGTGGCTGCCGCGGACGCCGGACGGGTCGAGCGGGACCGTCTTGAGGCGGTAGCGGAAGCCGAGCTTCTTGCGGGCCACCTGCCCGACGGCGCGCAGCTTCACCGCCGGGACGGTCTCGTCGTAGAGGAGCTCGGCGGGGTCGTAGCCGGGCTTGCGGTGGATCTCGACCTGGCGGGCGAAGTCGGGGGCGCGCTCGTCGTCGAGCCAGTAGTAGTACGTGAACCAGGCGTCGGGGTCGGCGATGGCGACGAGTTCGCCGGAGCGCTCGTGGTCCAGGCCGTGCGCCGCCTTGCCCTCCGCGTCCAGCACCCGTTCGACGCCGTCGAGTTCGGCGACGGTCTTCGCCACCTTCTCGGTGTCGGCCGGGTCGCGGACGTAGACGTGGGCGATCTGGTGGTCGGCGACCGCGAAGGCGCGCGACGTCCAGGGGTCGAGGTACTCCATGCCGTCCTGCGTGTACACCTCCAGCAGTCCTGCCCGGCGCAGGGCGCGGTTGATGTCGACGGGGCGGGAGGCGGGCGTGATGCCGTACTCGCTGAGCGCGACGACCGTCGCGCCCGCACGCCGGAAGTGGTCGAGCAACGGGCGCAGCGCGTCGTCGAGTTGGCGGGCGGCGCGGATGGTCTCCGCCGAGTCCGGGCCGGAGCGCTGGGGCTCGTAGTCCATCTGCGGGATGTAGACGAGCGTGAGGTCCGGGCGCTTGTCGTCGAAGATCTGGCGGGCGGCGGCCAGGATCCACTGGGTGGAGGGTATGCCCGCGTTCGGGCCCCAGTAGGTGAACAGGGGGAACGGGCCGAGGCGGTCGGTGAGTTCGTCGTGCAGGGACGGTGGCCAGGTGTAGCAGTCGGGTTCCTTGCGGCCGTCGGAGTAGTAGACCGGGCGCGGGGTGACGGTCCAGTCGACGTCGGCGCCCATGGCGTACCACCAGCAGACGTTGGCGACCTTGTAGTCGGGGTTCGTCCGCCGGGCCGTCTCCCAGATCTTCTCGCCGCCGACCAGCGCGTTGTGCTGGCGCCAGAGCATGACCTCGCCGAGGTCGCGGAAGTACCAGCCGTTGGCGACGGCGCCGTGGGTGGAGGGCGGTTCGCCGGTGAGGAGGGTGGACTGGACGGTGCAGGTCACCGCCGGGAGCACGGTGTCGAGCCGGGCCTGGAAGCCGCGTTCGCCGAGGGCGGCCACGGCGGGCATGTGCTTCAGGAGCTTCGGCGTCAGGCCGACGATGTCGAGTACGACCACGCGGTTCATGAGGGGTCCTCCTTGAGGCCGAGGCCGGTCAACCGGTCGCGGGCCCAGGCGAGTTCGGCGGCGATGCCGCCGGGCAGGTCGGCGGGCGGTTCGGGCAGGACTGACCAGGTGTAGGTCTCGACCTCGATGTGGTCGCAGTCGGCTGTGGCCCCGCCCAGCAGCCCGGCGAGGACCTGGTCGAGCCGGCCGGCGGTGGTGCGCAGCGGGGGTTCGGGGTCGGTGTGCAGCGGGGCGTGGAAGTGGACCCGCCAGGGGCCGTCGGCGTCGGGAAGGCCGCCGTCGAGGGCGTCCGGCAGGTCGTCGACGCCGATGACGTCGCCGTCCGCCGTCGTACGGGTCTGGTGCAGGAACCGGGGTTCGGCGAGCCGTCGCAGTGCCGCGCGGGCGGCCGGGTCGGCCGGGTGCTCGGCCTCCACCGCGCAGGACGCCTGGAGTTTGACCACGGGCATCCCGGCCTCCGCGAGCCGGCGCAGCGCCTCGGCGGGCTCCTCGAACTGGACGGCGAGATGGCAGGCGTCGAGGCACACGCCGAGCCGGTCGGGGTCCATTCCGCCCAGTTCCCGTACCGCCTGGGTGGTGGTCTCGACGACGCACCCGGGTTCCGGCTCGAAGCCGACGCGGATACGGCGGCCCGTCCACGCTTCCAGTGCCGCGAGCCCGGTGGTCAGCCGCTCCAGGGCGTGCCGGGCCTCCTCGGCGCAGGCGGGCGTCCAGGGGGTGCGCCACGCGAGTGGCAGGGTGGAGACGCTGCCTCGGCCGATGTCGTCGGGGAGGAGGGCGGCGAGGACGCGGGCGCAGTCCAGGGTGTACTTCAGCCGGGCCTCGTCGGCCCAGTCGGGCAGGTACACGTCCTTCTTGACGACCTCGCGGTGGAATCCGGCGTACGGGAAGGCGTTGAGGGTGACGGTCTCGAGTCCGCGCGCCCGCAGCTCGCCCTTCAGGCGCTCCAACGCCGCTTCGTCGTCGGCGAGTTCGGTGACCACGGGACGCGCCAGCCACAGCCCGATGCCGAGCCGGTCGGCGCCGAGGCGTTCACGCACCGGCTCGGCGTACTCGGCGAGTTGGGCGATGACGCCCTGGAGGTCCTCTGCCTGGTGGACGTTGCTGCAGTAGCCGAGGTGGACGGTGGTGCCGTCGGGGTGCTGAAATCGCATGGGACGCTCACGCTCCCCCGCGGCGTATGGAGTTGCCCTGGAAGGTGGCCTCCTCGTCCGGCTTGGGCGCGTCCAGCTCCAGCCGTCCGCTCTGTCCGTAGAAGGCGACGGGGTTGCGCCACAGCACCTTGTCGACGTCGTCCTCGTCGAACCCGGCGGCGAGCATGGCATCGGCGGTCTTCCGCGTCTTGAGCGGATCCGAACGCCCCCAGTCGGCGGCCGAGTTGACCAGCACCCGCTCCGTCCCGTGCTCCTTGAGGATCTCGACCATCCGGTCCTCGCTCATCTTGGTCTTCGGGTAGATCGAGAACCCGGCCCAGCAGCCGCTGTCCAGGACCATGCCGACGGTGAGCTCGTTGAGATGGTCGAGGACGACGAGTTCGGGGGCGATGCCCGACTCCCGTACGACGTCCAGGGTGCGCCTGGTACCGGCCGCCTTGTCGCGGTGCGGGGTGTGCACCAGGGCGGGCAGCTCGTGCTCGACGGCGAGCTGGAGCTGACGGGCGAGCGCCTCGTCCTCCTGAGGGGTCATCGAGTCGTAGCCGATCTCGCCGACGGCGACGACCCGGTCCTTGGCGAGATAGCGGTCCAGTTCGTCGAGGACCGGGACGCACCGCGGGTCGTTCGCCTCCTTCGGGTTGAGCGCGATCGTGCAGAAGTGCTGGATGCCGAACTGAGCGGCGCGGTACGGCTCCCAGCCGAGCAGCCCGTCGAAGTAGTCGTAGAAGCTCTCGGGCGAGGTGCGGGGCTGGCCCAGCCAGAAGGCGGGCTCGACGACGGCGCGCACTCCGGCGGCGTACATCGCCTCGTAGTCGTCGGTGGTGCGGGAGGTCATGTGGATATGGGGGTCGAAGATGCGCACGGTCAGCCCTCTTCCTTGAGTACGTCCGTGGGTACGTCCGTGAGTGCGTGCTTGAGTTCGGGACCGATGACGTCCGGGAAGGCGAGGACGACGGGCCGGATGTCCGGGGGTATGGCCCGCCCCGCGACGATCCGCTCGTGGGCGAAGTCGGCGAGCATACGGGCCAGTTCGCGGTCGGCCCGGGTGTCGAGGCCGGTGACGCGGTCGAGCGGGATCTCGCAGAAGACGCACTTCAGTACGGCCTGACGGTACTCGGCGTCCGGAAGGTGCGCGGCGGCGTACGGCCCGAGGGCGGCTTCGACGAGGGTGGTGTCGTTCCCGCGCAGGGTCTCCCGTACGAGGGGCAGGGCGAGGTCGCCGACGTCGAGCAGCGGCAGGGCGCGCAGGACGGCGCGCTGCTCGGCCGGGTCACCGTGGCGGTGGAGGCGGGTGACCTCGTCGGCGAGGGCGAGGCCGCGCAGGGGCAGGGCGGTCAGCAGTACGGCGCGGGCGGCCTCGTCGACGGTCCAGTAGTCGGTGAGACGGCCGTGTCCGCAGCGCCTGCGGACGGCGGGGAAGAGACGCCGGACGGCGGCGGGGTCGGCCGCCACCTTGGCGGCGCTCACGTCCAGCCAGGTGCGGGCGGTGGGGTCCAGTACGGCGGCCAGGGCGGGGCGAGGATCTGCCGGAGCCGAGTGGGACGAGGTCATGACAGCTGCCATGGGGGAACAACTTCCGGAGAGAGGGGAGCGTTTGGGCGAGGAGCGGGGTGGGACGGTGCTGGTGTGGCCGCGGCGGTCTATACGGCGGCCACGGCGGTCTGTACGGCCGCCCGCAGGAACTCGATCGAGCGGCGGGCGACGTCGGGCGCGTCGAGCGAGCCGCCCTGGATCTCCACGGAGACCAGTCCGCTGTTCCCGAGTTCGCGCAGGGCGGTCAGCACGGGCGGGAAGTCGATGTCGCCGGCGCCGAATTCGAGGTGCTGGTGGACGCCGCGCCGCATGTCCTCGATCTGCACGTTGCGCAGGAGCGGTGCCGCCTGCCGCACGCAGTCCAGCACCGGGCGTTCCTCCACGCAGTGCGCGTGACCGATGTCCAGGGTGATCCCGAACAGTTCGTGCCCGTCGACCAGTCGGGCCAGGTGCAGGCAGCGCTCGACGGTGTCGACGAACATGTACGGCTCCGGTTCGAAGGCCAGCGCCACGCCGTACCTCTCCGCCGTCTCCAGCACGGTCGCCACCCCGTTCGCGAGCCGCTTCCACACGTCCCCCTCCGACAGCCCCTCCGGCGCCGGGCCGCTGCACAGATGGACGGTGGGCGAGCCGAGGTCGGCCGCGATGCGCAGAGCGCGGCGCAGCAGGTCGATCCTGAGTTCGGAGCCGTCCGACATCAGCGTCGGCAGGTGCTTGACCCACGGGTCGAGGAAGTAGGGGGAGCCCGTCTCCACCGTGACGTCGAGGCCGTGCCGCCCGAGTTGCCGGGCGAGGGCGGTGACCCGCCGGGGCAGGTCGTCGGCGTAGGGGTCGAGGTGGTTGTGGTCGAGCGTGAGGGCGACGCCGTCGTAGCCGAGATCGGCGAGGACGGCAAGGACGTCGGTCAGCCGGTGGTGGGTGAAGCCGTTGGTGCCGTAGCCGAACTTCAGGGGGGTGGGGGGAGGTCTCATGGTGCCGGTTCCTCACACGGAGGTGGTGGGTCTCAGGTGGGGGATATGCGCCGGGCCAGCCGTCGCGCGAGGGGGTGGACGATGGCCAGCGCCGCGGCGACGGCCGGGGCACCGCCGCGCGCGGTCAGCGCCGCCTGAAGGGGCATCAGCCCGAGAATCCCGGCCCCGACGGCCCGCCGTACGTTCTCCCCGGAGGGCTCCTGTACGGCGCGGGCCTGGGCGGTGCCGTAGGTACCGAGGTAGGCGAGGGCGGCGGTGGCGGTGACGGCGGTGCGGAGTTTGCTGGAAGGGGCAGTGGCGGCAACGCCCTCAAGGGGCGCGGGGCTGTGTCGGTCTGCGGCTCCGCCGCGGGGCGCGACAAGCCACGACGGCGCAGCAGACGCCCGACGACATGTCCCGGCACTTCCCACGGCGACTCGTTTGACCGGAATGGCCGTAGCCAGGGCCGTCGTGGCCGACACCGCAAGAGTCGTGGCCGGAACGCGAGCCGGCGCACCGGCAATCTCGTGCCGGCTGAGAGCCATCAAGGTGCCGGTGTGGACGCCCGTCAGGGCGGCGGGTACTGCGGCACGACGCAAGGCCTCGCCGACCGACACGGCACCGGGGCCCGGAACCAACGCGCCGGCCAACACATCCAGCGTGCGGGCCCCCGCCATGGCGACCGCCCCCGCCGGCGTGTTCTTGAGCCCCAGGTCATACGCCCAGACCAGGCCCGCCAGCGGAACCGCTCCCAGCAGACTGCGGCGCCCACCCGCGGCAGCGGCGAGCCCCAGCCCCGCCGCCGTGAGCCCACCGGCCACAGCCAGAGCGGCGCGGCGCGGAACGCGCCCGGAAGGTACCGGCCGTTCGGGACGCTCGACGGCGTCGACGGTCGCGTCGGCGTAGTCGTTGAGGGCCATGCCGGCCCAGTAGAGGCACACGGAGGAACCGATCACTCCGAGGGTACGGACACCCAGCGGGCGTCCGGCGGCGGCCGCTCCCGCGATCACGTCACCGGGGACACTCAGCGCGGCCGGCGCCCTGACGAGCTGGGCGAGGTCGGCGAGGCGCACAGCAGACCGGGATCCGAAGCGGGCAACCGCTTTCCGATCTTTCATGGGCCGCACCCTACTCCCAGGCCGTTGAGCATTCAGGTACTTACCCCCCGGTTAGAGAAGTGACAAAGAAGACACACAATTCTCTTACCCCGAGGCCTCAACTGCCGGTAAACGTGGGTCGTTTGACCCGCCTCACAGCTCCTGCCGCAGCCGCCGCCACATTGCCTTGGCCGCGTTGTGACCGGACATGCCGTGTACGCCCGGTCCGGGTGGTGTCGCCGACGAGCAGATGTAGACCGCCGGGTGCGGGGTGCGGTACGGGAAGAGGGACAGCTTGGGGCGCAGCAGGAGTTGGAGGCCGGAGGCCGCACCGGAGGCGATGTCGCCGCCGACGTAGTTGGCGTTGCGCGCGGCGAGTTCGGCCGGGCCCGCCGTCGCGCGGGCGAGGACTCGGTCGCGGAACCCCGGGGCGAATCGCTCCAGTTGACGCTCCAGGGCGTCCGTGAGGTCTCCGGTCCAGCCGTTCGGCACATGGCCGTACGCCCAGAAGACGTGCTTGCCCTCGGGCGCCCTGGTGGGGTCGACGACACTGGGCTGCACCGTGATCATGAACGGCTTGTCGGGTGCCCGGCCCTCCCTTGCCGCGGCCCTGAGCGCGGCGCCGATCTCCGCGCTGCTCCCGCCGACCTGGACGGTGCCGGCCCGCCGAGCCTCCGGCGCGGTCCAGGGCACCGGGCCGTCCAGCGCGTAGTCGATCTTGAAGGCGGCGGCACCGTAGCGATACCCCTCGTAGTACCGGCCGAAGCCGGCGATCCTGGCCAGGGCGGTGGGTGAGGTGTCGAAGACGTACGCGCGCGCGGGCGGCAGGTCGTCGAGCCGCTTGACCTCGTAGTCGGTGTGGACGGCGCCGCCGAGATCCTTGAGATACGCGGTGAGGGCGTCGGAGATGGACTGGGAGCCGCCGCGGGCGACGGGCCAGCCGCGGGCATGGGCGGCGAGGGCGAAGACCAGGCCGATGGCGCCGGTCGCGAAGCCGCCGAGCGGGGCGATGACGTGGGCGACCAGGCCGGAGAACAGGGTCCTGGCCCGCTCGTCGCGGAAGCGGCGCATCAGCCAGGTCGCCGGGGGCAGGCCGACGAGGCCGAAGCGGGCGAGGGCGACCGGGTCGCGCGGGAGCGCGGTGAGGGGCAGCGACATGAAGTCCCGGGCCAGCGTGTCCCACCTGGGCAGAAACGGCTCGACCAGCCTGCGGTACGTGCCCGCGTCGCGCGGGCCGAAGGAGGCGGCGGTCTCGGCGACGGACCGGGACAGCACGGCGGCGCCGCCGTCGGTGAAGGGGTGCGCCATCGGCAGTTCGGCGTGCAGCCACTCGAGGCCGTAGCGGTCGAGCGGCATCGCCCGGAACGCGGGTGAGTTGATGCCGAGGGGGTGTGCGGCGGAGCACGGGTCGTGGCGGAAGCCGGGGAGGGTCAGCTCTTCGGTGCGGGCTCCCCCGCCCACGGTGTCGCGTGCCTCGAACACGGCCACGGAGAAGCCGCGGCGGGCCAGCTCCACGGCAGCGGTCAGTCCGTTCGGCCCCGCACCCACCACGACCGCATCGAGCATCGACGGCACCTTCGGACTCCTTCGTCAGCCGACGGCCATTCAAGGTCAGGATATGCCGGGTCACGACATCGCCGGGCGCGGGCGGCATCGCCTACTGGCTCGGTTGGGTCCGTTGTATCGCGGCTGCGGGAGCGTGCGGGCCGATCGCGCGGTTCCCCGCGCCCCTAGGCCGTGTCCGCGAAGTCCCGCCTGCCTCCGGGCGGACGACGGGACTTTGCGGACACGATCTAGGTCGGTCGTCGCACCCCTCGTGACAGCAGTTCCGCAACCTTCCGAGCAGTAGCCGCATCCCGGGCCGCCGTGAACGGCAGAGCGTTACCACCGGTAATGAGAAATGGCTCGCACATGTGGGTCAAGTGCGCGCCGCCTGCCTCCTCGACGAGGAGAATGCCCGCCGCATGGTCCCAGGCAGCCTCCCAGCTGAACGCGGTCGCGTCCAACTCGCCCCGGGCGACGGCCAGATACTCCAGGCCGGCCGAGCCACAGGCACGCGGCGCGACGCCGTCGGTCCACAGCCCCAGCAGCGCCCGCTTCTGCTCGTCGGTCGTGTAGTCCGGGTGGGACGTGGCGACTTCGAGGTCCCGGCCGGGGTCCGGCGCACCCGAGCGCAGCCGCTCGCCGTTGAGGAAGGCGCCCTGGCCCCGTACCGCCGTGGCCAGTTGGTCGCGTGCGGGGGCGTATGTCCAGGAGGCGAGCAGCATGCCGCGCCGCGCGAGCGCGACCAGGGTGCAGAAGCCGTCCTCGCCGTGCACGAACTGGCGGGTGCCGTCCACGGGGTCGACGATCCAGACGGGGGCGTCACCCTGCAGCGCCTCGTAGGTCACCGGGTTGGCGTGCACCGCCTCCTCACCCACCACGACCGAGCCGGGCAGGAGGGCGCCGAGCGCCTCGGTGAGGTGCTGTTCGGCGAGCCGGTCGGCGTCGGTGACCAGGTCGTGCGGTCCGCTCTTCTGGTCGACCTCGTGCGCGGCGAGCTGCCGGAAGCGCGGCATGATCTCGGCCGCGGCCGCCTTGCGGACCGCTTCCTCCACGTCGGCCGCGTGCTGTGCGAGAAACTCGTCGATGGTTTCGTAGTCTTCGTCGATCATGTCTCAATAAGAACACGCCCCACTGACAATCCCCGCCCGCGAAGTGGACGCCGGACGGCATCGGCGTGAACTCGCGGGGCACGTATCGGCAGGTCACAGGCGCCTCCTCAGCGCCCTACGGCGTACCCCTGCATCCCCCGGGGGTTGGCCGCCGCCGACAGCACACCACTGCGCGGGTCCCGGGCGACCGCGCACAGCCGCCCCTCGGACCAGGCGTCACCGACGGTCACCAGATGACCACGCCGCCGCAGCTCCTCCACCACCGCGGCGTCCGCACGGGACTCCACGGTCACGCTGCCCGGCCGCATCCCGCGCGGGTAGAAGGAGCCGGGGAAGCCGTCGTTGTGCCAGTTCGGGGCGTCGATCGCGCCCTGGAGGTCCAGGCCGCCGCGGACCTGGGCGCGCAGCGCCACGGCCAGGAAGAAGTGCAGCTGCCACTGGTCCTGCTGGTCCCCGCCGGGAGTGCCGAAGGCCATGACGGGCACCCCGTCGCGCAGGGCGATGGACGGGGTGAGGGTGGTGCGCGGCCGCCGCCCCGGGGTGAGCGAGTTCGGCAGGCCCTCCTCCAGCCAGGTCATCTGGAGCCGGGTCCCGAGCGGGAAGCCCAGCTCGGGCACGACGGGGTTGGACTGCAGCCAGCCGCCGCTGGGGGTGGCCGCGATCATGTTGCCCCAGCGGTCGACGACGTCGAGGTGACAGGTGTCGCCGCGGGTGGTGCCGTCCGCGGCGATGTCCGGCTCGCCCGGTACCGGGGAGGTCGGGCGCTTGGCGACGGTCGGCTCGCCGACGCCCAGCACGTCGAAGCCGGGTTCGTCGGAGGCCACCACGCGCGCGTGCGCGCACAGCCGCGGGGTACGGCCGCCGGGGCTGCCGGGCCGCAGCTCGTGGGAGGCCTTCTCGCCGATCAGCTCCCGTCGGGCGGCGTTGTACGGCTCCGACAGCAGCTCGGCGAGGGGCACCTCGGCCGCGTCGCCGTACCAGGCCTCACGGTCGGCCATGGCCAGCTTGCAGCCCTCGATCAGCAGATGGACGTACTCGGCGGACCCGTGACGGGGCAGTTCGGGCGGGAGCAGCGCGAGCTGCTGGAGGAGGACCGGGCCCTGGCTCCACGGGCCGGCCTTGCACACGGTCCAGCCGTTCCAGTCGTACGTCGCCGGCGCCTCGTAGGTCGCGGACCAGCCGGCGAGGTCGGCGGCCGTGAGCGTGCCGGAGTGCCGCTCGCCGCTGGTGTCCATGGTGGGCCGCCGGGCCTGCCGTACGAGCGCCTCGGCGATGAACCCCCCGCGCCACACCTCCCGCGCCGCCTCGATCTGCGCGACCCGGTCACCGGCCCCGGCGATCTCGTCGAGCAGCCGCTTCCAGGTGGCGGCGAGGGCGGGGTTGCGGAACAGCTCGCCGGGCCGGGGCGCCCTGCCGCCGGGCAGAAACACCTCGGCCGAGGAGGTCCACTCCGTCTCGAACAGCTCCCGCACGGTCTCGACGGTCTCGACGACGCGCTCGACTGGCGCGTGCCCGTGTTCGGCGTACCCGATGGCGTACTTGAGCACGTCGGCAGGGGTTCTGGTGCCGTGGTCGCGCAGGAGCAGCATCCAGGCGTCGAAGGCGCCGGGGACGGCGGCGGCCAGCGGACCGGTACCGGGCACGAGGTCCAGGCCGAGTCCCCGGTAGTGCGCGACCGTCGCCCCGGCCGGCGCGACGCCCTGCCCGCACAGCACCCGCACCTCGCCGCCCGCGGGCGCGAGCAGGATCGGCACCTCGCCGGCGGGGCCGTTGAGGTGCGGCTCGACGACGTGCAGCACGAAGGCGCCGGCCACGGCCGCGTCGTACGCGTTGCCGCCGTCCTCCAGCACGGCCATCGCGGACTGCGAGGCGAGCCAGTGCGTGGACGACACCATGCCGAAGGTTCCCTGAAGCGTGGGTCGGGTGGTGAACTGCATTCCTCACCTCGGTGTTCGCGTGCGTCGGCCGGCCCCCTCGGGCAGCAGACTACCGAGGCGCTCCCCAAGGGCTGTCCCGCCACTGCCTCGCCCCATGCGGGGGCTCTCCTCCCGCAACACGCGGGTCCCGGCAGGGAATTGAACAGGGGAATTGAGCGACGGAGCCCCCTGCTATGGTGCGCCGATGCCATCGATCAAGCAGTTCCAGGTCACCTTCGACTGCGCGGAACCCGAGCGCGTCGCTCGTTTCTGGTGCGAGGTGTTGGGGTACGTCGTACCGCCGCCACCGAAGGGGTTCGCCACTTGGGACGATTTCAACCGCTCCCTGCCCGCCGAGGATCAGGGTGCATGGTTCGCCTGCACGGATCCCTCAGGTGTCGGGCCTCGACTCTTCTTCCAGCGCGTTCCCGAAGGCAAGGTCGTCAAGAACCGGGTGCATCTTTGTGTGCGGGCCGGCACCGGACTCGTGGGTGAGGAGCGCCTGGCCACGCTTGAGGCCGAGTCCGCGCGACTGGTCGCGCTCGGTGCGGTGCAGGTCCGCATACTGCGCGCCGATGGCGTCAACGAGTCCTGCATCGTGATGCAGGACGTCGAGGGCAACGAGTTCTGTCTCGACTGAGCCTCCCCACCGAGTCGCCGAGGAGCGCACCGGCCGGCGAACACTCAGCGGCCGACGTAGGACTCGCCGAACTCCCCGAGCCGCCCCAGCAGTTCCCCAGCCTGGCCCCCGGGCACAGCCGCAGTGACTCGATGTCGCCCCCCAACCTCGTGGACCGCTTCGCTAGCTGCGCGGAGCCACCAGCCCCGACTCATAGGCGAACACGACGAGCTGGGCCCGGTCCCGCGCCCCCAGTTTCGTCATCGCCCTGCTGACGTGGGTCTTCGCCGTGAACGGGCTGATCACCATGTGCTCGGCGATCTCCTCGTTGGTCAGGCCGCGCGCCGCCAGTGCCGTCACCTCGCGTTCGCGGCGCGTCAGGCCCTCCAGGCCGGGAGCGGTGGCCCGGTCCGGTGGCCTGGACACGAACTCGCCGATCAGCGTGCGGGTCACCGACGGGGACAGCAGCGCCTCCCCGCCTGCCACCACCTCGATCGCCTGGAGCAGGTCGGCCGGTTCGGTGTCCTTCAGCAGGAAGCCGCTCGCGCCGGCGCGGAGGGCTTCGAAGACGTACTCGTCGTGGCCGTAGTTCGTCAGGATGACCACGCGCACAGGCGCCAGCGCCGGATCCGCGGCGATACGGCGGGTCGCCTCGATGCCCGTCATCACCGGCATCTGTACGTCGATCAGCGCGATGTCGGGTACCTCGGCCCGGATCAGCTCCAGGCCCAGCTCCCCGTCCGCCGCCTCGCCGACCACGTCGATGCCGTCCTCGGCTTCCAGCAGGGCCCGGAAGCCCGCCCGCATCAGCGCCTGGTCGTCGACGAGCACCACCCTGATCACGTCGTCCGTCATCCCGCCGTCACCCCGTTCCCATACCGCCTCACCCAAACCGGCCGGCCCGGCCTTCGTCATCGCCCTGCTGCTGCAACGGCAGCCACGCCCGCACCGCGAAGCCGCCCTCCGCGCGCGGGCCGGCGTCCAGTGTGCCGCCGAGGGCGGTGACGCGTTCGCGCATGCCGGTGAGGCCGATGCCGGGGGCGGGCGGGCCGGCCGGGTCGGCGGCGCCGTCGTCCTCGACGTGGATGGTCAAGTCGCCCTCGCCGTAGGCCAGTCGCACGGCCACCTTCGCCGGTCCCGCGTGCCGCGCCGCGTTCGTCAGGGCCTCCTGGACGATGCGGTACGCCGCCCGGTCGACGGTCGCCGCCAGGGGCCGCTCCTCCCCCGTGACCGTCAGCTCTGCCACGAGTCCGGCCGCCCGCGCCCGCTCCACGAGCAGCGCGGGCGTGCCGGTCGGCTCGTCCGTGCGCAGCACCTCCAGGGTGGCGCGCAGCTCGCGCATCGCCTCGCCGCTCGCCTCCTGGATGGCGAGCAGCGCGGGCGGTACCTCCTCGCCGCGCTTGCGGGCCAGGTGCACGGCGACGCCCGCCTGGAGCTTGACGATGGAGATGCTGTGGGTGAGCGAGTCGTGCAACTCGCGGGCTATGCGCAGGCGTTCCTCACCGGCCCGGCGCAACGCCGCCTCCTCCCTGGTGCGTTCGGCCTCCAGGGCGCGCTGCTCGGTCTGCCGCAGATACGCCTGCCAGTTGCTGTCGGCCAGCCCTGTCACGACCGCGCAGAGGAACCAGCCTGCGAGGAGCAGTGCCTCCCGGGCGGCGGCCGCGCTCGCCGAGCCCGCCGCCACATAGCCGCCCAGGAAGACCGCGGCGGCCGCGGCGGCCGTGCCCCGGTACCCGGACCGTGCCGCCGTGTGCACCGCCCCCACCACGGGCAGGACCAGGATGGCCGAGGGCCCCGCGTGGAGGGCCGCGGCGAGCAGGCAGCCGGTGGTGACCGCGAGCACCACGCGCGGAGCCGTGCGGTGCGCGGCCAGGGCCAGGGAACCGGCCGCGATCAGCGCGAGGTCGAGCGGTCCCGCACGGTCGCCCGCCCGGGCGACGAGCACGGCGATCACGCCGACCGCGACCGCGACGGACGCGTCGGCAAACCGTTCGCGTGTGATCCGGCTCCCGCTCATGCCCGCACAGTAGACCGCCGCACCGACAGTGACGTCACCCCTGTGGACGGCCTGCCGACTACTCCCCACGCAGTAGTGCCCGGCACCGGCCGGCCCCGCCGTCGCAGCCCCAACTCCCTTCGGCCGTACGACGCCCCGGACCGCGCCGCCGACGCACGCTGCTGTCCATGCCCACACCCTTCCGTTACACCGAACCCCTCCCGCCGAAGTCGGCCACCGGCACCGTCGCCGACGTGTACGCGCAGATCGCCCTCGACTTCGGCATCTCGGCGCCGTCCACCTTCGCTGTCCTGTCCTCCGCGCCCGAACTCCTCGCCCCCGCCTGGGCGTTGATGCGCGAGTCGCTCATCGCCGGGGCCGGCAGCCGCACCGGCAAGGAGCTGGTGGCCCTCGGGGTGTCGCTCGCCAACAGGTGCCCGTTCTGCGTGGACGCGCACACCGTGCTGCTGCACGCCACCGGCGACCACGCGCTGGCCGAGCGGCTGGCGCGGGGAGAGGCACCGCGAAACGAGGAGCACGCGCGCGTACTCGACTGGGGCCGGCGCACGCGCGTGCCCGGCGCCGCCCTGACGCCGTACCCCTTCCCGCCCGCGCACGCTCCCGCCTATCTCGGCACCGCGCTCACCTTCCACTTCATCAACCGGATCGCGTCGGCCCTGCTCACCGAGAACCTGCTGCCGGCGGGCGCCCAGCGGTTCCGTGCGGTCCGCAGCGTCGCGGGCCGCACCCTCGCCGGGACCGTACGCCGCCCGGCCCGCCCCGGCACCGCCCTCGCGCTCCTCGACCACGCCGACCCCGGCGAGGCCCCCGCATGGGCGGGCGGAACCGCCGTCGGCCTCGCGTACGCGGCACTGCTGAGGGCCGCCCTCGCGGGCGCCGGTCTCCTCGACCCCGACGACCAGGACCTGGTGGAGGACGCCATCCAAGACTGGGACGGGTCCCATCCGCCGCTCGACCTGAGCGGCTTCCCGGACCGACGGGAGCGTCCCGGCGCGCGCCTCGCCCTGCTGGCCGCCCTCGCGCCGTACCGCGTCACGGACGAGGACGTGGCGGCCTGGCGCCGGCCGGAGCACACCGACCACTGTCTGGTGCACCTGGTCGCGTATGGGGCGTTCGTCGCCGTCGACCGCATCGAAAGCGCACTTTCCGGTCAAATCAGCCATCAGGCTATGTAACTCGCCCAGGACCCCACGTAATTGCGGTCCTCCCGTAACGGCGTCAGCACGGAGCGAGTTCGTACTTCCGCCCCACAGGGAGTCATGTGACACTGGCGTCCCGTCCGCAGTGCGGACTCCTCCGCACCGTCCCCCACGAAAAGTGCGCCGTGCGTTCTCTTCCCTTGCCGCTCGCCCTCACCGCGCGTCTGTCGCCCGTCGTCGTGCTCGCCGCGGCGGGCTGGGCACTGTCGTCCGGCCCGCTGGCCGCGACGCCGGCCGCCGACGACAGGGCGACGCAGAAGAGCGAGGGAGAGTCGCCCTCGGCCCCCGCGACGGCGGCGGTGTCGAAGACGTACGCCACCGCTCCCGCGCCGTGCGAGAGTCTGGGCGCGAAGACGATCAAGTCACTGGTGCCGGGCGCCAAGACGGCCGGCAAGGAGATACCGTCGACCGACTCCAAGCTGCGCCGCACCTGCTCGTGGAACGCGCTCAAGGGCTACGACTACCGCTGGCTGGACGTGTCCTTCGAGATCACGGAGTCGGACGACGCGGCGCGGGAGTCCTACCAGGAGCGCGTCGCGGACAGGAGCGGCGGTGGTGACGTGCCGGGTCTCGGTGACGCCGGCTACTCCGTCGTGAACCTCACCACCGAGGACAAGCAGCAGACCCGTGAGGGCGTGGTGCTCGTCCGCACGTCCAACGCGCTGGTCTCCGTCACGTACAGCGGCAGTGACTTCGAGTCGAAGAAGGCGCCGAGCACGGACGAGATCAACAAGGGCGCGATCAAGGCCGCCAAGGAGGCGGTCGCCGCCCTGGAGGACGGCCAGAAGGGCTGATCGCCCTCCCCGGCCGTCCTCCCACGCTGTCCGCCGCCGTGGAATCAGGCTTCGGCGCGTTCCTTGCGGCCGCCCATGAGCACCACGTACAGCACGAGCGAGGCGCCCAGTCCGACCGCCCAGCCGTAGTCGGCGAGGGGCTTGAGGAACGGGATCAGTCCGTCGGTCGGGAAAGGTCCGGTCTTGGCGCCGTCGGCGCCGACACCCGAGTACGAGCCGCCGACCGCGAGGACGCCGCCCACCAGGAAGGCGACGATCGCCCGCCAGTTCCAGCCGGACGAGTACCAGTAGCGCCCGCCGGGCGTGTACAGGTCCGCGAGGTGCAGGACCGTGCGGCGGACGATCCAGTAGTCGGCGATCAGGATGCCCGCGACCGTGCCGAGCAGACCGCCGACCACGCCGAGCCAGGTGAAGATGTAGAACTCCGGGGTGGAGATCAGTTTCCACGGGAAGATCAGGACGCCGACGACGCCGGTGATCAGCGCGCCCGTGCGGAAGTTGATGAGCTTCGGCGCCAGGTTCGCGAGGTCGTACGCCGGGGAGACCACGTTGGCCGCGATGTTCACGGAGATCGTGGCGACCAGCACGACGATGAGCGCGAAGAGGAGACCGAAGACACTGTCGGTCTTGGCGGCCAGGGTGACCGGGTCCCAGATCGCCTCGCCGTAGACCACCTCGGAGCCGGAGGTGACGAGGACGGCGAGGACGGCGAACAGCGTCATCGTGGTGGGCAGGCCCAGGGACTGGCCCCAGGTCTGCGCCTTCTGGCTGGCGCCGAAGCGGGTGAAGTCGGGGATGTTGAGCGAGAGAGTCGCCCAGAAGCCGATCATGCCCATCAGGGACGGGAAGAAGACCGGCCAGAAATCGGGGCCCCAGCCCAGCTTCGAGGGCTGGTCGAGCAGCGCGCCGAAGCCGTCCGCCTTGACCGCGATCCAGATCAGCAGCACGAAGGCGCCGACGATCACGAAGGGCGCGGCCCAGTTCTCGAAGTGCCGCAGGAAGTCCATGCCGCGGTAGATGATGGCGATCTGCAGCGCCCAGAAGAGGATGAAGCAGAGCCACAGCGGCCAGGGGTTGCCCGCGATCTTGCCGGCGTTCTCCCATCCGCCGCCGGTGAGCTTGGAGCCGAGGGCGAAGATGCCGCTGCCGCCGATCCAGGTCTGGATGCCGAACCAGCCGCAGGCCACGGCCGCCCGGATCATCGCCGGGATGTTGGCGCCGCGCAGCCCGAACGAGGCGCGCGCCAGCACCGGGAACGGGATGCCGTACTTGGGCCCGGCGTGCCCGGTGGCCAGCATCGGCAGCAGCACGATGACGTTGGCCAGGGCGATGGTGAAGACGGCCTGCTTCCAGTCCATGCCGAGGGCGACCAGGCCGGAGGCCAGGGTCCAGCTGGGGATGCAGTGGGCCATGGAGATCCACAGCGCCGCGAAGTTGTACGTCGTCCACTTGCGCTCGGCGACCGGGACGGGACGCAGGTCCTCGTTGGCGAAGGGGCTGTCGGCGGGGAATGCCTCGGGGGCGAGTTCGATGCGTCCGCCGGCGTCGGCGGACTGGGATATCGGCGACCCCGGGGGGACTGTTTCGGTCATGAGCAGGCCAATCGACAGAGCGGGACGGGACGGAGAGAGGCCGTGCGGGGGCCTTGGGCCTCTCCCCGGGACGGCGGGGAGAGGGGACAAGGTGTGGGGGGTCGGGTGTGGTGCGGGGCAGGCGAACTCGTGGGCAGCGACTAGGCGTTGACCGCCGGGATGATCTGCGAGCCGTATGCGTCGATGACGGCTTCCTGCGCGTCGTGCATGTCGTAGACGGCGAACTGGTCGACGCCCAGCTCACGCAGCGCGTTCAGCTTCTCGATGTGCTTCTCGACCGGTCCGATGACGCAGAACCGGTCGACGATCTCGTCGGGCACGAACGCGGTGTCGGGGTTGTCGGCGCGTCCGTGGTGGGAGTAGTCGTACCCCTCGCGGGCCTTGATGTAGTCGGTGAGTTCGTCGGGGACGGCGGCGGAGTGCTCGCCGTACTTGCTGACCAGGTCCGCGACATGGTTGCCGACCATCCCGCCGAACCACCGGCACTGCTCACGCGCGTGGGCGAGCTTCTCGGGTGAGTCGTCCTCGGTGACGTACGCGGGGGCGGCGACGCAGATCTTCACCTCGGACGGGTCACGGCCGGCCGCCACCGCCGCGTCCTTGACCGCCTTGACCATGTACTCGGTCAGATAGAGGTCGGCGAGCTGCAGGATGAACCCGTCGGCCTCCTCGCCGGTCATCTTCAGGGCTTTCGGGCCGTACGCCGCCATCCACACGGGGAGTTCGGCGCCGGGCTTGATCCACGGGAACCTGACGACGGTGCCGCCGCCGAGGTCGGCCTCCTGGCCGCTGCCGAGCGCCCGGATGACCTTCATGGCCTCGCTGATCCGGGCCAGGGTGTTGGGCTTGCGGCCGGCGACGCGCATGGCCGAGTCGCCGCGGCCGATGCCGCAGACCGTGCGGTTGCCGAACATGTCGTTGAGGGTGGCGAAGGTGGAGGCGGTGACCTCCCAGGTGCGGGTGCCCGGGTTGGTCACCATGGGGCCGACCTTGAGCTTCTGTGTGTTGGCCAGGATCTGGCTGTAGATGACGAACGGCTCCTGCCACAGCACGGCGGAGTCGAACGTCCAGCCGTAGGTGAACCCGCCGCGCTCGGCGCGTTTCATCAGGCTGACGACCCGCGAGGCGGGCGGATCGGTCTGCAGGACGAGTCCGAAGTCCATGTACTCCGCTCCTAGTTGAGGTACTGACAGGTGGAGCGGGGGGTGTAGACGCCGTGCCCGGCGCGCCCGGTGTACTCCCGCTCGGTGATGACGAGTTCGCCGCGCGAGAGGACCGTCTCGACCCGGCCGGTCGTCTGCTTGCCCTCGTACGCCGAGTAGTCGACGTTCATGTGGTGGGTGACGGCGGACATGACCTGCTCGGCGTGCGGGTCGTAGATCACGACGTCGGCGTCGGCGCCCGGCGCGATCGTGCCCTTCTTCGGGTACATGCCGAACATCCGGGCCGGGGTCGCGCAGGCGATCTCGATCCAGCGGCGGCGCGAGATGTGGCCGTCGACGACGGCCTGGTGGAGCAGGTCCATCCGGTTCTCCACGCCGGGCAGACCGTTGGGGATCTTCGAGAAGTCCCCTCGCCCCAGTTCCTTCTGGCCGACGAAGCAGAACGGGCAGTGGTCGGTGGAGACGACCTGGAGGTCGTTCGTCCTGAGCCCCTTCCACAGCTGGGCCTGGTGCGCCTTGGGCCTCAGCGGCGTCGAGCACACGTACTTGGCGCCCTCGAAGTCCGGCTCGGCGAGGTTGTCGGTGGACAGGAACAGATACTGCGGGCAGGTCTCGCCGAAGACGTTCAGCCCCTCGTCGCGCGCCTTGGCCAGCTCGGCGACTGCCTCCATCGCCGAGACGTGCACGACGTACAGCGGGGCCCCCGCGACCTGCGCGAGCCTGATGGCGCGGTGGGTGGCCTCGGCCTCCAGCAGCGCCTTGCGGACCTCCCCGTGGTACCTCGGATCCGTCTCCCCGCGCGCCAGCGCCTGCTCGACCAGCACGTCGATCGCGATGCCGTTCTCGGCGTGCATCATGATCAGGCCGCCGTTCTCGGCGGAGCGCTGCATGGCGCGCAGGATCTGGCCGTCGTCGGAGTAGAAGACGCCCGGGTAGGCCATGAACTGCTTGAAGCTGGTCACACCTTCTTCCACGAGGAGATCCATCTCCTTGAGCGTCTCCTGGTTCACATCGGAGACGATCATGTGGAAGCCGTAGTCGATCGCGCAGTTGCCCTCGGCCTTGGCGTGCCAGGCGTCGAGGCCCTCGCGCAGCGAGTGGCCCACGCCCTGTACGGCGAAGTCGATGATCGTGGTCGTACCGCCCCAGGCGGCGGCCCGGGTGCCGGTCTCGAAGGTGTCGGAGGCGTGGGTGCCGCCGAACGGCAGCTCCATGTGGGTGTGGGCGTCGACGCCGCCCGGGATGACGTACTTCCCGGTGGCGTCGATGGTCCGCTCGGCGGTCCAGGCCTCGGCGGCCGGGGTGCCACTCGCGGCGAGGGCGGCGATACGGCCGTCCTCGATCAGGACGTCGGCGTGCATCTCGTCGGACGCGGTGATGACGAGACCACCGCGGATGACGGTACGGCTGCTCATGCGGTCACGCTCCGCTGGGTTGTGGTCGAAGAGTGCGAGGTCGGTTTGGTTACGGCGCGGTCAGCGGGGAGTAGGCGTCGGGGCGGCGGTCGCGGTAGAACTGCCAGCGGTCGCGGATCTCGCGCAGCTTGGCCATGTCCAGGTCGCGGACGACCAGTTCGGTCTCCTTGTCGCTCGCCACCTCGCCCACGAACTGGGCCTCCGGGTCCACGAAGTACGAGGTCCCGTAGAAGTCGTTGTCGCCGAGCTCCTCGACGCCGACCCGGTTGATCGCGCCGACGAAGTACTCGTTGGCGACGGCGGCGGCCGGCTGCTCCAACTGCCAGAGGTAGGAGGAGAGTCCGCGCGAGGTCGCCGACGGGTTGAAGACGATCTCGGCACCCGCGAGGCCCAGCGCCCGCCAGCCCTCCGGGAAGTGGCGGTCGTAGCAGATGTAGACGCCGATCCTGCCGACGGCCGTGTCGAAGACGGGCCAGCCCGCGTTCCCCGGGCGGAAGTAGAACTTCTCCCAGAATCCCGGCACTTGGGGGATGTGGTGCTTGCGGTACTTGCCGAGGTACGAGCCGTCCGCGTCGATCACCGCGGCCGTGTTGTAGAGGACGCCGGGCTGCTCCTCCTCGTACATCGGCAGCACGAGGACCAGGCCCAGCTCCTTGGCCAGTGCCTGGAAGCGCCTGACGATCGGGCCTTCGGGGATCTGCTCGGCGTACTCGTAGAACGCCTTGTCCTGCACCTGGCAGAAGTACGGCCCGTAGAACAACTCCTGGAAGCACATGACCTGGGCGCCCTGCGCGGCGGCGTCGCGGGCGGCCTGCTCGTGCACCTGGATCATCGATTCCTTGTCGCCGGTCCAGGCGGTCTGGAAGATCGCGGCACGGATCACTCTGCTCATCGGGACCTCCGGTCGCTCGGTGTGCAGCGAGAGTAGGAAGTCCGGCGATCCGGTTTGAGGTGCACTGTGTCACGTCTGCGGGCGCGCGGCGTGCCACGGTGTCACCCTGTCGTGGGCCCATGTTTCACCGCCGTTTTCCCAGGTCGCCGCATGTTTCACCCTTGTTGCGCGTCGTGTGCGAGGAGCGCGATGTGCACGGACGCGGCCTGCTCGAAGTCGTCGAGGTCGACGCCGAGGCGCGCCTGTATCGCCTCCAGCCGACGGTAGAGCGCGGGCCGCGAGACGTGGTGGAGCTGGGCGGTGCGGGACTTGTTGCGGCCGGTGGCGAGATACGTCCGCAGCACGGCGAGCAGGGCGCCCGCCTCGTCGTCCGGCCCGCACAGCAGCCCGTCCAGCTCACGCTCCGCGAACGACTGAACCTGCGGGTCGTCGCGCAGGAGCCGGACCAGGCCGCGCAGATGGACGTCCCTCAGGCGGACGACGGCCGGGAGGTCGAGGGCGGCCGAGGAGTCGGCGACGGCATCGGCGACGTGCTGGGCCTCGCGCAGTCCGGCGGGTACGTCGTCCCAGGCGGTACGCGCGTCGGCGGCGGCCACGACGGTCCGCGCCGCCCCCGACTCCGAGCGCACCCGGGCGGCGAAGTTCGCGGCGAGCGCGGCGTCGTCCTGGTCCCGGGCGAGGCTCAGCAGCACCGCGGTGGCACCGTCGGTGAGCTCGGCGACGATCCCGGGCAGCCCCAGCATCCGCAGCACGCGCTCCAGTTGGGCCGGTTCGCCGTCCCGCACGACCAGCGGCACGAAGGTGCGCCGGTTGACCGGCAGTCCGGCGGCACGCGCGCGCGGCAGCAGTTGCCTGGCCGGTACGACGCCGCTGACGAGGTCGGTGAGCAGGCTCTGCGCGGACTGCTCCTCCCAGGTGTGCGCGGAGTTGCCGCCGAGCATGCGGTGCAGGACGAGGGCCTCGGCCGCGCGGTCGGCGAGCAGCCGCCCCGTGGCGGTGTCGCCCCGGTACCCGCACAGCACGATCCGGCCCCACCGCTCCCCGCGGCCGCCGAGCTCGGCGCGGATCCAGCCGTCGCCCTCGCTGCCGCCGGCCTGGCGGGCGATGCGCTCCCAGTCGCGCAACACGTCGTCCACCGCCGGCCGCTCCCCCGCCGTGGCGAGGACGCGGTGGGCGAGGTTGGTGACGACGACGGGGCAGGCGCTGTGCGCGGCGACCTCGTCGAGCAGGCGCTGCAGCGGGGCGCCCGCGGTGATGAGGCCGGTGAGCGCGGTGCGCACGGCCTCCGAGAGGCTGACGGCGGCGAACTTCCGCCGCACCAGCCGGGACTGGACCTCCTCGGTCAGTTCGGCGAACGGGAAGGGCCGGTGCAGGACGACCATGGGCAGCCCGCACCGTTCCGCCACCCTGCGCATCACCTCCGGCGGCGCGGGGAACGCCCGGCCGAGACCGAGGACCACCGCGGCGGCCTCCGCCCGGTGCAGTGAGCGGATGTACTCGGCCTGCTTGTCCTCGTCCCCGGCCAGCAGCACGCCCGTGGTGAGCACCATCTCGCCGCCGCTGAGCATCACCCCGACGTCCGGCGCCTCGGCGACGTGCACCCAGCGCACGGGCCGGTCGAGCTGACCGGCGCCGGCCACCACCTCGGGCTCCCCGGCGAGCACCCGCTCCAGGGTGAGGACCTGCCGGACCGACAGAGCGGGTTCCAGGGGTTCCGCCGGCTCCAAGGGCTCCAAGGTGGTGGTCATGCCAGTGCTTCCCTTGCTCGGGTGGGTGCTGCTAGATGCTTCTCAGAGCGCTCTCCAGGATCGCGGCGCCTTCTTCCGCCTCCGCGACGGTGAGGGACAGCGGCGGGGCGATCCGCAGGGAACTGGTGTTGTGGCCGCCGCCCTTGCCGATGAGCAGGCCGCCCTCGCGGGCCGCTTCCAGCACCGCCGAGGCGGCGGCCACGTCGGCGTCGTCCGTGCCGGGCCTGGTGATCTCGATGCCGAGCATCAGGCCCCGGCCGCGCACCTCGCGCACGTGCGGCACCTGCGCGGCGACGGCCCGCAGCCGCTCGACCAGGAGCCCGCCGACCCGCCGGGCGTTGCCCTGGAGGTCGTGCTCCAGCAGGTAGTTGAGGTTGGCGAGGCCTGCCGCCATGGTGATCTGGGTGCCGCCGAAGGTCGAGATGCTGTTGGCGTCCAGGCAGTTCATGATCTCCGCGCGGGCCACGACCCCGCCGATGGACATGCCGTTGCCGATGCCCTTGGCGAAGGTCAGCATGTCCGGCGGCCCGGACTGCCCGTGCGCCTGCCAGCCCCAGAAGTGGTCGCCCGTGCGGCCCCAGCCGGTCTGCACCTCGTCGGCGATCCACAGGATGCCACGCTCGGCGAGGACGTCCCGGAAGGCGGCGTACAGCCCGTCCGGGCCGGAGGTGAAGCCGCCCACGCCCTGGATGGGCTCGGCGATCAGGGCCGCGGGCGGGCGGGTGTGGCCGAGGAGGTCCTTCAGGTCGTCGACGCAGGCGGCGATGAAGTCGCCGTCGCTGAGGTGGGCGTACGGCCCACGGGTGCGGACGCCTCCGTGGACGTACAGCGTCTGCAGCGGCGACAGCGAGGTCGGCGACCACCCGCGGTTGCCGGTGATGCCGACCGCGCTGAAGGAGCGGCCGTGGTAGCTGTTGCGCATCGCGAGGATCGTGTTGCTCTGCCGGTACGTCGTGGCGAGCAGCAACGCGGTGTCGTTGGCCTCGGTGCCGGAGGTGGTGAAGAAGACGCGAGCGTCCGGGATGCCGCTCAACTGGGCGATGCGCTCGGCGAGTTCCACCATGGGCCGGTTGAGGTACAGCGTGGAGGAGTGGATGATCCGCCCGGCCTGCTCGCTCACCGCCTTGGTCACCTCGGGCAGCGCGTGGGCGGTCATCGTCGTGAGGATGCCGCCGAAGAAGTCGAGGTAGCGGTTGCCCTCGGCGTCCCACACATGGCGGCCCTCACCGTGGGTGATCTCCAGCGGGTCCTCGTAGTAGAGGGCGAGCCAGTCCGGCATGACGGCGCGGTGGCGGCCCAGCAGGTCCTTGGTCACGGCTGCACCAGTCCTTCGTAGGCGTCGGGGCGGCGGTCGCGGTAGAAGGCCCACTGCTGCCGCACTTCTTCGATGAGGTCGAAGTCGAGGTCGCGGACGATCAGTTCCTCCTCCTTGTCGCTGGCGGTCTCCCCCACGAACTGTCCGCGCGGGTCCACGAAGTACGACGTCCCGTAGAAGTCGTTGTCGCCGTACTCCTCGACACCGACCCGGTTGATCGCGGCGACGAAGTACTCGTTGGCGACGGCCGCTGCCGGCTGTTCGAGGCGCCAGAGGTAGGAGGAGAGTCCGCGGTGGGTGGCCGACGGGTTGTACACCAACTGGGCTCCGTTCAGGCCCAGTTGCCGCCAGCCCTCCGGGAAGTGGCGGTCATAGCAGATGTAGACACCCACCTTCCCGACGGCGGTGTCGAAGACCGGCCACCCCACATTGCCGGGCTTGAAGTAGTACTTCTCCCAGAAGCCCTTGACCTGCGGGATGTGGTGCTTGCGGTACTTGCCGAGGAAGGCGCCGTCGGCGTCGATCACGGCCGCGGTGTTGTAGTAGAAGCCGGACTGCTCGACCTCGAAGACCGGCACGACGATCACCATGCCGGTCTCGCGGGCGAGCTCCTGCATACGACGCACGGTCGGCCCGTCGGGAACCGGCTCGGCCCACCGGTAGTGCTCCGGCTCCTGGACCTGACAGAAGTAGGGAGCGTTGAAGACTTCCTGGAACCCGATGATCTTCGCGCCCTGCCGGGCCGCCTCGCGGGCGTGCTCCTCGTGTTTCGCCACCATGGACTCGGTGTCGCCGGTCCAGGTGGCCTGGACCAGAGCGGCACGTACGACGTTGGCCATGAGCTGCTCCTTCGACGGGACGTCAGAGCCTCTACGCCCGTAGAGGGGGGCCGTAGAGGCTTGAAAGTAAGCCCCTGGAACAGCCTTGCCAAGACCATCGTCGTTAACCCGCTGAGTCGATCACGTTTCACACTCCTGTGGGGGATGGATGGGGCCGGTGGGACGGGTGCGGCAGGGGTTTCACGTCGCGAATGCGGCGCAGGAGTCGCGGGTGCGGCGTGGGAGTCGCGGGCGCGGCGCGGGAGTGTCAGGCCGCGAAGCCCGCCACCCGCAGGGCGTGGACGAGGTCCCAGTGGCGCTCGTCCGAGACGCCCTGGGCTGCCTCCAGCAGGAGCGGTACGAGCGTGCGCGGCTCCGGCGCGGCGCTGCGGGCGGCCTCCTCCGGAGTGCGGACACGGACGTACGCGTCGAGCAGCGCGCGGACCTCGCGGTGCCGCCCCTCGGCCACCAGTCCGACGACGGCCTGCCCGATCTCGTTCGCGGGCCGGGCCACGCCCTGCCGCAGGATCTGCTCCCCGTCGCCGGCCCGCCCCGCCGCGGTGAGCGCGTCGGCGGCGGCGACGAGCCGCTCGGCCGGCAGTGAGGCGGCCTCCCACAGGAGGGTCGCCCAGTCGGCGCCGAGTCCGGCCCGCTCCATCTCGGCCGCGAGCGCCGGAAAGCGGACGGCGGGCCAGTAGGCGGCCTCCACGAGCAGGGCATGGGCCTCGCCGCTACGACCCTCGGCGCGCAGCCGCACGATCGTCTCCACGGTCCGTGAGACCTCCCGCCGGTCCGCCACGTCCAGGGGCTCGGCCTGCGTGCGCTCCGGGCTCGCGGCCACCTCGTCGGCGGCACCGGCGAACCGGGCACCTCGGAGGGTACGGCGTGTGGAGCCGGTCTGGGCGGGGAGGCTGGGGAGTACGGGTTCGGCGGTCGGCGGTACGACGACGGGGGCGGCCTCCTCCTCGACCATCCCGGCGAAGCGGGCACTGCCTCGGCGGCGTTTGCGCTGCTTGGGGGCGGGGGCGGAGTCGGCCGAGGGGGCCTGGGCCTGGTCGCCGGATGGAGTGCGGGCTGGTGCGGGCTGGGCTTCCGGCCAGTCGGACGGGACCGGGGTTTCGGCCGGGGCGGTTCGGGACGTGTACTGCAGGGGATGCCCGGTGGGGCCGTCCAGTCCCTGCGGATGCTGCCGAGGAGCCGCCTCTCGCCCTTCGAACCAGTCGGCCGCCCGGGCCGGCGACTGCGCGTCGCGCTGATGCGGCATGCCGCGGACTCCGTCGCCGTAGGAGCCGGCCCGGTTCGGCGGCGTACCGTCCGCCCCGGACCCGGCGCCCGCGTAACCGACGCCCTCGGACCTGACGCCCTCCGACCCGGCGCCTTCGGACCTGGCGCCTTCGGACCCGGCCCCCCCGGCGCGGTGCCCCCTGACCCCCTCACCCTCGAAGCGGTCGTCAACCCGGAACACGGCCCCCTCGCCCACCCGGTCCCGCCGAATCGCCTCGGCCCGGCCGCCGGCCGCCCGGCGGTCCAAGTCGGCCATCCGGGCCCGCAGTTCCGCGCACCGGGCACTGGCCCGCTCGTGGTCGTCGCGGGCCCAGGCGAGGTCGAGGCGGATGGCGTCGGCCTCCTCGCGGCTGGTGGCGGAGGCGAGCAACCGGCCCAGTTCCGCCTGCCGTTCGGCGGCGTAGCGCTGTTCGCGGAGCATGACGTCGAGCCGGTCGCCGAGGTCGTCACGGCCGCCGGGCCGGGCGTCGTGGGCGGCGAGGGCGGCGGCGTGCAGCGCGCGGGCGCGTTCCGTCTCGGGGCCGGCGCCGCCGGGACCGTACTGGGACGCGAGGTCGTGCAGGAGGGAGTCCACCACGTCCCAGGGCGGCACCTCACGTCCGTCGAGGCAGGCCTGCATGCCTTCGGGGTCACGCTGCCAGAACACCCCGCACCAGCCGCCGCCCTGATCCAGGCGCGCCAGAAGGCCGTCCAGGTAGTCCACGAACTCCCGTACCCGATCCGGGAGTTGTTCCACTGACATCGCCCAACTCCCGCCAGACCGGAGCACTCCGGTCCGCTAGGCAACACCAGCCGTGTTACGAACGCGCTACGGGAAGTTTTCAGACTGAACGCAGAGTACGCCGGAGCTGCCGGAACGTGACGTGCGAACCCGTCAGGCGGCGACCTCGACGACCGGTGCGCAGCGCCCGGCCAGCTCGTCCATGGACAGACCGAGTGCCTGCGCCAGGGCCGCCACCGTGAAGAAGGCGGGAGTCGGGGCGCGCCCCGTCTCGATCTTGCGGAGCGTCTCGGCGGAGATGCCGGCGCTCGCCGCGACCTCGGTCATGCTGCGGCCGCCGCGGGCCTCGCGGAGGAACCGGCCGAGCCGCTCGCCGCGTTCGCGCTCTTCGGGGGTGAGAGGGGTGCGCACCATGACGCCCATTCTAATACCGCCCCCACTCGCCCCACCCTATTCAAATACCGGTATAGTAATTGGCATGGTGGAGTTGAAGACGGACCAGTCGATCGATGCGATGTACGAGGCCGGACAGGTGGTGGGCCAGGCCCTCACGGCCGTGCGGAAGGCCGCCGAGGTGGGCGTTTCCCTGCTGGAGCTGGACGAGGTGGCGCGCGAGGTGCTGCGCGGGGCCGGGGCGACGTCCCCGTTCCTCGGCTACCGCCCCTCCTTCGCGCCCACCCCCTTCCCCGCCGTCATCTGCGCCTCGGTCAACGACGCGATCGTGCACGGCATCCCGACCGGCTACCGCCTGCGCGACGGCGACCTCGTCTCCATCGACTGCGGCGCCGAACTGGGCGGCTGGGCGGGCGACTCGGCGATCAGCTTCACGGTCGGCCGGGCGCGCCCCGCCGACGTACGCCTGATCGAGACCGCCGAGCGGGCCCTTGCGGCGGGCATCGGGGCGGCCGTGGTCGGCAACCGCGTCGGCGACATCGCACACGCGATCGGCTCGGTGTGCCGGTCGGCCGGGTACGGCATCCCGGACGGCTTCGGCGGGCACGGAATCGGCCGCAAGATGCACGAGGACCCGTCGGTGCCCAACGAGGGACGCCCGGGCCGGGGCATGCCGCTGCGGCACGGCATGGTCCTCGCCATCGAGCCGATGCTCCTCGCGAGCGGCAAGGACGGCTACCACGCGGACCCGGACGGCTGGACCCTGCGCACCGACGACGGCTCCCGCGCGGCTCACGTGGAGCACACGGTGGCGATCACGGAGGCGGGCCCGAGGATCCTGACGGCCCGCTGATCACTACAGGCTCGGGAACGGGCACACGCTGGGTCCGGCACTGCCCTGAGGGGCGCGGGGCTGTATCGACATGCGGCTGCGCCGCGATGGGGGCCCGCCCCCTGCTCGAGCGAAGCCGGGAGTTCGAGGGCGCGAACAGCCACGACGAACCCGCAGACGGGCGACGGCACCTCGCGGCAGCCCCGCATCACGGCGCTTCCCGCGGAGCGCTCCGCGTGCCCCCGGCCACTGTTCGTGCGAAGGTGTTCTACGAACGCGGCCAGGTGTAACCGGCTTCCGCCCGGGTTACCCGACTCCGGCACGTCGATCAGCGAGGGCGACCCTGCCCGCGCAGGGACGCCGGATGGGAACGCCATGACCAGCGGCTTCAGTGGTGGTCCGGAGGACTACGACCCCTTCGGAGAGTTCCTCGCCCGCTTCTTCGGAGGACCGCGCCCCGGCCCCCGGCAGATCGACATCGGCCGTCTGCTCAGTCAGCCGGCCCGGGAGCTGGTGCGGGGCGCCGCCCAGTACGCCGCCGAGCACGGCAGCCGCGATCTGGACACCCAGCACCTGCTGCGCGCCGCGCTGTCCGCCGAGCCGACCCGAAGTCTGCTCAGCCGGGCCGGCGCGGATCCCGACTCGCTGGCGACGGAGATCGACGAGCGCTCCGGCCCCGTCCAGCACCCGCCCGGCGAGGCCCCGCCGCCGACGTCGCTCTCCCTCACCCCGGCCGCCAAGCGCGCCCTGCTGGACGCGCACGACCTGGCCCGCGCGCGGGGCGCCGGATACATCGGCCCGGAGCATGTGCTCAGCGCCCTCGCCGCGAACCCCGACTCGGCCGCCGGGCACATCCTCAACGCGGCCCGCTTCGCCCCGTCCGGCATGCCGCCCGAGGCTCCGGACACCGCCCCGACGCGGCCTGGCGTCGACCAGCGGCCCCGCGTCGACACCGGGACACCCACGCTCGACAAGTACGGCCGCGACCTCACCGACCTCGCCCGCCGGGGCCGTATCGACCCGGTGATCGGCCGGGACGAGGAGATCGAGCAGACCATCGAGGTGCTCTCCCGGCGCGGCAAGAACAACCCGGTGCTGATCGGTGACGCTGGCGTCGGCAAGACCGCGATCGTGGAGGGCCTGGCCCAGCGGATCGCCGACGTCGACGTGCCCGACGTGCTGAGCGGCCGCAGGGTTGTCGCCCTGGATCTGACGGGCGTGGTCGCGGGCACCCGCTACCGGGGCGACTTCGAGGAACGGCTCAACAACATCGTGGGCGAGATCCGCTCGCACTCCGACCAACTGATCGTCTTCATCGACGAGTTGCACACCGTCGTGGGCGCCGGAGGCGGCGGCGAGGGCGGCTCCATGGACGCCGGGAACATCCTCAAGCCGGCCCTCGCGCGCGGCGAGCTGCACATCGTCGGCGCGACCACCCTGGAGGAGTACCGCAGGATCGAGAAGGACGCGGCGCTCTCCCGCCGCTTCCAGCCGATCCTCGTCCCCGAGCCGACCCCCGCCGACGCGATCGAGATCCTGCGCGGCCTGCGCGACCGCTACGAGGCGCACCACCAGGTCCGCTACACCGACGAGGCGCTCGTGGCCGCCGTCGAGCTGTCCGACCGATATCTCACCGACCGCCGCCTGCCCGACAAGGCCATCGACCTGATCGACCAGGCGGGCGCGCGGGTACGGCTGCGCGCGCGGACCAAGGGCACCGACGTGCGGACCATGGAGCGCGAGGTCGAGCAGCTGACCCGGGACAAGGACCAGGCGGTCGCCGACGAGAGTTACGAGCAGGCGACGCAGCTGCGCGACCGCATCGTCGAGCTGAAGCAGCGCATCGCGGACTCCTCCGGCGACGAGGAGATCGACGAGGGCATGCACCTGGAGGTCACCACCGAGGCCATCGCGGAGGTCGTCTCCCGGCAGACCGGCATCCCGGTGAGCAGCCTCACCGAGGAGGAGAAGGACAAGCTGCTCGGCCTGGAGGAGCACCTGCACGAGCGGGTCGTCGGCCAGGACGAGGCGGTGCGCGTGGTCTCCGACGCGGTGCTGCGCTCCCGGGCCGGACTCGCCAGCCCCGACCGGCCCATCGGCAGCTTCCTCTTCCTCGGCCCGACCGGCGTCGGCAAGACCGAACTGGCCCGGGCACTCGCCGAGGCGCTGTTCGGCAGCGAGGAGCGCATGGTCCGCCTGGACATGAGCGAGTACCAGGAACGGCACACCGTCAGCCGCCTGGTCGGCGCCCCGCCCGGCTATGTCGGCCACGAGGAGGCCGGCCAGCTCACCGAGGTCGTGCGCCGGCACCCCTACTCGCTGCTCCTGCTGGACGAGGTCGAAAAGGCCCACCCGGACGTCTTCAACATCCTGCTGCAGGTCCTGGACGACGGCCGGCTGACCGACTCCCAGGGCCGCACCGTCGACTTCACCAACACGGTCATCGTGATGACCAGCAACCTGGGTTCGGAGGCGATCAGCCGGGGCGGCGCCGGGATCGGGTTCGGCGCGGCAGCCGGTGACGCGGAGGCCGACGAGGAGGCGCGGCGCGAGCGGATCCTGCGGCCGCTGCGCGAACACTTCCGGCCCGAGTTCCTCAACCGCATCGACGAGATCGTGGTCTTCCGCACCCTCACCCACGACCAGCTGGAACGGATCACCAACCTGCTGCTGGACAAGACGCGCCGGCTGCTGCACGCCCAGGGCGTCGCGGTCGACTTCACCGGCGCGGCCGTCGACTGGCTCTCCGAGCGCGGCTACCAGCCCGAGTACGGTGCCCGCCCGCTGCGCCGCACCATCCAGAAGGAGGTCGACAACCAGCTCTCCCGGCTCCTGCTGGACGGCCGGATCGGCGAGGGCGGCCGGGTGACGGTGGACGTGGAGGACGGGCGGCTCGCCTTCCGTACGGAGGATCTGCCGCCCGCCCCTGAGCTCTGACGTGCTAGGCCGTGTCCGCAAAGTCCCGCCTGCCCCGCCCTCCGGGCGGACGACGGGACTTTGCGGACACGACCTAGGACGCGGGCCGCACCACCATCGCCGAGCCGCCGCCGCGCCGTACCTTCTCGGCGGCGGCCAGCCACTTCCCGTTCGGCAGCCGCTGTACACCGGTCGCCGCGCCGATCTCGGCGTTCTGCCGGAAGCCGTGCCCGATCGCGGCCAGGCGGTCCTTCAACGGGCTGTTCCACAGGCCCGGTTCGAGCTCGGTGGTGGTCTGGTTGCGCTGGCTGGCGCGCGGCGCGGCGATCGCGTCGACCAGCGGCAGACCGCGGTCGAGGAACCCGGTCAGGGTCTGCAGCACGGTGGTGATGATGGTGGCGCCACCGGGTGAGCCGAGCGCCACGACGGGCTTGCCGTGCTGGTCGAGCACGATCGTCGGGGACATCGAGGAGCGCGGGCGCTTGCCCGGCCCCGGCAGGTTCGGGTCGTGGACGGCCGGGCTGGCCGGCGTGAAGGAGAAGTCCGTCAGCTCGTTGTTGAGGATGAAGCCACGGCCCGGGACGGTGATGCCGCTGCCGCCGGTCTGCTCGATGGTGAGCGTGTAGGAGACGACGTTGCCCCACTTGTCGGCCGCCGTGAGGTGGGTGGTGCTGTCGCCCTCGTAGGTGGTCGGCGCCGCCGTGCCGCTCGCGTCGCAGGCCGCGGGGTTGCGCGGGTCGCCCGGCGCGACGGGGCTCGTCAGCACCGCGTCGTCCTTGATGAGGCACTCCCGCGAGTCGGCGTACCGCTGCGACAGCAGTTCCTTCGTCGGTACGTCCTCGAAGGCGGGGTCGCCGACCCAGCGCCCGCGGTCCGCGAACGCGATGCGGCTGGCCTCGATGTAGCGGTGCAGGTACTGGACCTCGCTCGCCTTCGACAGGTCCGTGTTCTCCAGGATGTTGAGGGCCTCACCGACCGTCGTGCCGCCGGAGGAGGAGGGCGCCATGGAGTAGACACCGAGACCGCGGTACGAGGTCCTGGAGGGCGCCTGGAGCTTGGTGCGGTAGGCGGACAGGTCCTTGGCGGAGAGGTCGCCGGGGCGGGCCTTCCAGCCGGAAGCCGGGTCCACGGGCGGGTTGTTGACCGTGTCGACGATGTCCTCGGCGATGTCACCGCGGTAGAGCGCCCCGACGCCCTTCTGGGCCAACTCGGCGTAGGTACGCGCGAGATCGGGGTTCTTGAAGGTGGAGCCGACGGCGGGGAGCGCGCCGCTCGGCAGGAACAGCTTCGCGGTGTCCGGGAAGTAGCGGAACCGGGTCTCGTTCGCGGCGGTCTGTGAGCGGAAGGTCTCGTCGACGGTGAAACCGTCCCGGGCGAGCCGCTCCGCGGGCTTCAGCAGGGTGCCGAGTTCTCGGCTCCCCCACTTGTCCAGCGCCTTCTGCCAGGTGGCGGGCGTGCCCGGGGTTCCGACGCTGAGGCCGCTGCTGACGGCCTCGGCGAACGGGATCGCCGAGCCGTTCTCCACGAAGAGCTGGTCGTCGGCGGTCAGCGGCGCGGTCTCACGGCCGTCGATGGTCCGCACCGTGCGGGACTTGGCGTCGTAGTAGACGAAGTAGCCGCCTCCGCCGATGCCGGCGGAGTAGGGCTCGGTGACGCCGAGGGCGGCGGCCGTGGCCACGGCGGCGTCGACCGCGTTGCCGCCCTTGCGCAGGACCTCGATGCCCGCGGCAGTGGCGTCCGGGTCGACGCTGGCGACCGCACCGCCGTAGCCGACGGCCACGGGTACCTTCTCGGCGGGGCTGCCCTGCGCGGCGGGGGGCGCCGCCGCTCCCACCGACACCACGGCGACCGAGACCGCCAGGACCGACAGTTTCCGCGCGACAGGGCGACGCATCCGCACCTCCAGTCAGGGACCGTTCGCGCAGCCTATTCGATCGGCATGCCCTCGTCAGGAGCGCACGAGCCCACGAACAGAGCCGGACCTGTCTCGAACAACGGTTTGCGTTCGCCCGCTACCATGCGCGCCCATGAATGACGACGTGCGCAACATCGTCCTGGGCGTGGTCGCGGCCGGCATCAGTGCCGCGCTCGGCTGGCTTGCCCGCACCTACCTGTGGAAGCGCAAGCTCCGCCGCAAGCAGGCGTTCTTCGGGCTGCCCGACAACGCGGAGTCCCTGCTGGTGGTCAACCGCGGGGCCGGCGGGCCCGAGCTGACGGTGATGCGGTACGACGTGTTCGCACTGCTCGAACTCGCCGCCCTGATCAAGGACTGCAACGCCCACGCCCAGATCGTCCCGCACGACGCGGCCCGCCAGGGCTTCGGCGAACGCACCGAGTTCTGCGTGGGCGGCCCGGCGTCGAACCGCCGCATGATCGCCCACCTGGCCTCCCTGCTGCCCGGGGTGCGGGTGAACGTCGACGCCGAACCCGGCCCCGACCGGGGCGCCTTCCAGGTCGGCTCCGAGCGCTACCGGGTGGAGGTCGGCAAGGAGGAGTACGCGCTGCTCGCCCGGCTGACCGTCGGCGAGAGCCAGGGCACCCGCCCCGTCTTCCTGTTCTGCGGCCAGACCTCCATCACCAACCAGGCCGCCACCCGCTACCTCGCCCGCAACCACGAGCGGCTGTCCCGCAAGCACGGCAACAACTCCTTCGTGCTGCTCCTGAAGGTGGTCAACTCACAGGCGTACGGCCCGGACGTGGTGGAGCTGGTGGCGGACGTGACCCGGGCGGCGCAGGCACCTCTGCCGACACCTGCGGCTCCGCGTAATTCTCACCGCGCCTCCTGAGGTCCGTTACATTCCAGTAATCGTTACTGCCACGTAACTTACCCACGGGTTACTTGCGGTAAGGGGCCCCGGTTACCGTTCGGTCACTTTGTACTGACACGAGTAGGGAGTGACCCGTGGGACACCCTGGCAAGGCCCTGCGTACCACCGCCGTGGGCGCCGTCTCCGCGACCCTGATCGCAGGCAGCGCCCTCGGGGCCGCCCCCGCCGCACAGGCCGCCCCGAACGACGTCCGCTTCGTCGACATCACCGGCGACGGCGGCACCACCCTCAAGGCGAACGTCATCACGCCGGCCGGCGCCGACGGCACCCGCCGCTACCCGCTGCTCGTGCTGCCCACGAGCTGGGGCCTGCCCCAGGTCGAGTACTTCGCACAGGCCCAGAAGCTCGCGAACTCGGGCTATGTCGTGGTCAGTTACAACGTGCGCGGGTTCTGGCAGTCCGGCGGCGAGATAGAAGTGGCCGGCCCGCCCGACATAGCCGACGCGTCCAGGGTCATCGACTGGGCGCTCGCCAACACCCCTGCGGACTCGGCGCACATCGGCATGGCGGGCGTCTCGTACGGCGCCGGCATCAGCCTGCTGACCGCCGCGCACGACAAGCGCGTCCGGGCGGTCGCCGCCCTCAGCGGCTGGGCCGACCTCATCGACTCGATCTACTCCGGCCGCACCCAGCACGTCCAGGCGGCCGCGCTGCTGGACGGCGCAGGGCTCGTCACGGGCCGTCAGAGCGCCGAACTCCGGCAGATCTTCGACGACTTCTACGCCTCTGACCTGTCCAAGGAACAGGACATGATCAAGTGGGGGCAGAAACGCTCGGTCGCCACCTATGTGAACCAACTCAACAAGAACGGCGCCGCGGTCATGCTGGCCAACGCGTGGGGCGACACGATCTTCCCGCCCAACCAGTACGCGGACTTCTACGAGAAGCTGACCGGCCCCAAGCGGCTGGAGTTCCGCCCCGGCGACCACGCCACCGCCGAGATGACCGGGCTGTTCGGCCTGCCCAACGACGTCTGGACGGACACCCACCGCTGGTTCGACCACTACCTCAAGGGCGCGGACAACGGCATCAACCGCGAGCTCCCCGTCCGGCTCAAGACCCGCTCCACGGGCGGCTACGAGGGCTACCCGGACTGGAAGTCGGTCGGCGCGACGAACAGGAAGATCGCCCTCGCGGGCACGACCACCATCCGCACCAACGTCAACTCGGGCGCGGACGGCGGGGTCGTCTTCCTGTCCAGCATCCTCGACCAGGTGGCCCAACTGCCCCCGGTGGCCTCGATTCCGCTGATTCCCCGGCTCTGGGCGGGCGTTTGGCAGTCGGAGAAGTACGCCACGGCCCAACGCGTGCGGGGCACGGCCAAGTTGCACACCACCGTCACCCCGACCAAGGAGAGCGGCACCCTCGTCGCCTACCTCTACGACGTGGGCCCGCTCGGCCTCGGCAAGCTGGTGAGCAACGCGCCGTACACCTTCCACGGACGTACGCCCGGAAAGCCGTTCACCGTCGACCTGGAGCTGTACTCCACGGCGTACGACGTCCCGGCGGGGCACCGGCTCGCCCTGGTCGTCGACACCGTCGACCCGCTCTACATCGAGCACAACCCGTCCGGCGCGCGGCTGACCTTCTCCTCGCCGGCGAACGACCCGTCATACGTGTCGATTCCACTGCGCGAGCAGTGATCTCCGGCCGGCGCCGGACGGGTATGGCTCTATGACTGCTGCCCCCTGCCGCCCCTGGACCCAGGGGCCGTGGGGGGATCCCCACCCGGCAGCAGCGTCCCTGGTCGCGGCCGAGGCGAACGCCACGGCCTTGGGGACGGACGGAACATCGTAGTCGAGGTCCGGCGCGGGGAGGATTCCGATGCGGTCGATGATGGCGCCGGCCATGCCCAGCCCCCAGTCGCGTTCGGCCTTGTAGCGGTCGCCGCAAACTATCCGGGTCAACATCCACTTGATACGCGACACGCACTTTTCGGACATAAGCCGTATTTACGGCGCCCTTACCTCGCAGTGCGCCCCTCATCCCGGCGCACGCACCAACGGCGCACGCAGCAACGGCGCACGCGTCAGCGCCTCACGCCTCCGCGACTTCCGCGTACAGCTGCGACAGCTCCGGCACCCCGTTCGCGGCCCACTCCCGCCCCGAGGCCACGACATCGAACTCACGGCCGGAGGCGAGCCGGACGACCGGCTGGCCGTCCGGCCAGATCTCCCAGGCGGCCCCGGGCACGGTACGCACGATCACGGTGCCGAGATACAGCCCGGCGTCATTGCCCAGCCAGGGCAGGACCTCCTCGTCGTCCCGCCAGCGCGGCACCAGCTGGTCGAGCGCCTCCAACGAGGCCGCGGTGTCGTCGAGTCGGATCCCCGCCCGGGACGCGTGGGAACGCAGGAGTTCACACTCGGAGAGCAGTTCGGCGATGCCCTCGGGATCGACCGCCCCGCGCTTCTCGGGCCGGTGGCCCAGAAAAGGGATCTTCATACGTCAAGCGTGTCATTCGTACTGCCGAACGCACCACAGGCGCGCGGGCCGTCGATTCCGGTCGAGTTCACGCCGACTTCGGGCATGGCTCGTTGACGGGTCACGGGTGCCTCTCTAACTTCTCGGTGCGTCTTGCGTCCCGACAGAGGGTCTCGTCCGAACTTGTCATGAGCAGTCATACGTAGTCGTGAGCGGTCGTGAACGGGAGGAGTCGGAGTTGCGCCGATGTGTGTGGGGGTCCACGGTCGTCCTCGCTCTCTTCGCGGCCCTGGTGCCGGGGGTCTCCGCACAGGCGGCCCCCGAGCGCAGAGCCACGCCGCTCCCGCTGGAGCGGCTCTTCGACAACATGGCCGTCAGTGACGACGCCCGGCCCTCGGAGGGGAACTTCGACGGGTCGGGCGCCTCCCTGTCGGCGCGGGATCTCGCGGCGGCGGGCTGGACACCCGGGCGCGCGCTCACCGTCCAGGGCGCCCGGCTGACCTGGCCGAAGCGGCAGCCGGGCGAGCCGGACAACGTCCGGGCCGAGGGCCAGGAGGTGCGGGTGCGCGGCCGCGGCGACGCGCTCGCGTTCCTGGTGGCGAGCACGGACGGCACCGACGCCGGCGGAACGGGGACGGTGCGGTACATGGACGGCACCTGGTCCGCCTACCGCCTGACCGCCCCCGACTGGCGCACCGGCCCGCTCGCCACCAAGGCGGTCGCCCTGCCGCACATCAACACCCCCGCCGGTCAACTCGCCGAGCGGGCGCGCCTGTACGTCGTGACCGTGCCGCTCTCGCCGGGACGCCAGGTCGCCTCGGTACGGCTGCCGCACGCGACCGGGCTGCATGTGTTCGCGCTCGCCGTACGCTCCCCCGCTCCGGGCTGGACGGGGAGTTGGACGGCCGCGACGGGCGGCCACCCGACCGTGGGGCCGTGGACCGACCGGACGTTGCGGCTGGTCGTGCACGCCTCGGCGGGCGGGCCACGGGTGCGGCTGCGGTTCGACAACACCTTCGCGTCGGCTCCGGTGCGGATCGGGAGCGCCACCGTGGCGGTGCAGCAGACGGGCGCGGCGGCACGGGGCACGCCGGCCCCGGTGACCTTCGGGGGCGCGGCGGGCGTCGTGATTCCGGCGGGGGCGCAGGCGTACAGCGATCCGCTCGACTTCGACGTGCCCGCGGACACCAATCTGCTGGTCAGCTTCCATCTGCCGGGGACAGTGCCGGCGGCCCCGGTGCACCGGCTCGCACAGCAGCGGTCGTATGTGAGCGGGCCGGGCGACCACACGGCGGACGGCTCGGCGACGCCGTACGGCACGGTCCTGACCAGCTGGCCGCTGCTGACCGGCGTCGACGTGGGCGGTGGGCCCGGATCCGTGGTGCTGCTGGGCGACTCGATCACGGACGGCGACAAGTCCACGGTGGACGCCAACCGACGGTGGCCCAATGTGCTGGCCACCCGGCTGCTGAACCAGGCCGAGGTCCCGCACTACGGGGTGCTCAACCAGGGAATCTCCGGCAACCGTGTGGTCAGCGACCGCTATCCCGGTGACGGGGTGTCGACGGACACGGCCGGCGTCAGCGCCCTGTACCGGTTCGACCGGGATGTCCTGGCCCAGACGTCCGCGCGTACGGCGGTGGTGTTCGAGGGCATCAACGACGTGCGGGCGCAGACCACGGCCGAGCAGGTCATCGCGGGGCTGCGGGAAATCGCCGACCGGGGACACGCGCGGGGGCTGCGGATGCTGGCGGCGACGCTCCTGCCCTGCGAGGGGGAGGCGCGTTGCACGGCGGCCGTCGACGCCGAGCGGGCCGAGATCAACGCCTGGATCCGGACGGCGGGGGTGTTCGACGGCGTGCTCGACTTCGATGCCGTGGTTCGGGATCCGGCGCGGCCGTCCCGGATGCTTCCCGCGTACGACAGCGGGGACCATCTGCACCCGGGCGACGCGGGGCTGGCTGCGCTGGCTTCGGCGGTGGATCTGCGGGCGTTGGTGCCGTGACATTGCGGGGGTGGTGGCCGGCCCCGGCTGGGGGCTGCCGCCCCCAGCCCCCGCTTCGGCCCTTGAGGGGCCTTGCCCTCAAGCGCCGGGCAGGCTGCAGGGCGCTGTCCTACACGTCCAGATCCACGACCACCGGCGCATGGTCCGACGCGCCCTTGCCCTTGCGCTCCTCCCGGTCCACGTAGGCGTCGGTGACCGCCTTGGAGAAGGCCTCGTTGCCGTAGACCAGGTCGATGCGCATGCCGCGGTTCTTGGGGAAGCAGAGCTGGCGGTAGTCCCAGTAGGTGAACGGGTGCTCGTACTTGAGGGGGCGCGGAACCACGTCGGACAGGCCGGACTCGCGCAGGGAGGCGAGGGCGGCGCGCTCGGCGGGGGTGACGTGGGTGGAGCCCTCGAAGGCGGAGCGGTCGTAGACGTCGTCGTCCGTCGGAGCCACGTTGTAGTCGCCCATCACCGCGAACGGGCGGCTGCCGCCCGCGTCGCCCGCGACGGCCGCCTTGAGGGCCTCGAACCACTGGAGCTTGTAGGCGTAGTGGGGGTGGTCCACCTCACGGCCGTTGGGCACGTAGACCGACCAGACGCGCACCGGGCCGCAGGTCGCGGAGATGGCGCGGGGCTCCACCACGCCGTCGTACCCGGGATCGCCGGGCACACCCTTGACGACGTCCTTGAGGCCGACGCGGGAGAGCACCGCCACGCCGTTCCACCGGCCGGTGGCGTTGACCGCCGCCTCGTAGCCGAGGTCGCGCAGCGGGTCGACCGGGAACTGGTCCTCGGCGACCTTGGCCTCCTGGAGGCACAGCACGTCGGTGCCGCTGCTCTCCAGCCAGGCCAGGAGCCTCGGCAGGCGGGCGGTGATCGAGTTCACGTTCCAGGTCGCGATGCGCATGCCTGACAACCTACCGGGCAGGACTGACAACCCGGCCCCGCCCGGCGTGGGACCGCTCACACCTGCGCCGAGTCCCCCGGCGTCAGGCGCAGATGCTCCGCGCCGCCCAGGCCGCCGATCTGGCGGTCGTAGATCGGGCGGGCCAGGTCGGTGAGCAGGGCGTCGTGGATGTCGTAGGCGCGCTGCGGCTTGACCTCGCGGACGTAGTCGATGACCTCCGAGATCTTGTTCCAGGGGGCCATGACCGGCAGCATCAGCGTCTCCACCGGGTGGTCGGGCACGGTGAGGGCGTCGCCCGGGTGGAAGACACGGCCGCCGTCGACGAGATAGCCGACGTTGGTGATGCGCGGGATGTCCGGGTGGATCACGGCGTGCAGTTCGCCGTGGACCTGGACGTCGAAGCCGGCCGCGGTGAAGGTGTCGCCGTGGCCGACGGTGTGCACGCGGCCCGGGAAGGCCGACGCGATCTTCTCCGCGACCGACTTCAGGGTCCAGATCTCGGCGGCCGGGTTGGCCTCCATGGCCGCGCGCAGGCGGAGTTCGTCGAAGTGATCGGGGTGCTCGTGTGTGACGAGGATCGCGTCCGCGCCGAGCGCGGCGTCCTCCTCGCTGAATCCCCCGGGGTCGAGGACGAGCGTCCGGCCGTCCTTCTCCAGCCGGACGCAGGCGTGCGACTTCTTCGTGAGCTTCATGGGTCCATCCTGGCGCGCGCAGGTGGCGGATGCTCACACCGCGGGTGCTCGCGGCCGTGGCTGCTCACATCCGCGGATGCCCGCCGCCGCGGACGCTCACTCCTGCGGGGTGGTCTCCTCGCGTATGACCTGCTGCGCCACCTTGAAGGCGCTGTTCGCCGCCGGTACGCCGCAGTACACGGCCGCCTGCAGCAGCACTTCCTTGATCTCGCCCGGCGTGAGGCCGTTGCGCAGGGCGGCTCTGATGTGGAAGGCGAGTTCGTCCATGTGGCCGCCCGCGACCAGGGCGGTGAGGGTGACGCAGCTGCGCGAGCGCCGGTCCAGGCCGGGTCTGTCCCAGATCTCGCCCCACGCGTACCGGGTGATGAACTCCTGGAAGTCCCCGGAGAACTCGTCCGCCTGCGCCAGCGCGCGGTCGACGTGCGCGTCGCCGAGCACCTCGCGACGGACCTTGATCCCCGCGTCGTACGGGTCCGGTCGTCCCGCCGGCTGCGACGGTACGGCGGCCGGGGCTATCTCGGCGACGGGCGCCGGCTGGGGAGGCGCCGCGGCCAGGACCGGCTTGGCGGGGGCGGCGACGATGGCCATCTGGCCGGTGGTCGAGTCGTAGGCCGGCTGCCAGGCGGTGGAGAAGTGCCGGACCAGCAGGTCGGTGACGGCGGCGGGCTGCTCGACCGGGACGAGGTGGGAGGCGCCGGGGACGACGGCGAGACGGGCGTCCGGTATCCCGGCGACCAGCGTGCGGGCCTCGGCGGGGCCGGTGACCTGGTCGTCCGAGCCGACGAGGACGAGGGTGGGCACGGTGACGCCGGAGAGCTGTGACCGCACGTCGAAGGCGGCGAGTGCCTCGCAGGCGGCGATGTAGCAGCCGGGGTCGGTGGTGCGCACCATCTGCACCGCCCACTCGGTGATCGCGGGCTGGGCGGCGGCGAAGCCGGAGGTGAACCAGCGGTCCGGCGAGGTGCGGGCGATGGGGTCGAGGCCGTTCGTGCGCACGATCACACCCCGCTGCCGGAACTCGTCGGCCGTGCCGAAGCGGGGCGAGGCGGCGATCAGGGCGAGCGAGGCGACGCGCTCCGGGTGGCGCAGGGCGAGTTCGATGCCGAGGGCGCCGCCGAAGGCGCAGCCGGCGAAGCCGAAGCGCTGCACGCCTAGGCCGTCGAGGGTGGCCAGCAGCCGCTCTGCGAGATCCCCGACCGAGCCCGCCGGGTACGCGGGCGCGCCGCCGTGTCCCGGCAGGTCGAACCGGAAGACACGCCACTGCTGGGCCAGCTCCGGGACCTGCCGGTCCCACATGTGCCAGGTGGTGCCCAGAGAGGGACCCAGGATCAGGACGGGAGCCTCTTCTGGCCCGTCAAAGCGGTATTGCAGGGTGTTCGTCACGCTCTCACTCACGTCCTGCACGCTCTCACATCTCACAACGGCCCTATGACGGGGGCTGTGAGGATACGGGCCGGATCGGGTGAAAGACCTCCGGGGCGACGTAGCGTTTGAGACATCGGTCGATCGCACGCCGGGTCCTGCCCTCCTTGATGCGGCGCTGCAGCCCGCAGCCCTGAAAGGGACGACGACCCTGCCATCCCGCATCTTCTCAACGAGCGAGATGACCGGCGCGGGACGTTGGACCGTCTCGAGGAGCGTGTACTGCTGAAGTTCCGCGACCATCCGCCCCCCGGTCTGCCGCCGGAGGCACTCGAACCTCATTCGACGGCTTTCCGCACCCGGCTCAGACTCGAAGAGGCCCGCTGGCGCCCGTCGGCGCCGGCCGGCTCACGGTTCACGCGGGCGACACGGTCGTGAACCGGCACCGGCCCTCCCGCCAAGCAGGCGTCACGGCGCCCGCCTGCCGAGAGCCCAGTTTCCCCAAGCCATTGCCACCAGTTGGTCCACCCATGACCTTCCATCACGGAGGATCGACACGGCGACCAACGGCCAACCGGCCGCGAAACACATGCATGGATTGCCATGTATTAATGTCGCCATGGGCTGCCCGCCGGGAAGGCGCGGGCAGTCGCCAGCACAAGCAAGGAGCCCCCATGACCACGGCCACCGAACACCGCACCCACTCCGACCACACCCACGTCCACGGCGACGGCTGCGGCCACGTCGCCATTCCCCACGGCGACCACACCGACTACGCCCACGACGGCCACCTCCACCGGACGCACGAGGACCACGTCGACGAGTGCGCCAACGCCGGCCACGCCGTCCACGAGGACCACGACCACCAGCACGGCGAGGGCTGCGGCCACGTGGCCGTGCCGCACGGCGACCACACCGACTATGTGCACGACGGACACCGCCACGCCGCCCACCAGGGACACTGGGACGACCACTGACGATCCCGACCGCGAGCTGCTGCGCGCCCTGGCCGTGGCGCACATCGTGCGGGACGCCATCCCCCACGCTCAGGAACAGCCACCGCACGAACAGGTCGGCGCCACCGCGACGGCCGTCCATCCCCCATGGGCGGCCGTCGCTGTTCGCGGCCCGTTCTCCGGTCGGTCACGGGAAGCTCCGCCATCGAGGGGCCGGAGTTCAGGACAGTCAGGACGGGGTGACGGCCAGGACGCGGCCCAGTGCGCTGCCGGGACGGGTGGTCAGTTCCTCCCAGGTGCCTTCCTCCGTGATGCGGCCCGCTTCGAGGACGGCGATGCGGTCGGCGCGGCGGATGGTGGCGGGGCGGTGGGCGATGACGATCGTGGTGCGGTCTCCCTTGCCCAGTGCGGTGGCGAGTTGGGCGTCGCCGGCGTTGTCCAGGTGGGCGGTGGTCTCGTCGAGGACGAGGACTCTCGGCTGGGCGAGCAGCGCGCGGGCGAGCGCGATCCGGGCGCGCTGGCCGCCGGAGAGGGTGGAGCCGCGTTCGCCGACGAGGGTGTCCAGGGGGGCGATCCGCTCTACGCCGCACAGCCGGGCCGTCTCGGCGAGGAGGTCTTCGTCCGCCTCGGGTGCGGTGAGCCGCAGGTTGTCGGCGAGGGTGCCGTGGAAAAGCGGGGTGCCCTGGCCCACCACAGCGACGGCCCGCCGGAGTTCGGCATCGCTCAGGTCACGCAGGTCGACGGGATCGGCGTCGCCGGGTATCAGGTGGACGGTTCCCTCGGACGGGTCCCAGAAGCGGGCCAGCAGGTGGGCGCAGGTCGACTTGCCGGCCCCGGAGGCACCGACCAAGGCGAGCGTCTGTCCTGCGCGTACTGTCAACTCGACTCCGTCCAGCACGGGTTGACCGCCGTAGTCGAAGCGCACCTGATGCAGGCGGACACCCAGTGGACCGGTAGGAAGCGGGCGGGGTGAGGCGGGCGGCGGGGCGAGGGCGGGGGCTTTCAAGGCCGCGCCGACCCGGGCGGCTGCAGCGCGCAGTCCCACTGCCTGGCTCAGCGCCCTGGCCGACTCGGCGACGGGGCCGAGCACCGACAGGGCCAGCGCCATCGCCGCCGGAGCCCAGGCGCCGTGCAGCCGCCCGGAGGTCACGGACTGCGCCGCGGCGGCCACCACGCCGAGCACGGCGAGCACGATGAGGAAGTCGCGAACCGCGGCGGCCATCGCCTCCCAGGTGGCCTCGGCGCGCTGGGCCTCCCCCACTCGCCGGCCCTGCTCGGCGAGCCGGGCCCGCCGCTCGGCCAGCCCGCCGAAGGCGAGCAGCTCACGCAGCCCGCCGACGGTCTCCACGGTGTCGGCCGACAGCTTCGCAGCCGCCGCCCGGGTGCGTGCACCGCGCGCCGCACGCCCGCGCGCGTCGGCGAAGGGCGCCACGGCGAGGAGCCCGGCGACCGGCAGCACCACCGCCGGCAGCCACGGCTCAAGCGTGGCCAGAACAGCGGCACCGCCGGTGAACACCACCCCGGACGCGAGGAGTTGGGCGGTCGTGTGCGCGTAGAAGAACTCCAGTGCCTCGACGTCGGCCATGGCGGTGGCGGCGAGGTCTCCGCTGCGCCGGCCGGCGACACGGGCGGGCGCGCTGCGGGCGAGCCCGTCGAAGACACGCACGCGCAGTTCGGCCAGCACCCGGTAGGCCAGGTCGTGCGAGAGGTCCATCTCGCGCCAGGTCATCAGGGCGCGTACGACGACGAGGACGAGGAGCGCGGCGACCGTGCCGGCCGTGGGGGCGCGGTCCTCGATGACGGCGGTTCCGACGGTGTGCGCGGCCAGCGTCAGCAATGTGACGAGTGAGCCCTGCTCGATGAGCGCGGCGGCGCAGGTGCGGGCCATCATGGCGCGGTGCCCGGCCAGGGCGGGAAGCAGGGCGCGCAGTGAGCCGCGCGCGGGCAGGTCGGCGGGAGTGCTGTCTGTGGTGCTGCTCATGCGGCGAGCCCTCCTTCGTAGGTGTGGCCCGCCTTGACGAGCTCCGCGTAGACGCCCCCGGCTTCGACAAGGGCGGCGTGCTCGCCGACGGCGTCCACCCGTCCGCCGTCGAGGACGACGATGCGGTCGGCGTGCCGCACGGCGGCGAGCCGGTGAGCGACCACCAGGACGGTCCGGCCGCCTGCGGCGTCCAGCAGTTCCCGGACGATGTCCGCCTCGCGGCGTTCGTCGACCGCGCTGGTGGCCTCGTCGAGGACGAGCACCGGGGCGTCGGCCAGCAGAGCCCGGGCCAGGGCGAGCCGCTGTCGCTGGCCGCCCGACAGGGTGGCGCCCCGTTCGCCGAGGACGGTGGCGTAGCCGTCGGGGAGGGCGGTGATCTCGTCGTGGATGCCGGCGGTGCGTGCCGCGCGCGTCAGTTCGTCGTCCGTTGCGTCCGGCCTGGCCAGCCGCAGGTTGTCGGCGATGGTGGCATGGAAGAGGTACGTCTCCTGGGAGACGACGGCGATGCCCTGCCGCAGCGAGTCGAGGGCGTACTCGGTCACGTCGCGGCCGTCGAGGGTGATCCGGCCGCCTTGCGGGTCGTGGTGGCGCAGGAGCAGGGCGAGGAGCGTGGACTTACCGGCGCCGGAAGGACCGACGATCGCGGTCGTACGTCCCGCCTCCGCGGTGAAGGTGACGCCCCCGAGCGCGGGCGTCTCGGCGCCGCTGTACGTGAACTCCACGTCCTCGAAACGCAGTTCGGGCGGACCTGTCCGGTGCGTCGGTGCGCTTCCCGTGTCGGGGACGGTGGGCTCGGCGGTACGCAGCGCCGCGATCCCGTCCGCGGCCGACACGCCCAGGTACCCGGCGTGCCACTCGCGGGACAGGTCGCGGACCGGCCGGAAGCACTCGGAGGCCAGCAACAGCACCAGGTAGGTGCCGGTCGCCGCGGTGGATCCGGTGACGGCCGACCAGCAGGCCAGCAACGCGGCGGCCGCGGTGCCACCCTGGATGGCCAGGTCCGTGATGCCGGTGTCGACGAGGGACACGCGCAGTTTGGCGACGGTTGCCCGGTGCAGCGCCGCGGACCGCTTCTCCAGCCGCTCCCGGGTGCGCCCGACGGCGCCGGCGGCCCGCAGCGCGGGCATGCCCTGGAGGGCTTCCAGGTAGTCGGCGCCCAGCCCTTCGTACGTGTCCCAGTGCTCCTTGCCGCGCTCGGCCAGCAGCCGGTCCCAGGCGCGCGGCCCGAACAGGGCGAGCAGCAGGGCCGGGACGAGACCGAGGAGGGCGGCCGGTTCGACGGCGGCCAGGGCGGCGAGCAGCAGGGGCGGCACGGTGAGGGTGATCAGGAGCTGGGGCAGGTAGCGGGAGACGTAGGCGTCGACGCCCTCCACGCCGTCGACGAGGGTGGTGCGGACGGCGCCTGCCCGCGCGGTGGTCAGGTGCGCGGGGCCCAGCCGTCCGAGGTGGGCGAGGAGTTCGTCCCGCAGAGCCACCCTGACCGTGGCCCCGGCGCGGGTGGCGGTATGCCGCTGCCGGTGGCCGAGCCCGGCGCGTGCGACGACGACACCGAGCACCGCGCCGAGGAGCAGCGGGAGCCGGTCCGTGCGGCCTCGGGCGACGTCGGCGAGGGCGACGGCCAGCAGAACGGCCTGCGCGAGGTGGGTGAGGGTGACGGCCGCCTGCAGGAGGGTGGCCGCGAGCAGGGACCGCTGTGCGTGCCGTGCGGCGCGGCGCAGCTCGGGGTGGACGATCACGAGGTCTTCTCCTCGTCGGGGTGGGTGGTGCCGAGGGCGAGGCCGTGGACGATCCAGTCCCGGCCCGGTGGGGCGCCGAGCGCGGCGCCCAGGTCCGCCTGCTGCCAGGAGCCGACGGGGCGGGCGGCCAGCCCATGTCGTACGGCGTCCATGTGGGCGAGGTGGACGGCGAACCCTGCTCGCAGGTGGGCCCGGCGGACCCGAGGGGCGTCGGCGTCCGACGGGCAGCCGTGGGCGATCAGGACGGCGCCCGCCTCCGCGATCCACGACTGACGTGCGGCCCATACCGCGAGCGTGGGCCGGGCCTCTCCCGCCGCGAGCGGCCGCAGGATGCCGTCCGGGGCCAACTCGACCAGCCCTGGCTGTGGTTCGCCGACCGCCGCGCACCAGGCGACCTCACCGGCGCTCGCCTGGACGGCGGTGGCGAGCAGCGCCCGCAGAACGTCACGGGGCGGGGTGCCGCGCAGCGGTGGTGGTGCGCTGCGGCGGGTCAGCAGCTCGTGGGGCGTGGGTGCGGGCGCGGCCTGACCCGTCTCCTCGGGAAGGTGGGGCGCCTCGGTCGGCCGTGTCCCTTCCAGCGGACGCGTCCCCTCGGGCAGGGCGAAGTGCACTGCGGCGACAGGGCCGTCGGCGGGACCGTCCAGCCGTAGCACCGGCTCGCGCAGGCCCAGCGCAGGCCCCGCCAGCCACAGCGCCGCGGCGACGTGTCCGGTGTCCAGCAATATCAGCGGCCAGGCGCGGTGGCCGTAGTGGGAGACCGTGCGCTGTGGGGTGACGAAGAGTTCCACGGTCATCCCCGGAACGGTCCCATCGGGTTGTCGGCCGAAGCGGTGCACACGGTGGCCCAGCGGGTCGTAGCCGTAGCGCCCGGGCGGCAGCGGGCAGCCGGGGCCCACGACGAGCTCGGCGTCCACCGGGTGCAGCGCACCGGCGGAAGGGGCTGGCCGCAGCCGTCCGGAGCCGTCGGAGGCCGCCAGGGAGAAGCGGAGCAGGGCCCGCAGGTCGAGCTCCCCGGGAGCGGCCTCCGGGATGGGGCACGGCGGCCCCGGCCAGGCACGGACCATGGACCCGCGGGGCGTATCGGAGCCGGGATCCTCGGGGGAGCGGGCGCGGGCGAGGGCGCTGACGAGGTCCACCGGGCCGTGCTCCTTCGAGTCCACGGTGTGTGCCACAGGCGCGTGCTTCACGAGGCCGGCCCTCACATGTGGGGCGGAGGAGCCAGCGTGAAGTCCTCCGGTGCGCTCGGCGCGGTCGTACGCCAGCCACGGGCGACGGCGGCCTCGGCGAGGCGCGGGCAGCCGAAGTAGCCGAAGGCGGCGGGGGCGTTGGGCAGGAGCCCGGAGACGAGGACCCGGGCGACGCGCAGCGGCGTCTCGGCCACGTCCTCGGTGGTGAGGTCGAAGGTCATGATCCGGTGCCCGCGCTCGTGGAGGGCGCGTTCCAGCCGGTCCCGGCTTCCGGGCTCGACCGCGTCGATGGAGACGGTCCCGTGCGCGGGCTCGGTGAACCGCCGGGCCTGAGACGCCATCCGCTCGTCCAGCCACACCTGGACGTGCGCGCCCAGGTCCCGTACGTGCTCGAAGTGTTCACCGCACGCGTCGAGATAGCGACCGTCGGCACGGTGGTCCAGGTACAGCCCGCGGGCCAGCAGCCCGGCATCGACAGCCTGGAAGACCCAGCCGTCGGGGCCGGTGAGGCCCTGGGTGAAGACCCAGGTGTGCACGGCTTCGAGGGCCGCCTTGCGGGCAGCCTCGACGGGGTCGTACTTGCAGGCGAACCCGGCGGCGTACAGGCCGAGCCGGGGGTCGTGGACGAGCGCGGCCATGCAGGGGGCGAACTCCGAGGGCATCTCGACGAGATGGACGTCGAGCGCGGATCCGGCGAGGTCGTCGGTGAGGCCGGGCACGGTGGCAGGGTCGATGCCGCGGGTGGGGCCGTCGAGGTGCCACCACAGTTCGAGCGCGTCGCGTTCGACGATCTCCAGCAGTCCGCGTTCGACGGCGTCGTCGAAGCCCTGCCCGGTGGCGATCCCCGCGTAGTTGAGGTGGTGCGTGCGCGGCAGCGAACGCAGGTCGCCCTGGCGCCAGTTGAGGTGAGTCAGCGCGACGGGCGCCCACACCTCGGCGGTCCGGCCCTCCGCCAGCCGTTCGGTACCGCGCGTCCACAGGGAGGGCGTGTCGGCGGTGAGGGGGCGGTAGGGGAACTTCTCCCGGGCGTACTGCCAGTCGGCGTAGGCCGGCAGTTCGCCCGGACCGTACAGCCGCAGCCCCTTCTCGGCCAGTTCGGTGGCCGTGGCACGCAGGGGGGCCTCGGGGTGGCCGGGCGGCGGCACCCGGTTGCCGCAGTACCGCTCGATTCCCTCCGCTATCGCGGCTGTGCGCGCGGCCTCGGGGTCGCCGAAGGTGGTGCCGAGCGACACCCGGTCGGCGGGCCACAGGCCGAGCCGGCGGGCGTCGGCGATCTCGGCGGTGAGCGCGGTGTAGCGGGGCGGTGCGCCCACGGGGTGCTCGACGGGCTTGACCGTGCGGACGATGCCGCAGACGGGGTCGACGAGTGCTTCCAGCGGCAGCGGCGTCATCGCGGGATCTCCTCTGCGGGATCGGTGGTGGTGGGACGGGAACGGAGCACGGGTAGCCGCAGCGCCACGCTCCCGGCGTCGACCTCGCGCCGGGAGGGGAGCAAACGGGTGGCCGTGACGGGATCGACGCCGGTGTGGGGGTTGCGGGCATGGGCCGGGAAGTGGTGTCCGGCGATCTCCAGGCGGAGCCGGGTGCCCGCGGCCAGTCGCCGCGCGAGCCGGCCGAGCTCTACGGTGAACTCCGCCTCCCTTCCTGCTGGTTCCTCGCGTCGGACCACCCCGACGGCGAGCCGTTGAGCCACTCCCTCGGGGGTGAGCGCGACGAGCCGGACGGCCCAGTCGGCCGACGGCGTGCGGGCGCCGGCCCGCAGCCGCACCTGCGCGGGCCCGACCACGTCCAGCGGACGCGGCAGTGGCGCAGTGACCAGCACACAGCGGTCGGGGGGACCGTCCGTGGGGACGGCCAGGTCCGCGGACGACACGGGGCGTTCCGGATCGGCCGTGAAGGAGGAGCCGTGCAGCAGCCGCACGGGCTGCGTGCGCGGCTCTCCCTCCGTGTCGGCGGGCACCCACAGGGGGCTGCCGCCCAGGCCGACCGCGCCACGGTGCCCGTGGCCGAGGTCCCCGGCGAGGGCGCGGCGGGCCCAGCGCACGTAGAGCTCGCCGAGGCCGGCCCGGTGCGCCGGATGGGCGTCGGGTCCGGGTTCGGCGACCAGGCCGTGCCCCCAGGGGCCAAGGAGCAGCCGCGCCGACGGACCGCCCCAGCGGCGCCACAGCGCCACGGTGTCCTCGGTGAAGTGGTCGTGGTGGCCGCCCACCGCGAGCAGGGGCATCCCGGCGTGCTCCGCTGCCGCGAGGAGCCGGCCGCGTGCGCGGTGCTGCCACAGGCCCGGCCAGGAGGGCAGGCTCCGGCCGAGCCGGTCGGGGAGGCCGGTGAGCGGCAGCTGGGTGAGCAGGCCGGGGTCCGCGGCGAGGGCCTTGTCCAGGGCGTTCTCGTCGGAGTCCGGCCGGTCGCCGTGGGCCGCCCACCACCCGGCGCGGGCCAGCAGCCGTTCCACGCCCGAGGGTTCGCGGGCCGTCTCGGCGGTGCCCAGCGCGGGCACGGCGGCGATGACTGCGTCGGGCCGGGCCTCCGGGGGCGCGTCGAGCGCGAGGGCGAGGGCGCAGTGAGCGGCGTAGGAGGCCCCGGTGGCCACCAACCGCCCGTCGCTCCAGGGCTGTCGGCGGATCCAGCGGGCGGTCGCCGCTCCATCGGCGGCTTCGTTCTCGTACGGGTGCCACTCCCCGTGTGAGGCGTGCCGGCCTCGTACGTCCTGGGCCAGTGCGGCGAACCCGCGGCGGGCCCAGCCGCGCAGTTCGGCGCGGTGCCGTCTTCGGTCGTAGGGCGTGCGGATGAGGACGGCCGGGAAGGAACCGTCGCCGGGCGGCAGCTGGACGTCGGTGGCGAGCCCTTCGACGGCCACGGTGAACGGCGTCATCCGGCGTTCTTCGGTATCGGGGCGACCTCGGGGACGGGCAGAACGGGGTGCTCGGTGACCGTCAGCGTGCGCAGGTCGACGCGCCGGAGCCGGCGCCGGGCGGGCAGGCCGCCCGTGTCGGGCGAGCCGGTGATCCACCGACTGAGGTCGTCGGCGAGCAGGACGGCCAGCAGCCCCGCGGCGGGGGCGGTGAGCTGAACGGGCACACCGGACGTGCGCGGCCCGCTCCAGTAGGCGGCCAGCTCACGGTGCGCGGGTGTGGCGGCGAGGCGGCGGGCCCGGACGTGTGCCGAGGTGACGTCCCCGGGAGTGGCTGCGAGGGGCTCGACGTACGCCTGCCAGCCTTCCCGGTGGCAGCGCAGCCAGGCGATGCCGCGCTCGGGCAGCCGGTCGGCGGCGTCCCAGAGCCCTTCGGGCACGGGCCCGTCGAGGCACCACACGACTGCGGCGGGATCTCCGGCAGACAGGTCGTCAGGTGAGGGTGACGTGCTGCTGTGCACAGCCGTTCGTGGCTCTGCGCCCTGTGCGCGCAGGAGCGCGGCCAGTGGTTCGGTCAGAACCGGGTCGCCCAGCAGCCGGATGTGCCTGCGGTCTTCGGGCCATCGTGGGCGCTGCGGGCCGTCCGCCAGGTAACCGGCGTCCTCGAAGGCCCGGACGATGCGGTCGAGTTCGCCGTCCGGCTCGCCTGCGGCCGTACCGGAGAGGCGGGACAGCAGGGCGTCCTCGTACGCGTCGCCCGTCCTGACGCTGAGGAACTCCCCCTCGGCCGTGCGGACGGCGAGACCCCGCCCGGTTACAGCGACAACCTCGACACCGGGTGCGAGCCGACTGCGGGACACGTCAGTCCTCCTACGGGGGGGAAGGGGCCTTGGAAGGGCGTGGGCCCGGCCGCAAGGTGACGGACGGGCCCACGGTCGAGAGTGCTGGACCCTCGCTTACTCCTCGGTGTCCTCGAAGGGGTTCTCGACGAGCGCGTTGGAGTGGGTGGCCGAGGCGTGAGCCAGCTGACCGGGGTCGGCGATCGGCGCGAAGACCTTCTCGGTGTCCATGAACTCTCCTTTTTCGTCGGGGAGATACGGCGTTCTGGTGAGCGCCACACAGGGAACCTTAATGAATATGATTTTCATATTCTATAGGGGAGAGGGTGATCTGGGTAACACACGGGCCAGCCCCCCTCGGGATCCCGGCCGACCCGACCGGCCACCCGGAGAACGTCCGCCAGCAGCCCGGGCGTGACGACCTCCTTCGGCGTCCCGTCGGCCACCACACGGCCGTCGCGCAGTGCGACGATCCGCTCGGCGAACCGGGCGGCGTGCGCCAGGTCGTGCAGCACCATCACGATGGTGAGGCCGCGTTCCTCGCGCAGCCGCGCGACGGTCTGCAGCACGTCGAGCTGGTGGTGCAGGTCCAGGTACGTGGTCGGCTCGTCGAGCAGCAGGACGCGGGTGTCCTGGGCGAGCGCCATCGCGAGCCGGACCCGCTGCCGCTCGCCCCCGGACAGCGCGTCGACGTCACGTTCGGCCCACTGCTCCACACCGACGTCACGCAGTGCGCGGCGTACGACGGGGTCGTCGCCCTCGCGCAGCATGCCGAGCGGGCCGCGCGCCGCGTACCGCCCCTGCCGGACGAGCTGCCGCACCGTCATGCCGGGTACGGCCGGAGCCGACTGGTGCAGCAGCGCGACCCGTCGGGCCGTGGCGCGGCGCGAGAGCCGGGCGAGGTCGTCCCCGCCGAGCAGCACGCGCCCCCCGTCCGGCGGCAGCAGCCCGGCGGCCAGCCGCAACAGGGTTGATTTCCCACAGCCGTTGAGGCCGATGAGGGCGGTGAGCTCGCCGGGTTCGACGGTCATGTCGACGCCCCGCAACACGGGTTGCCCGGGGTAGCCGAAGTGGACCCCCTCGACGCGGATCCCCACGGACTCGGTCATGCTCTGTCCTTAAGTCGACATCAGAACGTACGGCTCGGCGCGCGGCGTACGACGATCAGCAGCAGCGCGGCCCCGAGGCAGGCGGTGAGGGCCCCGACCGGCAGCGTGAGCCGCCCGGAGTCCAGCGCGGCCGCCAGCAGCCGCGAGGACAGCTGCGCTGTCGCGTCCGCCCCGCACACCACGGCCGCGCCCACCAGGGCGGCGCCGGGCAGGGTCAGACGCAGGTCGGCGCCGAAGACGGCCACGGCGAGGTGCGGCACGAGCAGCCCGACGAACCCCAGCGCCCCCACGGCCGCCACCGCACCCGCCGTCAGCGCCACCGCGCACAGCAGGGCGAAGGGCCGGGCACGCCTCACGGAGAGCCCGGCTGCGAGGGCGGTCTCGTCCCCGCAGCGCAGCAGGGTCAGCGGCCCGGCCAGCAGCCAGGCGGCGGCACCCCAGGCCAGCGCCCAGGGCCACAGCAGGTGCCAGTGCTGCCACACACGGCCCTCCGTGGTGCCGACGAGCCACTGCACCACACTGCCGAGTTCGCCAGGATCGACGAGCAGCACCATGGCCGTGAGCCCGCCGAGCACCGCCGACACCAGCACCCCGTGGACGGCGGTCTGCGCGGGGTCGCTCCGGCCCCGCCCGGCGAGCAACCACAGCAGCGCCGCTCCGGCGCAGCCGCCCACACACGCGGCGACGACCACGGCGAGGGGCGATTCCCACCCCGCGAGTCCGAGGCTCGTCGCGGCGACGGCTCCGAGCACGGCGCCCGGCGTCACCCCCGTCACCTCGGGGCCGGCGAGGGGGTTGCGCAGCGCCGACTGCAGTACCAGACCCGCCAGGCCGAGGCACGCCCCCGCGCCGAGGGCCACCAGCAGCCGGGGCAGCCGGAGCTGGAGCAGGATGTGCCGCTCCGTCGTATCGCCGCCCCCGCCCAGGACGTCCCAGACCACGGCCGGGGACATGCCGCGTCCGGCCACCAGTTCCACACCGGCGCATACGACGGCGAGTGCGGCCAGCACCGTAAAACGCTGCCGGTTCACCGGACCTCCTTCCCCGAAGGGGCAGAGGGCGCGGCTTGCGCACCCTGCGGCGCCGGGCTCACGGCATCGGCACCCGCCGCTCCGCCGGCGCCGGAACCGGCCGCTCGGCCGACATCGGCGCCCGCCGCTCGGCGCCGGACCGCCGGCCTGCGATTGCCCGACCGGAGCAGAGCAACCCCGGCGGGCACGCCGAGCAGGGCGGTCCACGCGCCGACCGGCATCTCCACAGGTGCCAGCGCAAGCCGGGCCGGGACGTCGGCGACGGCCACGACGACGGCGCCCCACGCGGCGGACCAGGGCAGCCAACGCACCGCATCCGCACGGGGGTTGAACCATCGCGCCAGGTGCGGAGCGAGGAATCCGACCCACGCAACCGGCCCGCACACGGCCGTCACGGGCGCTATCAGCACGACGGCGATGGCCAGCGCGGCGAACCGTGCCCGCTGTGCGCGCACGCCCAGCGCCTCGGCATCCTCGTCCCCCAGCCGCAGCACCGAGAGCACCGGCGCGCACAGCACAAGCGCGGGAACCGCGACGAGCAGCCACGGCCACAGCCCGGTGACGTCGTCCCATGTACGGGCGGAGAGCGAACCGAGCAGGTAGCGGTAGATCAGCTGCAGGTCGAGTTGGTCGGCCATGACCATCAGCACGAGCAGCGCGGCCTGCAGCGCGGCGGCGACCGCGGCGCCGGTCAGCAGCACGGCGGACGGGCTGCGCCCCAGCCCCGCGGCGAGCAGCGTGAGCCCGCCGCCGAGCGCGGCCCCACCGATGGCCGACAGGGGCTGGACAGCGGCGGGGAGGGACACGGACAGAACCAGCGGGGCAGCCACCCCGAGCGCGGCCCCGGACGACACACCGAGCATCTCCGGTACCGCCAGCGGGTTGCGCAGCGCCTCCTGGAGCACGAGCCCCGCCGCACCCAGACAGGCGCCGGCGACCAGAGCCAGCACCAGGCGGGGCACGCGCAGTTCGGTGACGACGATGCCGGTGAGCGTGCTGTCCGAGTCCAGCAGCGCACCGGGCAGCCGGTGCAGCGGGACGTACGGGGTGCCCAAAGTCAGCGCGCAGGCCGACGCGGCGAGCAACAACGCGACCACGGCGGGCAGTTGCCATACTCCCGCGCCACGCACGGACCGCCTTGCGCTCGCCGCCGTGTCACCCGCCGCGGTGTGTGTCGCGGTGGGCGCGCTCACCGCAGCGCGGCCGTGGCCTCATCGAGGACGACGCCCAGCGAACGAGTACCGCGTCCCTTGGCCCACACCTCGGAGTCGACCTCGTGGACGTCGCCGTTCTTCACCGCCGGGATCTTGCCCCACAGGGGGTTCTTCGCCAGCTTCTCCGACAGCTTGCCGTCCGCCTCGCCGAAGCTCATCGTCTCGACGAACAGCACGTCGACGTCCGCCGCGAGGATCTCCTCCAGGCTGTAACTTCCCTCCACGCCACGCGACTTCCACGGGTAGTCCGCCAGCTTCGGGAACAGGCTGGCGCCCACGTCGGTCTCCGGGGTGGCGACGCCGAAGTTCTCGTCATTGCCGTAGATGATGAGCGCGGTCTTGTCGCTCCTGGTCTTCTCGGCCTCTGCGAGCTTGGTGCGGAAGGCCTTCTCGGCCTTCTCACCCTCGGCCGTGCGGCCGGTGAGCGCGGCCACGTCGCGCAGGTAGCCCACGCTGTCCTCCCACGTCCCGGGCTGCATGGGCCAGAACGTGGTGGCGTCCTTCAGCGCCGGGGCGAGCTTGCCGTGGGTGTCCTCCAGGCCGATCACGAGGTCGGGCTTGCGGGAGAGGATCGCCTCCACCTCGGGCGCGATGAACCCGCCGGGGATGACATCGACCTCCTTGGCCTTCTTCTCCCCCAGGAAGTCGGGGTGGGCGAGGAGCGCGCTGTTCGTGGCCGCGGGGACGATGCCCAGTTCGGTCAGGATGTCGTCGCAGAGCGCGAACAGGCAGACGATGCGTTCGGGCTCCTTCTTCAGGGAGACCTTGACACCGTTCGTGTCGGTCAACGCCCGTGCCGCCTTGATGGGTTCGACGGTGACATCGGTCTTCCTGGCGGCCGTGGTCTCCTCGCTCGCCGGTTCGGCGGACGTGCCGCAACCGACCAGGGCCGAGCCCACGATCGCTGCGGTGATCCAGCCTCGGACCAATCTCGACGGTGAGCGCAGCATCGATGCCCTCGCTTCTTCTCAGGGGTCCCGGAACGCACCGAAGATACATGATAATCATTTTCAGTAGACCCTTTTTCATGGAGGCTTCGATGACCGCCGCACCTGCTGTGCTGCTCGTGTCCGACCACGTGGAGGGATGCGTCCACGTACTGACCGTGCCGGACGGAACCGAAACCGGCCGCCTCACCGGCCGTCATCTCTCCGAGCACGCGGGGTTCCTGGCGCTGGCGGGCGGACGGGTCGCCTGCGTCGACGACCGCAGGGGCGAGCTGCTCGTGCTCGATCCGTTCGGCGACGAACCGGTCGAGGCGGCGATCCCGGTGGCCGTGCCGGCCGAGCACCTCGCCTGCGACCCCTCCGGCCGGTGGCTGGCCGTCACGACGGGCCTCGGCGAGAACGCCGAGCCGTGGTCGGACCTGCTGACGGTCGTCGACCGGACCACGGGGGACGTGGCCCGGGTGCGCACGCGCATCGGCGAACCAGGTGTGACGGTCCTGGGCAACGGCGATCCGCTGGTCGTCCTCCGGCACAGGGAGCCCGGCGCCTTGGCCGTACACCGTTTCACCGACCTGCTCGGGGCACCGCCCGGCTGCCCCACGGTCACACCCACCGCCCACCTGACCCTGCCGGACGACGGACACGGCGACGCCCACGACCCGTACACCGCCCGCATCTTCGCGGCCACCGGCGAGGGAGTGCACCAGGTGAGCCGCGAGGGCGACACGCTCGCTCCGCGCCCCCTGATCCCCTGGAAGTCGCCCGCCCGGGGCTGGTATCTGCGACTCGACACGCGGCGCCCCGCACTGTGGTCGACCCTGCGCGGCGGCCCGGCGGACCCGCTGCGATGGGCGGAGTGGACGAACCAGGCGTGGTGTCACGACCTCGACACCGACCGTACGACCCTGACGGAGCTCGGCCCGGGACTGGTCTTCCGGCTGGCCCTCACCAAGGACCACACCGCGTTCACCCGCATCCACCCGGACGGCGACGAACTGATCCTGCTGGACGCCGACGGCGAAACCGCCCACCGCGCCGCCCTCCCCGCCATGGACGGGGCGCCCCGCCGTGGCGGCACCCCCTGGGAGGGCGTCCAACGCCGCGCGGTGGCCGCCTCACCGGGCTCCGACTGGGTCGCCGTCACCCGCGGCGGCCACGGCGAAGTCCACGTCTTCGACGCCCGAACAGGCAGCGAAGCAGCCCGATTGAAGCTGGACACACCCTTGGACCACGGCGGCCAGGCGATGCTGCGCACACAGACCGACGGCGCCGAAGGCGACCCCGTGGGACGGTGACAGCAGATCCCCCAGGCCCTGCCAGTGGCCCGTCGGCCTGCGCACGTCCTGCATGCCACTGGCGGGCGGCGGGGACCGAGCGGCTCGACCGACCTGAGCAACCTCCCATATTGGAACCCATTTTCATATAGCGTCGAAGCCCCCGCAGGCGAGGGAGGTAGCCGTGGCAGCGCACGCAGCACGTCTGGGCACCGTCCAGGAAACGCTTCTCATCCCCCTGTACGGCCGGGCAGTGGAGACCCGCAAGCAGGACGCGGCCCTGCGCGACCCTCGGGCCGAGGAGATCGTCGCGTCGATCGACTACGACTTCACCCGCTTCGACGATCTGCCCAGCCTGATCGGCACTGTCCTGCGTACAAGCCTGTTCGACCGGTGGGTGGCGGACTTCCTCGCCGCCCAGCCCACCGGCACCGTGGTGGAGATCGGCACCGGCCTCAACACCCGCTACGAGCGCGTCGACAACGGGCAGGCCCGCTGGTTCGACCTCGACCTGCCCGACGTCATCGAGCTGCGCAGGCGGTTTGTCACCGACAGCGGGCGCCGGACGATGCTCGCCGCGTCGGTCACGGACGAGACGTGGACCGAAGCGGTGGTCGCCCAGTCGGACGGCCCGTACTTCTTCGCCGCCGAAGCCGTTCTGCCCTTCCTCGAGGAGGGAGACGTACGGCACGTCATCGACCTGCTCGCCGACCGGTTCCCCGGCTCTCTGCTGGCCCTTGACACCGCCGGCCCCGGCTTCATCGACACCCAGAACCAGCACGACGCGCTCAGCAAGGTGGACGCCCGCATGCGGTGGGCCTGCGCGGACCCGGCCCAACTCGCCGACCGCCGCCCGGGATCCCGCCTCCTCGCCTCCCACACGCTCACCAGCCTGACGTCCGGGATGCACGACAAGCTCCCGGCCGCGTACCGGGAGATGCTCTCCGGCCTCGCCGCCCAACGGCTGCCCCAAGTCGAGGAATACCGCCTCAACCTCATCCGGCTGCCACGGACCGGCCGACCGCCGCTGAGGTGACGGCCGGCCACGGCCGTGCCCTTCAGGCCGACGCGGACGGTGCAGCGTGCAGCCCTCGTGGCCCGCGCCCCCCCCAGCGGCGGCGGCAGCGTGCCGACCAGATCCGAGGTGACAAGGCCGGCGACGAAAACCCCGGCGCGGGAATCGTCGCTGACCCCGCCCCGACGAACATCGCCTTGCAGTCAGCGGAGGTGATCGGCCGTGAGCGGCCGGACCACCCCGCAACGAATCGCTGTCATGGGTGCGCTCGTCGGTCATCAGGACTTCGTGTCCGCCCAGGAACTGCGCGCCCTGCTCGCCGCGGACAGCGTCCGCATCGGCCTGACCACGGTCTACCGCGCCCTGCACGACCTGGAAGCGTCGGGAGGCGCGGACGTCGTACGCGACGACGCCGGCGAACGGCTTTACCGGACGCGCCCCGCATCGACGTCGGCCCGTCGGCATCACCCGCCTCGATGTGGCCGGGCCTGAAGACGACATTCACCCCTGGTGTCGTGGAACACCCGGCGTTCTGCACGCCGTTCCCGGCAAGCATGATCGCGGCACCGGCCTCACAGGCCGGCTGCGAGCCGCCCGGACCAGAGGCGCCGGCTGGTGGGTGAGCCTGGCTCGCGGCTGGTGGGTCAGCCGGGCTCGGGCGCGGGACGTGCGGCGACTGCCCACTGTCGCGTCCGGTAGGTGCCCACCAGTCGGCAGACGATGTAGATCGTGAAGGAGATGGTGGTGACGTAGGGGCTGATCGGGATGCTGCTGCCCAGGGCCAGCAGGATCCCGCCCTCGATGGAGAGCACCGCGAACACCACGCTCAGCACGGGCAGCAGCACAGGTGAGGCCGTGACCCGGGCAGCGGCGGCCGCCGGGGTGACGAGGAGGGTGAGGACCAGCAGCGCCCCGACGATCTGCACGGACAGCGCGACCGCGAGGCCCAGCACGATCATGAAGGCGAACGAGAGTCCGCGGACCGGCACACCTCGTGCCTCGGCCACGTCCGGGTCGGCGCTGGCGAAGGTGAGCGGTCGCCACATGGCCGCCAGCGCCACGAGTACCACGGCCGACGTGCCGAGCAGCCAGGACATCTGGGGGGTGTCGACGGCGACGATCTGCCCGGTGAGGAGCCCGAACTTGTTCGCCGCCCGGCCCTTGTACAGGGCGAGGAACAGCACGCCGAGACCGAGGCCGAACGGCATGAGTGTGCCGATCACCGAGTTGCGGTCCCGGGCGCGCGCCCCGAGCAGCCCGATCGCCCCAGCCGCGATCAGTGAGCCGACGATCGAGCCGCCCACGATGTTCACGCCCATCAGCAGCGCGGCCGAGGCCCCGGCGAAGGACAGTTCGCTGACCCCGTGTACCGCGAAGGGCAGGTCCCGCATGAGGACGAAGACCCCCACCAGACCGCCGATCAGACCGAGCGCGGCGCCGGCGATGAGGGAGTTGCGGACCAGGGCGAGCAGTTCGCCGTAGTTGTCGAAGTTGAAGATCTGCTGCCAGATCCCGTCGGCGATCGTCATGGCCGTACCTCATGCGGAAGTTCGGGGTGATGCGGCGGTTCGGCCACCTCGTCGGGCACGCCCACTACCGTGATCCGGCCCTGGACGCGGACGACGTCGACCTGCGTGCCGTACAGCTGCGAGAGCGCTTCGGAGGTCAGCACCTCGTCGGGTGTGCCGACCCGGAAGCCGCCGCGGGCGAGGTAGAGCACGCGGTCCACGAGTCCCAGCACGGGGTTGATCTCGTGGGTCACGAAGACCACGGCTGTGTTGTGCGAGCGACGGCGGGCGTCCACCAGTTCCGTCACGGCGCGCTGGTGGTGCAGGTCGAGGGAGAGCAGTGGTTCGTCGCACAGCAGGATTCGCGGGTCGGTCGCGAGCGCCTGCCCGATGCGGACGCGCTGCCGTTCGCCGCCGGAGAGCAGACCGACGGGCACGTCCGCGTAGGCGGCGGCCCCGACGGCTTCGAGGACTTCGTCCACGCGGTGGCGTACGGCGCCCGTGCGCAGCCGGGGTCCGAACCCGTGGCCGTCGATGCCGAAGCGGACCAGGTCCCGGGCACGCAGCATCGCGTGCGCGGACAGCGTCGCCTGCTGCGGGACATAGCCGATGTGCCGACTGCCCTTGCGGGGCGGGCGCCCCAGCACCGTCAACGTGCCGGCGGACAGCTGCCGCTGCCCCAGCAGGGCGCGTACAAGGCTGGTCTTACCCGATCCGTTGGGGCCGAGCACGGCCAGGAACTCGCCGGGCCGCACATCGAGATCGAGGTCCTGCCACAGCACGCGGTCACCGTAGGACAGGGCCGCGCCGCGCAGGCTGATCACCGCGGCGTCCGCGCCACGGTCCGGGTGCTCGCTCGTGCTCTGGCGGGCGCGGGGCAAGGAGGCCACGGTGGGCTGCCTCACTTGGCCAGCGCGCTCGCGAGCGCGTCGACGTTGGCGGTCATCCAGGCGACGTAGTCCTTGTCCTCGGGGAGCGTCTCGGTGACGGGGACGACCGGGATCCCGGCGGCCTTGGCGGCCTGCTCGACCTTCTCGGTCTGGGGGCCGGAGGTCTGCTCGTTGTAGACCAGCGCCTCGACCTTGTTGCCGGTGAACAGTTCCAGCGTTTCCTGCAGGGTCCGCGGGGAGACGTCGTCGCCTTCTTCGATGGCTTCGCTGAATGCCTCGGGCGTGGCGTTCTTCAGTCCGCTCGCCTCGACCATGTACAGCGGCACAGGCTCGGTGATGGCCACCTCTTCGCCGCCGTGGTCGGTCTTGATCCGGGCTTCCTTCGTCTCCAGCGGCTTCAGCTTCGCCTTGAAGTCTTCCGCGTTCTTGGTGAAGGTGGCAGCGTCGTCCGGGTCGGCCTTGCCCAGGGCGGCGGCGATGCTGTCCGCCACCTTGCCGACGGTGGGGAAGTCGTACCAGACGTGCTCGTTGAGCTCCCCGCCTACGGGGGCGGTCTTCCCTGAGACTTTGACCGCGTTGATCACCTCGGCTGAGGAGTTGTCGCTGCTCTGCAGCATCCGGTCGATGAAGTCGTCGTAACCGCCACCGTTTTCGACGACGACCTTCGCCTTGGAGAGCGCCAACTGGTTCTGGGTGTTGGCCTCGTAGGAGTGCGGGTCCTGGTCGGGGTCACTGATGATCGACGTGACCTTCACCTTCCCGCCGCCTATCTGCTCGACGAGGTCGCCGTAGACGTTCGTCGAGGCCACCACCGGGACGGCGGACGAGGAGACGGGGCTCTGCGAGGCGTCGGTGCCGCCTGCGGAGTCGGAGGAGCTGCCGCAGCCGGCCAGGAGAACCAGGGAAGCGCCGGTTATCAGCGGCGCCAGACGCCGGGACGAGGACGCACGCATGGAGGATCCCTCCGTAGCAAGGTGAGTTGTCCGCCGAGCTCAGCCCGTCCCGGCTTCGGCACACGCTAGATGGAAACGGATGTCAAGACCGTCATTCGGCCATCCGATATGGAAATCCTTACCAAGAACTTAACGCGGGCCGCCTCGGCCTGCGCGGCCACAGGCGTGGTTCAGAACGACTGGTGCGCGATGTCCGCCGCGGGGCGAGAATGGACTTACCGCGTCGAAGACGGAGGAATCCGTTCCGCGGAAGGAGACCATGATGCATCCCGCCGCTCTTGCGGGTGCGGTCGTGGGCCGCATCACGCACTACGCCCTGTCCGGAACCGCCGGCGTACTGGTCCTACGGGGAGTCGCCAAGGCCGCACCCAAAGCGAAGCCCGCGGCCCGCCGGCTTCTGGTCAGCGGCATCGCCGGCGGCATCACGACGGGGCGACGGCTGGGAGAAGCCGCCGAGGAAGCCCGCCTGAGGGCAGGAGACCTGCTGGCGGAGGCCAGGGAGCAGATGGGTGAGGATGCGCCGCCGCCCTCGGCGGTCGGTGTCGAGGGGCACGACCACGACCACGAGCACTGAAAGGGCGGTCGCCATGTCCGGCTCCGGCGTGGTGGTGCGGTCGGCTGCCGCGGGGCGCGTACGGCTGACAGTGCCCTGGCTGCGGGCGCGGCCGGGCTGTGCCGGGATCGTCGATGAGCGGTTCACGGATCTGCCGGGCTTCCGGGCGCTGCGCATCTTCCCCCGCACCGGCGCGGTGATCGTCTGGGTGCAGCCCGACCTGGTCGACCTCGACCGACTGGTCGCCGCCCTCGCCGAGGCTCCACCGCCTGAGGTGCGCGCCAGGGCCAGCCGGTCCGTGCCCGACTCCTCCACGGGAGAGGTCGCGCGGCTCGTGGTCGGCGGTGCGGTGCTCGCCCTGGTGGGACTGCGGCGGCTGCTCGGCCGACCTCCCTGGACCCCGGGGGGCTCGGCCGGATTCCTGGGCGCGGTCACCGTCTTCACCGGGCTGCCGTTCTTCCGCGGCGCCGCACGCACCCTCGGCGGCAGACGCCACGCCGGCACCGACCTGCTGGTGACAACAGCGACCGTTATCTCGCTCGTGCTGCGCGAGAACGTGGTCGCGCTGATGGTGCTGTGGCTGCTCAACATCGGTGAGTTCCTGCAGGCCATCACCCTGCGCCGGACCCGGCGCGCCATCGAGGAACTGCTCTCCATCGGGGAGGAGCGGGTCTGGCTGGTCCGCGACGGCGTGGAGGTCGAGGTCGACCTGGCGGAGATCAGGACCGGGGACGTGGTCGCGGTCTACGAACACCACCGCATCCCCGTCGACGGCACCGCCGAGTCCGGCGAGGCACTGGTCGACCAGGCGGCGATCACCGGTGAGGCGCTGCCGGTGTACGTGCAGCCCGGCACCGAGGTCTATGCGGGCACACTCGTATCCAACGGCTCCCTGACCGTACGAGCCACCTCGGTCGGGCAGGACACGGTCGTCGGGCGGATCATCACCCGGGTCGAGGAGGCACAGGCCGACCGGGCCCCGATCCAGACCGTCGCCGCCGCCTTCACCCGCCGCTTCGTCCCCGTCTCCTTCGCCCTCGCCGGCATCACATACGTCCTCACCCGGGACGCCCGACGAGCCATGACCATGCTGCTGATCGCCTGCCCCTGCGCCGCGGGCCTGGCCACCCCCACGGCGATCAGTGCCGCCATCGGCAACGGCGCCCGCCGCGGCACCCTCATCAAGGGCGGCACCCACCTGGAAGGCATCGGCCGCGTCACCGCCGTCGTCTTCGACAAGACCGGCACCCTCACCCTCGGCCGCCCCCTGGTCACCAGCGTCGTCACGCTCGACGAAACGGTCACCGCGGATGAAGTGCTGAGCCTGGCCGCTTCCGGTGAGCTGCACGCACGGCACCCGCTCGCCGAAGCCATCGTCCGGCGCACCGAGGAACAACACCTGCACATCCCCATCCACCAAGCCTGCGAAGTCGTCCTCGGCATGGGCGTACGCGCCGAACTCGACGGCAGCCGCCTGCTCGTGGGCAGCCCCGCCCTCCTGCGCCGCCACGGCCTCGAACTCACCGACGTGGCCCAGGAGTGGACGAGCCGACTGCGCGCCGGCGGCGAGACCGTCATCTGCCTCGCCCACGACGACAAGCTCATCGGCATGCTCGGCCTGTCCGACGCCGTACGCGGCGGAGCCGACACCGTCGTCCGCCAACTCACCGACCTCGGCGTCACCCGCATCGTGCTGCTCACCGGCGACGCCCCCGAGACCGCCCAGGCCGTGGCCGACACCCTCGGCATCACCGAAGTCCACGCCCACGCCCTGCCCGAGGCCAAACTCCAGCTCATCCGCGACCTCCAGGCAGCGGGCCACAGCGTCGCCATGGTCGGCGACGGCACCAACGACGCACCCGCCCTCGCGCTCGCCGACGTCGGCATCGTCATGGGCGCCCACTCCTCCCACGTCGCCCTCGAGACCGCCGACATCGCCCTGGCCGGAAACGACCTGCGCCAGGTCGCCGCCGTCGTCGAGCTCAGCCGCCACACCCTGCGCGTCGTACGGCAGAACTACACACTCTCCATCGGCGTCAACCTCGCCGGCCTCATCGCCGGCGCCGGCGGCTCCATCAACCCCGTCCTGGCCGCCCTGCTGCACAACACCAGCAGCATCGCCGTCGTCGCCAACTCCGCCCGCCTCGTGGGCCACACCCCCCACCTGCCGAGCGACACCGCCGCACGCCTGCGCGCCGCACCGCTGGAGGAACGGCGCGTGCGCTGACCACAAGGGCTCTCCCAGCCCCGTGCGTGTCCCTCAGTTGAGGTGGGCAACCTGCTGCGGAGCAGGCGCCGCGCGCAGGGTGTCGGGCAGCGTGCCGTCGTCCGGCATTCCGGCCCGCAACCACGCCCCGACAACCTCGGCCTCGGCCTCGGTGACGATCGGGCCCAGGCGTACGACGGCTCCCGTGGGCCTGCGATCCGCCGCGCACGGCTGCACGGCAGCATGGACACCGCGCCGTCGGCGGCAGTGCAGGAGCCGTGCCAGACAGCCGGTGGAGACCGTGATCCCCTGGCGGCAGCTCCGTACGCCTCGCCGCAATCCGTCCATCTCCTCCTCGTCGGCGGCATCGCAGGTGACGCAGACGACGTGGGCGAAGGGCCGGTCCAGGCGGCCTCGTGCGGTGTCACTCATGCACAGGCTCCTTCCGTGCGGTCAGGTGGTGAGGAGGGACGCGAGCGCCGACACGAATCGGACCGGAAATCATTGCCACTTGCTAATATGCGCATGTGGCAATGACTCCCCCCTCGACAACCCCGGCAGACGAACCGCTACGCGCCCTGGAGGCCGCCAGCGACCTGCTGAAGGCGCTGGCCTCCCCGGTCCGCCTCGGCATCGTGCGCGAGCTGTCAGAGGGGGGAAAGTACGTCCACGAACTCGTCGCCGCCCTGGGGGTGAGCCAGCCACTGGTCTCGCAGCACCTGCGGGTCCTGCGCAACTCCCGCATCGTGACGACCCGCCGCCAGGCCCGCGAGATCCATTACCACCTCACCGACGAGCACATCGCCCACATCGTCCTGGACGCCATCCGGCACGCACAGGAGTAGTCCGGCGCCGCCACGGCACGACAGCGCCATCCGCCTCAGCGCGGGAGAGCGCGCTCCCGGTGTGCGGCCAGCTCGCTGAGGCCGAAGTCCGAGCGCGGGTCGCGCCACACCGAGTGGGCGTGGTTGCCGTTTCGCTGGGTGTTGTTGTACTCGATGAGGATGCTGGGGCCTTGGACCCGGTAGTAGTGCGATTTCCCCTTCTCGGGGCCGCCTGCCCAGCCGACGTGGACCTCGTCGAGAACGGAGTCACGGGCATAGTGGGCGTCGTATGCCGCGGCGAGGTCCTGCGGGGCCCGGCCGGTGTAGCGGGTGAGCAGTCGCCTCAGCAGCTGGCGTTGGTCCTCGTCCAGGTCCCGTGCGCTGATGCCCTTGGGAGGGATGGTGATGGCCACGCGCGCGTGGTCGGCAGCGGTGTAACCGCTGCTCGCTTCCGCCTGACGGTCGATGTCGTCTACGAGTTTGTCCAGGGTGGGGTCTGAGAACCGTCCCCGCCACAGGTCTCGCAGGTGCACCCAGGGCCGCTGGTCCGCGGATCACCATCCCGCTGGTATTTCGCCTGACCCATCGCCTTCAGCCGCATGGCCAGCTCCAACGCACAGCAGTTGTCACAACCAGGCGAGATCCGGTCGCGGCCCGTCGTGGGATTCCAGGTGACCTCGGTCCACTGAGCCCACGCGCTCGCTTCGCGACGACATGACCGGACCAACCACCCGGTGACCCGAATGGCTCGGCCGCGGTGCAAGATGGGCGCGTGCTTCCTCCACGCTTGCTGTGGCGTGATCCGCGGCCCATCCCCCGGTTCAATCGGCAGGAACCGGTGACCCAGATCGTCTGTGATACCGGCTTCTACGAGCCGAGCGATGAGGACGGCTGCTCAAGGTATGTGTACTTCTGCCAGGCGCATGACCGCCAATACCGGCACGAGTCCTGCGGGGAAGGGCCGCATCTCATCGCCCTGCACTGCCAAGAGCACGGGCCGGAGAACATGTGGCCGCATCCGCTCATGCTGATGTTCCCAGAAGGGTTCGACCCTCCGCTGAGCGACGCACAGCTGGCCTGGGTACGGTCGGACGACGACGCTGTCGAGGCGTGATCCGAAAGAGGCGGCCTAAGTGCGTTGCGGCAAACGGAATCCCTGCTCGATGAGCAGGGACTTCTCATCGTCCGCACAGAAGCGGAAGATCGCCGGCACATCAGCAGTCGGCCAGACCTGCAGGTTCGGGCACTCAACATCCGCCGAACGGGGCAGCACGGCCTCCGCGCGAGGCACCTGAAGCTCCTCCTCGCCTTCGCCGTACTGGTGCTGCCAGCCCCTCTCCGCGAACTCAGGCCCGGGGCGAAGAAGCAGTTCACGTCATCCCACATCAGATCAGCCACACCGCCACGCTGCCCGGCACCCGGGCTCACCGCAGCCCCGTTCCCTTGCCCAAAGGCACAGGGTCCCTGCGGCGGCAGGGAGCACGAGCTCAAGGCAACCTTCTGTGTCAGTCCGCTGAAGTATCCTTCCCGCCGCCGCACACCGACCGGGAGGACCAAGAGAATTGACTGGCCTGTCTGCTTTCCCGCTGCCCTTTCATGCTGCCCGTTCCATATCGTTCGCGACCCCCCGAACGCTGCGGGAACTTCAGATGATGCAGTGCAGCTCACACATTCGGGCGAAGCCGGGATGGTTCGACAAGATGAACGATGCCGACATCGTCGCCAGGTGGACCCAAGAAGCGGTCGCCCAGGGCCTTACCGAAGCGCAGGTTCGTTACGTGCTTGCCGAACTCGTGCATTACGCCGCGCTGCGGGACGCACGAACCGGCGTCGAAGTGTCCGCTGTCGATGGGGTGTGGCAGTCGGACACACTGGTCGACGACGAGCTCAGGTCCCGGCTGCGCGAGGCGGTTCGGGTTCTGGAACAGGTCCCCGAGGCAGAACAGGACTGGCATCCCGGATCCGATGGCCAGGTACTGGATCTGGTTCACCCCTCACTGTTCTGCCTGGTGCGAGAGGTGAGCGGCGCGCCCGAGCGAGCTTGGCACAACCCGACGGACCGCTACTCGACATACGAGTTCTCGGAGAAGTTCCAGTGGTTGCCCACGGACCTCGACGTCAGTGACGACGGTGACGTCGTCTTCCGGTCGTACGTCAACAATGTCCACCCCGAGACTCATCGCGAACTGGCCTCTGTCCTGCCGGACTTGTTCGCCCGCTTTCGCCCGCTGCTGGAGAACGTGCTCACCGATCTTCGCCATCCGCGGCCGCTGCGGATCGAGGCCAACCCTTACGGGTGGTACGACTCGAAACCGGAGTTTCCGGACAAGTCCTCCTACAGCGATGATGAGGCCTACGCCGAAGCCGTCCGCGCATGGGGAGAGGCCCAGGACGACTGGTGGGAAAACCGCCGCCCGGTCATCCCGGACGCCCCGGCCTTCACCCCGCCCGAGTTGCCCGACGAATCCGCCCGAGTCGACCTGCGCGGCCGCCGTCTCCAGGTCATCGTCAAACTCGCCACCATTCATCTCACCCCGGACAAGCCCGAGTACGCCGGCGGTTCCTGGCATGTCGAGGGAATGTTGAACGAGCGGATCGTCTCGACCGGCATCTACTACTGGGACAGCGAGAACATCACCGAAAGCCGGCTGAGCTTCCGGGCGGCACTCGACGACCCGAACTACGAACAGAACGACGACAACGGTCTGCGTGACGTCTACGGCCTGGAGGACGAAGACGCACTGAACCAGATGCTGGGATCGGCATCGACCCCAGCGGGCCGCTGCCTGGCGTTCCCGAACATCTTGCAACACCGCGTCGACGCATTCCGCCTCATGGACCCCACCCGCCCGGGATATCGCAAAATTCTCGCGTTCTTCCTGGTCGACCCTTCGGAAAAGATCGTCTCGACATCCGATGTGCCACCACAACAACCATGGTCCGACACCTCGACCATGACGCTTGAACAGGCCAAGAACTACCGCGAACGACTTATGGAGGAACGCAAGTTCTTCGTCAACGAACACAACGAGCAGCTCTACGAACGAGAATTCTCCCTCTGCGAGCACTGAATCTCTTCTGTCCCTGATAGGCGCAGGTCAGGAAGGTTTGGAGAGTCTGGACGATGGTGCCGATGCGGCGGGGTGGAGTGTCTCGCCCGCCGCATCGGTTGCCAGATTTTCAGCTGTGCGAAGGCACGGACGATGCCGCGCTCGCGGACCTGGTCGCGGTGGACGTCATGGTCGTAACCGCAGTCGGCTCTCCCTTTCCCCGCAAGCGGCGCCAGCACGTCATGCCCGAGCCGTGGGCGTGCGTCCCGGCCCGCACATAGCCGAGCACGCCATGGGAGCGGCGATCTCCAACCCTCGCAGGCCGGCGATCTCGCGCCACTGACCGGGAGTTATCCCACCGAACTGCCCGGACAGAAAGTTGGGGCGCACCTGCCCGACGGACTCCTCGCGCCCGGTCCGCGCACCGGCTGGCCGCACCAGAATGTCCTACGCGGCACGGAAGTTGGCGTCGGCGGGCGCCTTCACCGTCAGCCGTGAGGTCTCCACGGACCCGGTCAGCAGAGTGAACCCGGCCGTGGCCACCAGCACACCGACCAGCAACGTCAACGTCCGCACGGACTGCCTGCGCAGCTGACCGCTGATCATTCCCCACATGGCGCCTCCATCGGCGCCACGCTAGGGAGCGGCCATACATGGGCGATACACGACGTCGGCAGCGAGGCATTGAGGCTGCCGCACGGCTCCTTCGAGGGCGACGGGCTACGACCTCCTTCGGCCAAGGGAGGTTCCCGTGCCACGTGCTTCGCATCGGCCGCAGTGTGCGGGGGTGTCACCACGTCCCTGCTTCAGGTGCTCCACAGCGGCGAGCCCGAGTGCACCTGGCCTTGGAAAGTGCTCTGTGGCGGTTCCCAGACCGAGCAGTCGTGGGCGAAGAGAACGCGTCGTGGGTCGAAGTCGGCGAGTCGCTCCAGCCAGTGCTGGTAGGCGGGAAGAGGCTGTTCCACGCCGTGAAGTGCCGCTTGGCGGGCCAGCTGGTCGGACGCGTAATGGGAAGCGAAGTCGTGCGCCTGGCCGGCGAGGACCACCGTGCCCTCGTGTTGTTGGAGGACCAGCGACTGATGCCCTTGGGTGTGCCCTGGTGTCGGAACGATCCAGACGCCCGGCCAGACCTCGGCCTCACCGACTAGTTCCTCATAGGACGCGGCGGGGAAATCGATCAGTCCGTCGAAGGTGTAGTCGCCGTTGCGGGCAGTGGCCAGCTCGACGTCCTGGACCAGGACGGGCTTGCCGCCCAGGAGAGGGTTCCCGCCGCAGTGGTCGAAGTGAAGATGGCAGTTCGCGACGAGGGAGATGTCGTCAAGCGCAACTCCGGCCGTGGCCAGGGCTTCCCGCAGGTCCCGACGTCGGGGCCGGTAGTGGGCTTCGGTCTCGGGGTCCGCATTGCCGATGCCGGTGTCGAAGAGAATCAGGCCCTGCTCGTGTTGGACCAGGTAGGCGAGCACGGGTTCGACCCGCGGCTGCGGGCCGCCGGTCTCCGACGCGGGCCGGATGAAGTACCCCAGATCGAGCCGACGCACCGTCATGTTCTTCCCCATGCGGTCACCCTGGCAGATTCTGATGTCCGGGTCGGCCAGTCTGCCGAGAGCAGAACCATGACACCGACATCAGCGGCCGCGGCCTGCCGTTCACGTGCCGGGATCAGCCGGTGGCGGAATCCTGGCCGAGCCTTCGGCGTCGGCCGGTAGCTGACGCGGGGCGTCGTAGAGAGCTCGACCTTCTCCGAGACGGCGAAGTACTCGTCGGCGACGATCCGGTCGGCGATCCGGGCCTATAGCACGAGTCACGGCCCGCTCGGCGCCCTTGCGGACGGCTGACTCGATGCGGGCGAGGATCTCGATGGCCGGCCGGGCGAACGGATCGAGGCCCTGGCGGGCGGCGGCCGGCAGCTTGGCGGCCGCCGCGTCGTCGAGGAAGCGGGGCAGCGGCTCTTCTGCGATGGGAAGTAGCTGTCGAAGACCAGTTGGCGGGGGCGGACGGTCGACGGCGTCCCATTCGTCCAGGCGGCGGAAGAAGCCGCTGAGTTGGCTCAGGCGGTCCCGGACGGTGTGCCGGTGCAGCGGGGTTCGCGGGCGGCCGGCCTCACCGGCTGACATCGCCCGACGGTTGGCCGAGGCCGTGCTCACAGGCGAAACGCCCGAAGCCGCAGGATGAGCAGTCGAAGGTCGTGCACAGGCACAACGAGCAGCGATCCGGTCTGTCGACTGAGCAGTCGTCACGGGGAGCCTGTGGACTTCTGCACCAGGAGGAGGAAATCCACATGACCGTCGTATTCGTCCACGGGGTTCCCGAGACAGCCGACATCTGGCAGGACGTGCGTGAGCGACTCGAAACCGACAGCGTGGCCCTTCGGCTTCCCGGTTTCGGTGCCCCGGTACCGGAGGGATTCGGGGGGAGCAAGGAGGAATACGCGCGCTGGCTGACCGAGGCGCTGCGCGAAGTCCCCGGCCTTGTCGACCTGGTGGGCCACGACTGGGGTGCCCTGCTCACCTACCGGGTCGTCACGGCGTACGACGTGCCCCTGCGCAGCTGGGTCACCGACTGCTCGAGCATCATGCACGCCGACTATGTCTGGCACCCCGTAGCGCAGATCTGGCAGACGCCGCGCGACGGCGAGGCGTTCAACGAGCGTGCACGGGCCGCGTCGGTGGACGAGCCGGGCAGCACGGCGGGGCAACTCCGGTCCCTCGGTGTGCCGGAGCGTCACGCCCTGGCGCTGCACGAGGCCTTCGACGAGACGATGGGACAGTCCATCCTCGGGCTGTACCGCTCCGCGCTGCCCAATCCCTTCGCGGACTGGGGCAGCGATCTCACCAGGACCGAAGCGCCGGGCCTCGTCCTCGTCCCGTCCGATGACCCGTTCGACGACGAGGAGGTGGCTCGCGAGGTCGCCCGCGATCTGGGCGCGAAGGTGCGGGTCCTGGATGCCGGTCACTTCTGGATGGTCCAGGACCCCGTGCAGGGCGCGAAGGCACTGAGCGAGTTCTGGGCCTCCGTGGATGGCCGAGGCTGACTCCCGCCTGGCCTTGAACCTCTCCCGCCGACCCCTCGAAGAGGGAATGAACACCGAACGGCGAACGCCTGGACAGTGTTTACCGTCACGGCCCGGGCGGGCTCGACGCCGCCTACGCGCACCGGCTCGTGACCGGGCTCCTCGCCTCGCCCGACCGATGAGCAACAGAGCGCCCGGGACCGAACAGGGAGCGTTGAGGACGCCTCCGAGGCGTTGGGATTCTCGCGGGCGAAGGGCTACGGGCTGCTCCGTCGTGGAGAGTTCCCGTCCCGGGTGCTGCTCTCATCCCCACACTCCCCGGGCCGGGGCGTCTTCCGGGCCGTCGAAGCGGTACTGGAAGGCAGGGGGCGCTCAGGCTTCCGGTGAGGCGCCCAGGCCCGTCAGGGCTCCGACCGGGTCGAGGTCGGGGGTGCCGTGGGGCCACCAGTCGTCGTGGCCGGGTTCCGACTCGTACGGGTACCAGAGGCCGTCGCGGCCCAGTCGGAGTTGGAGATGGCCGCGGGGGTGGGTGAGGCGGTTGCGCCACGGACGGAACGCGGGGAGGTCGGCGGCGAGGAGGAGGGGGCGGGCCCGGTCGAAGCGGCCCGCGGGCGGGTCCCAGGGCTCTTCGAGCACGGCGAGCCCCTCCAGGCCGCCCTGGCGCCACGCGGCGACCGCGCGGGCCAGCTCGGCCGGGGTGCGGTCGGCGGCGGAGGCGAGCGAGGAGTACAGGGCGCGGGTGGCGGCGGTGAGGCCGGAACCGGGGCGCGCGGCGGCGAGCCGGACCGCGTCCTGCCACAGGGTCAGCTCGGCGACCGGGTCGCGGCCGGTGCTCAGCAGGGCGTGGGCGCGGGCGGCGGCGTCGGTCGCCAGCTGGTCCAGCGCGAAGGGGTCCGGGCCGCCGGGTGCCGCCGGATAGACCGGGGGCTGCTCCGGGTGCGCGGGGACGGGCAACGGCGTCGGCAGGGGCGGGAGCCGGCGGTCCGGCGCGAGGACGTCGGTGGCTCGCACGCCCGGGAGAGGCGCCGGTTCACGCTCCTGGGCCGCACGGGCCGCACGGGCCGCGTTACGGCGGGACAGGGCGTCGAGCAGTTGGCGTTCGCCGCGGCCGCGCAGCAGGAGCAGGACGAAGGGGTCGGCGTCCAGCAGGCGTGCGGTCTGGTAGCAGAGGGCGGCGGCGTGCTTGCAGGGATGGCCGCGGTCGGGGCAACTGCAGTGAGGGTCGAGGTCGCCGGGGCCCGGCAGCAGCGGTACGCCGCACTCGGCGAGGGACTCGGGCATCTCCTTGTCGAGCAACGCGGCGATGTGTCCCGGCCGGTCGGCCGCGGTGTCCAGGAACCGAGCCCAGTCGGCGTCGTCGAGCGTCCGTAGCCGTACCTGCACACGGTACGGCCGCGGCCGGCTGCCCCGCACATACGCCAGCACCAGCCCCGGCGTCACCGTGATGGCGTCGACATGGCCCTGCTGCGCGTAACCGCGCCCGCGGGCCAGCCGCTTGGGATCGAGGGCACCCTCCTCCAGAGCGGTCACCCAGGCGTTGCCCCACCAGGTCTCGGCGAAGCGGTCGTCGTCGCCGGAGGGACGGGGCGCGAAGGCGGGGAAGGTACGCCGGAGTTCACCGTCGCGGCCGGGGGCCGCCATGGAGCGCGGGACCTGGGGTGTGGCGGGAGAGGCGCGCTCGGGGGCGGGGTCAGGGATGGGGGTGGGGGTGGGGGTGGGGGGTGAGGTGGGGGCTACGACGTCGGCGGGGGCCGGTGAGGAAACGCCGTGGGCGCGGGCGTGCGGGTGGGGGTGATGGCGGGGTGTGGGCGCGGTGGGATCGGCCGGGCCTGGCGAGGACCCGCTGACGGTGGACGCCGGGGACGCGTGGATTCTTCTCCCTCGAGTGAGCCCGGATCGGTGGACGGCAGGGGCGCCGTGGACTCCGGGGAAGGTGCGGGGGAAGCCGGAGGTGAAGGTGGGAGTGAGGCGGGGCTCGTCGGCTGGTTCTGCCGCTGTGCGGTCGGTTCGGGGGTCGTCCTCGGGTCGGCGCCGGAGGGCGAATCCAGCGGCGGCATCCGGAAGGCACCGGCGAGCAAGCTCCGCACATCCCGGGCACGCCTGCCCTCGGCATCGGTGCCCGCGCCGCGTCGGGCCTCACCACCGGTGCCCACGCCTCGCCGGCCCTCAGCACCAGTACCTGCGCCTCGTCGGCCCCCGGAACCGGTCGGTGCGGTTCGGCGCGACCGTCGCGTGTTCTCGGCTCCCCTGTCAGCCGCGTCCGCCTGGGCCCGCCGCTTCTCCTCCAGGGCAGCGCGCAGGGCTTCACGGGCGGCGTCCGCGGGACGTGCATGCTGCCGGCGGGACACGGTGTCGGAAACGTCCGTCGGGGCTCCCTCGACGGCATCGGCCCGGTGGGCATCCACATCCGCATCGGCACCACTTACCGCACGCGCGTCGGCTTCGGCGCCAGTCCCCGCACCCGCGTCCGCTTCGGCACCAGAACCGGCACCGGCACCGGAACCGGCACTTGCGGCTTGGGTTGCCGCACGCCGCAGCGCCGCACGGGCCACAGCCGACGCCGAACTCGGCCCATCCGACACAGCCGACGCCGAACTCGGCCCATCCGACACAGCCGACGCCGAACTCGGCCCGTGCGACCCCGCCGACGCGAACCCCCGCCCCCCGGACACAACCTGCGCCGAACCCTGCGTCGCCGCCTCCGAAGACACCGGCCCTTGCTCCACCTCCCCGGGAGACACCGGCCCACGCCCCGCCGCCTCCGAAGACACCGGCCCTTGCTCCACCTCCCCGGGAGACACCGGCCCACGCCCCGCCGCCTCGGAAGACACCGGCCCACGCCCCACCTCCCGTGGAGACACCGGCCCATGCTCCGTCTCCCGCGCAGACATCGCCCCACGCACACCCACCTCAGCGGAACCCGACCCGTGCTCCGCCGCTCCCCGAGACCGCGACCCGAGCTCGCCCGCTCCCCGAGACCGCGCCCCACGCTCGCCCGCTCTCCTCGCCCCCGACCCACGCCCGGCGGTCCTCCCCGGCTCCCCCTCCCGCCGCTCCCGCGCAGCCCGCAGCGCCCGGCGTGCAGCATCGGCCGGTCGGGGCTCGGGGTTGCCCGATCGGCTCGGCTCGTCAGCCGTCGCATTGGAGTCCGCGGGCAGCTCGTGAGCCGCCATCCCCGCCTCCTCGGCCGCCGCCCCCGCCTCCTCGGCCCCGGTCCCGACCTGCCCGGTCACCGTCTGCGCCTCCAGGGCCGCCGTCTCCCACTCCTCGCCGGCCCCCATCGCCGCGTCCCCTCCAGCCGCCCTCGCCACGCCCTCAGCCGCCGCCCCCCGCTCCTCCCCGGCCCCCATCGCCGCGTCCCCGCCGGACGCCCTCCCCACGCCCTCAGCCGCCGTCCCCCGCTCCTCCCCGGCCACCTTCTCCACGTCGCCGCCAGCCGCCACCCCCGCGCCCTCAGCCACGGTCCCGGCCTCCCCGGCCCCCATCCCTGCGCCCCCACCTGCCCCGGTCGCGGCGTCCCCGCCGGACGCCATCCCCGTCTCACCGCCACGGAGCACCCCCGCGTCCCCGCCCGCAGACCTCCCCCACTCCTCAACCCCGCTCATGACTCCCTCCGCAACGACACGAGGTCGGACAGTTCACGGTCCGTCAGTTCGGTGAGGGCGGACTCGCCGGTGCCGAGGATCGCGTCGGCCAGGGCGCGCTTGGATTCCAGCATCTCCGCGATGCGGTCCTCGACCGTGCCCTCGGTGATGAGGCGGTGCACCTGGACGGGCTGGGTCTGGCCGATGCGGTAGGCGCGGTCGGTGGCCTGTTCCTCCACGGCCGGGTTCCACCAGCGGTCGAAGTGGACGACATGGCCCGCGCGGGTCAGGTTCAGGCCGGTGCCCGCCGCTTTCAGGGACAGGACGAGGACCGGCGTCGCGCCGCTCTGGAATCGGTCCACCATCCGTTCCCGCTCCGGGACCGGCGTGCCGCCGTGGAGCAGGTCGACCGGGACCGCCCGGGCGGCGAGGTGAGAGGCGATCATCCGGGCCATCCCCACGTACTGCGTGAAGACCAACGCCGAGCCGTCCTCGGACAGCACCGTGTCCAGCAGTTCGTCCAGCAGCGTCAACTTGCCGGAGCGGGCGGCCAGTCGCTCGGTGGGCGCCGCCGGCTCCTCCTTCAGGTACAGCGCGGGGTGGTCGCAGATCTGCTTGAGGGACATGAGGAGCTTCAGGACCAGGCCCCTGCGCCCGATCCCCTCCGCCGTCTCGATCGCGAGCATCGACTCACGCACCACCGCCTCGTAGAGCGCCGCCTGTTCACGGGTGAGGGGAACCGGGTGGTCCGTCTCCGTCTTGGGCGGCAGCTCGGGCACGATGCCGGGGTCGGACTTCTTGCGCCGCAGGAGGAAGGGACGGACCAGCCGGGCGAGCCGGGCCACCGCCTCCTCGTCCTCGCCGTTCTCCACGGCGCGCGCGTGCCGGGCGCGGAAGGACTTCAGGGGGCCGAGCAGGCCGGGGGTCGTCCAGTCGAGCAGGGCCCAGAGTTCGGAGAGGTTGTTCTCGACCGGTGTGCCGGTCAGTGCCACGCGCGCGGGTGTCGGGATCGTGCGCAGGGCCTTCGCGGTCGCCGAGTACGGGTTCTTGACGTGCTGTGCCTCGTCGGCGACGACCATGCCCCAGGTGTGCTGTGCCAGGGTCGGCGCCGTCGATCGCATCGTGCCGTACGTCGTGAGGACGAAGCCGCCGTCGAGGTCCTCCAGGGTGCGGTCGGGGCCGTGGAAGCGGCGGACGGGGACGCCGGGCGCGAAACGGGTGATCTCCCGCTGCCAGTTGCCGAGCAGCGAGGCCGGGCAGACCACCAGGGTCGGAGCCGTACGGGCGCGCTTCAGATGCAGGGCGATGACCGTGATCGTCTTGCCCAGTCCCATGTCGTCGGCGAGGCAGCCGCCGAGCCCCAAGGACGTCATGAGGTCCAGCCAGGCCAGGCCCCGGAGTTGGTAGTCCCGCAGGGTCGCCCGTAGTCCCGGTGGCGGTTCGGCCGGTCGTACCCCTGCCGTCAGGCGATCACGCAGGGCGGCCAGCGTGCCGACGGGCACCGCCTCGACGGTCTCCCCTTCGACCTCCGCGCTGCCGGTGAGGGCGACGGAGAGGGCGTCGACCGGGTCGAGCAGGCCCAGTTCGCGCTTGCGGGCCTTGCGGACGAGGCCCGGGTCGACGAGTACCCAGCGGTCCCGCAGCCGGACGACCGGGCGGTGCGCCTCAGCGAGCGCGTCCATCTCGGCCTCGGTGAGCGGGTCGCCGCCGATGGCCAACTGCCAGCGGAACTGGAGCAGTTCCTCGCTCTCGAAGAAGCCGGTGCCGTCGGTGGCCGAGCCGGGCGCGGGCCGTACGACCGCGGCCGCGCTCAGGTCCTGCGCCAGGTCCCGGGGCCAGTGCACCGCCACCCCGGCCGCCGCGAGCCGGGTCGCGGCCACCCCCAGCAGGTCGCCCAACTCCTCGTCGGACAGGGCCAGTACGTCGGGCGCGTCCTGCTCGGAAAGCCGGTCGAGTGGCGCCCACACCCGGGCCGCGCGCCGGACCGCCAGCGCCGCGTCCACACGCGCGCGTGGCCCGAACGCCGCGTCCGCCTCGCCGGACCACAGGGCGGCCGCGTCGACCACCAGGGTGGGGTCGGCGAGGCTGTGCACCTGGACGATCGCCGCGCCCGCGCTGCGTACGCCGGCACCGCCGTCGTCGAAGAGGTCGTAGGCCGACAGGTCCAGTCGGAGGGAGATCCGCACGCCCGCGTCCATGCCCGCGGCGACCTCGGCCGCCCATTCGTGCGCGTCGGGCAGACGCTGGGCCGCGCGCGCGGCGAACGGCCTTCCCGAGACGTGCGGGGCGGCGGGGGTGCGGGGCAGGGTGTCCGCGACCGCGTCCAGGAAGGAGCGCATCAGCGCCTCCGGCTCGGGCAGCCGCAACGGGCCCGGGCCGGTGAGGGGGACCGCATGGCCTTCGTACGGCAGGGCCGCGGCGACCGCTCGCAGGTGTGCGATGTCGTCCGGGTCGAGCGGGCCGGCGCGCCAGGCGTCGTGGCCGGAGGGGGTGAGGCCGGGCAGCAGCCGGCCGCGCGCGGTGAGCCGCAGGGCGTGCAGCGCGGCCGCGCCCCAGCAGGCGGTGGCGGGGTGTGCGGCCGGGTCGCGGCGGGCCCGCACGAGCAGGGGCAGCGCCTCGCCGAGCGGCAACGACAGCGCGGGGGTGGTCCTGCGGCGGGCTCCGGCGCCATGACGGCGTACGACGGTGAGTTCGGTGTCCACGCCTGGCAGCGGGCCGCCCTCGGGGTCCCAGAAGGCCATCCGCCCCTCGCGCGGCAGGGGCGCGGGCAGGAAGACGGCGGCGAGCCGGACGGGGACGGCCTCCCCCGCGCGCTCCGCCACCGCTGTGCCGCCGCTGTGCACGGCCTTGTCGCTCATACGTCCTGCCACCTCCCGCCCGTGAGTCGGATCAACCGTCTTCGACTCTACGGGCGGGGTCTGACAATCGGCCCCGGCGCCGGATCGCGATCCCGGCCCGTCCCGGCCCCGACACGCCACACACCGGCCGCATCAGGGCACCGCGGCGCTGCACAGCCGCCGCATCACGGCACCCGCCGCGCTACGACACGCGCCGCGTCACGGCACCGTGCGCGAGACGACGTACACGAACGGATTGGCCGGGTCGGCCATGCTCACGACGATGTCGTGAGTGGGAGCCGGGTCCTTCTGCTTGTGGACGATGCCGTACCAAGGGCCGGGGCCCTTGAAGTCCCAGCCGGTGATCTTCTGGTCGCGGGCGCCGATGGCGATGTCGTCCCGCTTGAGGTCGTTCTTGGTGAGGCCCATGGTCGCCAGGTAGGCGTCCAGGTTCTCGTCGCTGGTCGAGAACTGGACGTAGAGCCTGCTGGTCCGCCAGTTGTTCGTCTCGTAGTACCCGACGTTGTACGACGGAAGCGGGATCGTCACCTGGTAGAGGCGGCGCTGCACCCTCGACGGCCAGTGCGGGGTGAGGCCGGTCGCGGAGTACTTCTCCTCCTTGTCCTTGCCGCTTTCGCGGCTCTGGTTGGCGGAGATCACCAGATAGCCGGCGGGCACGCCGATGAGCAGCACGATGATGAGCAGGGTGAGCGCCCTGCGGCGGATCATGTGGCGACGGTCCTCGGTGGGCTGCTGCGGCTCGTCCGGGGAGTCGCCCTGGCGGGGTACGGTCACGGTCAGGCCGATCCCTCCGAGCGGCGGGCCTCCGCGAACCGCGCGTAGCGCTCGTAGCGCTCGACCCGGCGCCGGTTGGCGCGGCGGAAGCGGCGGGCGACCAGACGGGCCAGGTCGGCGGCGCCGACCATGCCGGCCTCGGGGCCGAGCTGGGCCCGGGTGATACGGGCCTCGGGGCGGTAGCCGCGGCCGGTGAGATGGCGTCTGAAGGCGTCCCGTGCGGGGCCGATCAGCAGGTCGTCGGCGGCGGACACGCCACCGCCGATGACGAAGCAGGACGGGTCCAGGGCGGCCGCGAGGTTGGCGATGCCGACGCCGAGCCACTGGCCGATGTCCTGCAGCAGCTCGATGCACATGGCGTCGCCGTCGCGGGCGAGCTCGGTGATCATCGGGCCGGTGATGTCCCCGATCTGGCCCTTGACGTGCTCGATGATCCCGTACGCCACCGGAGAGTCCGCAGCGGCCAGTTCCTTTGCCTCCCGCACCAACGCGTTGCCGGAGCTGTACTGCTCCCAGCAGCCGCGGTTGCCGCACGGGCAGCGGTGGCCGCCGGGGACCACCTGCATGTGCCCGAACTCACCCGCGACGCCGTACTTGCCGCGCTTGACCTGCCCGTCCTCCAGGATCGCGCCGCCGATGCCGGTGCCCAGCGTGATCATGACGAGGTGATCCTCGCCACGGCCGGCGCCGAAGCGCCACTCGGCCCAGGCGGCGGAGTTGGCGTCGTTGTCGACCAGGACGGGCACGGCGAGCCGGCCGGCCAGGCGGTCGCGCAGAGGCTCGTTGCGCCAGGACAGGTGCGGCGCGAACAGCACGCGGTTGCGGTCGGCGTCGACCCAGCCGGCCGCTCCGATGCCGACGGCGTGCACGTCGTGGCGGTCGGACAGGTCCAGGACCAGTTCGACGATCGTGTCCTCGACGACCTTCGGGCTCTTGGACTTGTCCGGGGTCTCCGTGCGGAGCTTCTCCAGGATGTTGCCGTCGGCGTCCACGACACCCGCCATCACCTTGGTGCCGCCGATGTCGATGCCGACGGTGGGCACGCGGGGTGCGGTCAGGTGAGAGCGGCGCTCCCGGGTGCCCACCGTGCGGAGCGCTGGTGCGCGGCGGGAGCCGATGGGGGCGCTGCCCGTCCGGGCGGGGAACGCGAGGTCGCGGTAGGTGCTCATCAGGCCCGATTGTGCCGCACGCTCACGCTGGGTGCCGAACCGGGGAACAGGGGTGGCTCATGACGTACGCCGGCTGCGGGTTGCATGTGGCTTGTCGCGCCCACGCGGCGGAGCCGCGCATCGGTACAGCCCCGCGCCCCTTGAGCGGCGTTGCACGCAAGGGACGTTCTTTTGTCCTGACATTGCTACGTACCCGCCGGTCCGATGCCCCCCGTCAGGACCGGACGAGCAACTGGAACTCGAACGAATACCGCGTCGGCCGGTACGTGTGCGTGCCGTACTCCACCGCTCGGCCCGTGTCGTCGAACGTCACGCGCTGCATGGTGAGCAGCGGGGCGCCCTCCTCCTCCGCGAGGCGTTCGGCCTCGGCGGCGGTGGCCGCGCGGGCGCCGATGGTCTGGCGGGCGCTGTGCAGGGTGATCCCGGCGGCGCGCATCAGACGGTAGAGACCGGTGGCCTCCAGCTGTGCGGTGTCCAGGTCGATCAGGGCGGGCGGCAGGTAGTTGCACAGGTACGCCATCGGCTCACCGTGCGCGAGGCGCAGCCGCTCGATCCGGTGCACGTCGCTGTCCTCGGCCACCCCGAGCGCGGCCGCGACCTCGGCGGACGCGGGGACGACGGTGTTGACGATCACCTTGGTCGCCGGGCGCTGGCCGGCCGACTCCAGGTCGTCGTAGAGGCTGCTGAGCTCCAGCGGTCGCTTGACCTGGCTGTGCACGACCTGCGTCCCGACGCCTCGACGGCGCACCAGGAGGCCCTTGTCGACGAGCGACTGGATGGCCTGGCGGACGGTCGGCCGGGACAGGCCGAGGCGTGCGGCGAGTTCGATCTCGTTGCCCAGCAGGCTGCCGGGGGTGAGCGCTCCGTGCTCGATCGCGGCCTCGAGCTGTTGTGACAGCTGGAAGTACAACGGCACCGGACTGCTCCGGTCCACACTGAGCTCGAGTTCCACGGTCGGGTCCACTTCTGGTTTCGGCACGGGCCGAGCGTAGCTCTACGCGTTGTTGACGGGAAGTAGTGTAGTTCGATTGTCCTGACATACGCGTTGACAGCGTACGCACTGAACCCGCACTTTGTTTCCATGCGCATCGGGGTCATCGGTACGGGCCGGATCGGCACGATTCACGCCAACACGCTCAGCCGCCACCGCGACGTCGGCTCCCTGATCCTCACGGACGCGGACGGCGCGCGGGCCCAGGCCCTGGCGTACCGGTTGGGCGAGACGGCGGCGCCCGGCGTGGACGAGATCTTCCGGTGGGGCGTGGACGCTGTGGTGATCACCACAGCGACGTCGGCCCACGCCGAACTGATCGGTCGGGCAGCACGGTCGGGGCTTCCGGTGTTCTGTGAGAAGCCCATAGCGCTCGATCTGCCGGGCACGCTGCAGGCGATCGGCGAGGTGGAGACGGCCGGGACGATTCTGCAGATGGGCTTCCAGCGCCGCTTCGACGCGGGGTACGTGGGCGCACGCGAGGCGGTGCGTTCGGGGCGGCTCGGGCGCCTGCACACGGTGCGGGCGCTGAGCAGCGACCAGGCGCCGCCGCCCGTCTCGTGGCTGCCGCTGTCCGGTGGGCTCTACCGGGACACGCTGATCCACGACTTCGACGTGCTGCGCTGGGTGACCGGGCGCGAGGTCGTCGACGTGTACGCGGCCGGGTCGGACGCCGGCCCCGCGATGTTCCGTGAGGCCGGCGACGTCGACACGGCGGCGGCGGTGCTCACGCTGGACGGCGGCACGCTCGCCACGGCCACGGCGACGCGGCTGAACGGCGCCGGGTACGACGTTCGCATGGAACTGGCCGGGGAGTTGGACCAGATCGTGGTCGGGCTGGACGACCGTACGCCGATCGCGTCCACCGAGCCGACCGGGCCGCCCGCGGCGGACAAGCCGTGGTCGGGGTTCCTGGAGCGGTTCGGGCCGGCGTACGAGGCGGAGCTGAACGCGTTCGTGGAGGTGGTCCGCGGGGAGCGGGCCAACCCCTGCGACGGGCGGGAGGCCCTGCAGGCGCTGCGGATCTCGGAGGCGTGCGAGCTGTCGAGGCGCGAGCGAAGACCGGTCGCACTCGCGGAGATCCCTGGCGGGTCTGCGACCGCGGCACTGTGAAGGCTGCGCGCAGGGCCTCGGCGCACCCGCTCGGCTACCAGCGCACCGGCAGACTCCGCATCCCCCGTACCAGCATCCCCGGCAGCCACTCCCCCGGCGGGCCGTCCAGGGCCAGGTCCGGGGCGCGCTCCAACAGGGAACGTATCGCCGTGCGGGCCTCCAGGCGGGCCAGGGGTGCGCCCAGGCAGAAGTGGATGCCGTGGCCGAACGCGACGTGGCCTCGGGAGTCGCGCCGGATGTCGAAGGTGTCGGGAGCGGCATAGCGGCTACCGTCACGATTGGCCGCGGTGAGACCGACCATCACCGCTTCGCCCTTCTCGATGGGGGTGCCGGCGATCTCCAGGGGCTCGGCGGCATACCGGAACGTCGCCGTCTCCACCGGGCCCTCGTAGCGCAGCATCTCCTCCACCGCGCCGTCCAGGAGAGTCATGTCGGCGCGCAGGGCGGCTAGTTGACCGGGGTGGGTGAGCAGGGCGTGGACGCCGCTGGTGATGAGGTTGACCGTCGTCTCGTGGCCGGCGATCAGCAGGATGAAGGCCATGCCCCGCAGTTCGTCCGGGGAGAGCCGGTCGCCGTCCTCGGCCGTGGTGCGGATCAGGTCGCTCAGCAGGTCACCGCTCGGGCCGGCGCACCTCTTGTCCTCGATCAGATCGGTGAAGTACGCCCCGAGGCGGGTGAAGGCCTCGAGTTCACTGCCCGGGGTGGTGGGCGCTATCGCCTCCGTCGACATCTCGCGGAACTCCACGCGGTCCATCTCGGGCACGCCGAGCAGTTCGCTGATGACGGTGAGCGGCAGCGGGTGGGCGAACGACTCCACGAGGTCGGCGCGGCCCCGCGGCAGCATCGCGTCGAGCAGGTCGTCGGTGATCCGGTGGATCCTCGGGCGCAGTGCCTCCACGCGGCGCATCGTGAAGGCGCGTGAGATGAGCCCGCGCAGTCGGGTGTGCTGGGGCGGATCGGTGCCCAGCAGGTTCTTCCCGATCAGCTCCTCTTCGAGCGACTTCAGGCCGATCTTGGCACCGTCCTTGGACAGCCGCTGATCGGCCAGTGCCGCGCGTGCCTCCTCGTGCCCGACGACCAGCCAGACCTCGGACTGCCAGTCGGGCAGCCGGACCCGGTGCACGGGGCCCCGGTCACGCAGACGCGCGTACACAGGATGTGGGTTCTCGCGGAACCCCTCTCCCCCGAACTCCCCCAGGTCGATCACGTCAGTCATGCCCCTCCCCTTCCCACCACTCCGACAACGCGCGGGAAACCCCTCTAGTGCCCGTCGTCCTCCACTTCCTCCAGAAGTCCTGCGTCGTACGCCAACAGGGCGATCTGCACCCGGTTGTTGAGGTCGAGCTTGGCGAGGACGCGGGAGACATGGGTCTTGACGGTGGCGACGCTCATGAACAGCTCCGCGGCGACATCGGCGTTGGACAGACCCCGGCCCACCGCGACGGCGACCTCGCGCTCGCGGTCGTTGAGCACGGCGAGCCGCTCACGCGCGCGCGTGCGGCGGGTGTCGGCCGCGGTGCCGGCCGCGTGGTCCATCAACTGGCGTGTCACGGTGGGCGACAGGACCGGGTCACCGGCCGCGACACGGCGCACGGCGTCGACGATCTCGGCGGGCGGGGTGTCCTTGAGCACGAACCCGGCGGCTCCGGCGCGCAAGGCACGCAGCACCTGCTCGTCGGCGTGGAAGGTGGTCAGCAGCACGACCTGCGGGGCGTCCTGCCTGCCGCGCAGCCGCTCGGTGGCCGTGAGCCCGTCGACGGAGGGCATCCGGATGTCCATCAGGACCACGTCGGGGCGGGTGCGGTCGACCAGCGCCTCGACCTCGGCGCCGTCGGCCGCTTCTCCGACGATCTCGATGTCGCCGGCGCCGCCCAGCATGAAGGACAGTCCGGCTCTGACCAACGGGTCGTCGTCGACGAGGAGGAGTCTGATCGCAGTCATGTGCCTTACGTAATCACGGTTGTTCGGCGTGGAGGTGCCGGACGGGGTGGAGTGCGGCCTTCGGGCACACGAGGTGATCCCGGTGATCCCGTGCCGCACGCGCGCCGCCGGCCAGGGCGGATGGATCGGGAGACGCACGCGCGCGTGGCTCCCGAGACGCACGTGCGGTCGGTCCCGGAGACCCAGGCGCGCGCAGCCCCTGAGACGCGACACGCGCGTGGCTCATGAGACGCACGCACGCGCGTATGGATCCAGAACCCCCGGTACCGCAAAGGGCGGGCCAACGGCCCCCCGCCCAGGCGCCCATCGGGTGCCGCGCCGCCGGACCACCGGCGTCACCCCCACGGCAACCAGGCCCGCACCTCGAAGCCCCCGTCCGCGGTCGGCCCATGCTCCAGCCGGCCGCCCGTCAGTGTGGCCCGTTCCGTCAGTCCGATCAGGCCCTGTCCGGAGCCGGGCACATGCGGCACCTCGCCCTCGGGCGCGGGATTGCGGACCGCCACGGACAGGCCCTCGCCCGGCGCGCCGGTCACCGTCACCGTGACCTCGGTGCCGGGGGCGTGCTTGCGGGCATTGGTCAGGCCCTCCTGGGCGATGCGGTAGGCGGTGCGGCCGACGGACGCGGGCACGGCGGCGGGGTCGGTGACGCGCTGGTCGAGGGTGACCTTCATGCCGGCCTCGCGGGACTCGGTGACCAGCGCCTCCAGCGCCGCGAGGGTCGGCTGCGGACGGCCGGCGTCGTCGGGTTCGCCCGCCCGCAGCACGCCGATGATCTCCCGCAGGTCCTGGAGGGCCTCGTGGGCGCTCTCCCGGATGACGCCGGCCGCCCGCACGATCTCCTCGCGGGGGGCGTCGGGCCGGAACTCCAGCGCGCCCGCGTGCACGCTGAGCAGGGTCAGCCGGTGGGCGAGGACGTCGTGCATCTCCCGGGCGATGGCCTCACGGGCGAGCCGCTGCGCCTGCTCGGCACGCAGCCGGGCCTCCGTCTCGGCGCGCCGGGCGCGGTCGCGCAGGCTCAGCATGAGCTGCCGTTTGGAACGGACGAACATGCCCCAGCCGACCACCGTGACGGTCAGCAGCGACACGAGGACGACCGCCCAGACGTACGACAGGTCGGGCTCCGGGCGCAACAGGAAGTACAGGGGGTTCAGCAGGGCGTACGCCCCGCCCACCCAGGCCACGTACCGGAAGGGCCGGTGCACGGCGAGCGTGAACAGGGCGACCAGGCTCACGCCGCCCGCGGTGCTCGACGCGAGGGAGACCGGGACCATCGCGACGGCGAAGCCGACCGGCCAGCGGCGCCGCAGCCACACCGCGGCGCAGGAGAGCGCGCCGAGGAGTTGATCGAAGGCGGCGTAGCCGTCGGGAAGGTTCTCGTCCTTGATCGTGTCCGCGGCCAGCAGACCGACGAACACCGCGAGCAGGAAGCAGGAGAAGTCGACCACCCAGTCGCGTGCGGTGCGGCGGGGCCGCCGCCCGGAGGGGTCGGGGTCGAACTCCTTGATCAGGGCGGAGGGCAGCAGCCAGCGCCGCCCCGCGAACGCCTGCGGTGCGGACACCTGGTTGTCACGACTCACGGTCGACAAATCTACGCAGCGCCAGGCCCCGACGCGTCCCCGCGCGCCTGATCGACAACCAAAGTCGCGGGATCGGCGACCTTGGTCGCGGCGCGCCGGCCGGAACGTGGACTTCCGTCGCACATGGCTCGCCCCGCGGCCGATTTGCGTGGGGGGTCCGCGGGGCGAGAGTCATGGCATGAAGCAGCTGCTGGAGTTCCTCGGAGTCATGGCCCTGATACAGGGCATCGTGGGACTGGTGAACGAGTTCACCGACTGGGACTGGGGCCTTGTCCAACGGCTCGGCTTCTTCGACGGCTTCGAGATCTACGCGAGCGTCGCACTGCTCGTGCTGGCGTTCGCGCTGTTCGCCGCCGCCGAGAGCCGGAAGTCCGGCTGAGCGCGGACCGGACTTCCGGCCGATGGCGCCGCTCGTCGGCGGCGAGGTGACCTCGAGGGCTCAGCAGCCGTAGTTGATCAGGTCGAACGACGCGTAGTGGTCGGCCGTGTAGTAGTCCTCCCGGTTCTCCTCACCGGTGACGATCCGGCGAGCTCCGCGCGTGGAGGAGCCAGGCGTGATGACCGTGTACTCGTGGTAGTACCCGGACGGCTGGCTGGGCAGGATGCCTTCCCGGTTCCGGAAGACGGTGCCGTCCTGCTCGTACGGGTAGGGGCCGCCCTGCTCGATCAGCTGCAGCGTGTCGTGGGCCTGTGAGGGCAGGTCGCCGTAGCAGATGCTGCCGACCGCGGCGGCCGCCGGGGTCGCGGTGACGGTGCCTCCGACGAGGAGGGCGGACAGGACGGCTGCCGCGGCGCCGATGCGGGTGATTCGTGGGGGGAATCTCATGGCTTCATGATGACGCGCGTAGACAGTGGCATGTCAATGACAACGGCGGAGATTTTCCCGGCAAGTCCGATGAGTTTTCGGGAAGTTAACGTGCGCCCCGGCGTTCTCACCCGATCTCCATGAGGAGGCGTGCGAGAACGCCGGCGGACGGGCGTCACTCGTCCTCGGGGAGCCCGAACGTGCCGTAGTCGGGGCGTCCCGCCAGGTCGTACGAGTGGATGGCGACGCCCTTGCTCGTGGTGCGGCCACCGATGAGCGAGAACTTGGTGGGCACGGCGCCCTCCGCGAACAGTCGGTGGCCCGTGCCGAGCACGACCGGGAACGTCAGCAGATGGAGGGTGTCGACGAGGTCGTGGGCCAGCAGCGACCTGACGAGGGCACCGCTGCCGTGGACCTGGAGCTCGCCGTCGGTGCGCTCCTTGAGGGCGGTGACCTCCTTGACCAGGTCGCCGCTGATCACCGTGGTGCCGGCCCACTCGGGGTCCGTCAGCGTCGAGGAGGCGACGTACTTCGGGAGGGCGTTGAGCTGGGACGCGACCGGGTCGGCGGGGTCGGTCACCTTCGGCCAGTACGACGCGAAGATGTCGTACGTACGGCGCCCGAGGAGGAAGGCTCCCGGACGCGCGAAGACCTCGTTGATGAACTGGCCGAAGTCCTCGTCGGCGTACGGAAAGACCCAGCCGCCGTGCTCGAAGCCGCCGCGGGTGTCCTCCTCCCGGCCGCCGGGTGCCTGGTAGACGCCGTCGAGCGTGACGAAGAGGGTGGAGACGAGCTTGCCCATGAGGAGTGCCTCTTTCCGGGTGTGCGGTCTGTTGTCATCACCTCAGACCCCGTCGGCACCCGCAACTCATCGGTGGGCCGCGCGCCGCCCCGCCGGGCCCTGGCCGCGTCGCCGTGCACGGTCCGGCCGCCCCGGGACCTCGGTGTCCGTTCGCCGCCGGCACCTCGGCGCCCGCGAGCGTCCCGTCCAGCCCGCGCCGGCAGACCCTGGCCAGTTCCTCGCCCCGCTCCCAGAGGGCGAGGGAGACCCTGGTCGGGCACGCCCTGGACCGGCTGGAACCGGCGGAGGAGTACACCCAGCCCCGCCACGACTGCGGAGTGTGGGCCCCACTCCCACCCCACCGGATCCCACTCCCGCTCCACCGGATCCCTCTCCCGCCGTACCGCGCTGGTCTCACTCGCCGGGGCGGCGCTGGCCACGACCGCGGCGTTCCCGGCCTCGGCGACCGAGCGGCACGGCCGCCGGTCCGTCCGGTTCGCCACCTTCGCCTCCCTGAACCGCTCCGCCCAGGGCGGGCTGATCACCGACCTGTCAGACGCCGGACAACGCCCAGGCGAGCTGGGATGGGCCCATGACGACAACCACTCACGTGACCGGAACCCTGCGCGGCAAGGCGGCCCCGGTCACCGGCGGCAGCCGGGGCATCGGCGCGGCGACAGTGCTGCGGCTCGCGCGAGAGGGCGCGGACGTCGCCCCGACCTATGTGAACGGCGGGAGGCGGCCGAGGAGGTCGTACGGGCCGTTCAGGCGCCGGGGCGGCGGACCGTGGCCCTGCGGGCGGACGCCGCGGACGCGGACGAGGCGGCCGGCGCGGTCGGGCGTACGGCCGAGGCGCTCGGGGGCCCGGACGTGCTGGTCAACAACGCCGGCGTGGGCGTCCTGGGCCCGTCGGCGAGCCCTATCGCTCGCGGACGTGGACCGGGTCCTCGCGGTGAACGTCCGGGGCGTCTTCCCGGCCTCCCGGGCGGCCGCCGCCCGCATGACCGCCGGGGGCAGGATCATCACCGTCGGCACCGGCACGACCCAGCGCGTGCCGGGCCCCGGCGGAACGCTCGACGCCACCAGCGAGTCGGCCCTCATCGGCCTGACGAAGGCCCTGGCCCGCGCGGAGCCTCCGGCGGTTGAGCGGGGTTATGGTGCCGGTGCATGTCGGTGACCGTTCCTGGGGGCTGCCGCCCCCAGACCCCCGCTTCGGCCCCGAAATGGCCACGTCCTCAAACGCCGGACGGGCTCAAAGATCCGAACCGGCGTCTGAGGAGCGCGCCTCCTGTCTCAGCCGCCCAGCTCCTGGTGCCGGGCCGCCAGGCCCGCCGCTCCCTGCTCCGTGAGCGAGCCGTGCAGCCGCAGCCGGGAGATGCCGCCGTCCGGGAAGATGTCCACGCGCGCGTGCGTGCCGACGGCGGGGGTCGGCAGGACGAAACGGTGGTTGGTGTCGGGCTGGAGGCGGGTGCGCGGGAGGATCTCCTGCCAGTCGCCGTCCTCTCCGTCCTTCACCGACACCGACGCCCAGCCGGCGCTGTTGCCCTTCAGGTACGCCGTGTCGATCTCGATCGCCCGGATCTGGGACTGCGCCGCCAGCCGGTAGCGGATCCAGTCGTTGCCCTGGTCGCGGCGTCGGCGCGTCTCCCAGCCGTCGTCCATCTTGCGGGAGCGACCCGGCTGGATGGTGTTCGTGGCGGGCGAGTAGAAGAGGTTGGAGGCGTCCTCGACCTGCCCGCCGTTCTCCAGGGCGACCACGTCGAAGGTGCCGAGAACCGACAGCCACTCGGGGTCGGGTGCCACCTCTCCGTACACGCGCAGGCGCGCGATGCCGCCGTCGGGGTGCTGGTTGACCCGGAGGTGGGTGAAGCGCTGCTCGACGTCGATGGAGAAACCATTCGCCGCGTGGCCGCCGACCGGTGTGCGCGGCACCAGCGTCGTCCACTTCACGTCGTCCGCCAGCAGTTCCTGAGGCGACGGAGAGCCCGGCACGCAGGCGCCCTCGACGGACACCGCCTGCGGGTAGTTGCCGCGGAAGTGGGCCGTGTCGACGACGATTCCGCGGATCACGCCGGGCGCCCCGAGCCGGACCAGCGCCCAGTCGTGGTCCTCGGCCGTCGGCCAGGGGTGCTCGGCGGAGGCGCCACGCCGCCGCCGGGTCTCCCAGCCGTCCATGACCTTGCCCTTGTGCCCGAAGTGCTCGGGGTCGAACTCGGCCCGCTCGGGCACCAGCAGGTTCTCGCGCTGGGCGAAGAACTCGTCGTTGGCGGCGATGACTCCGGCGCCCAGCCTGCGGTCGGCGAGGTTGGCGTACTGGGTGAAGGGGAAGTCGGCGGTGCGGTAGTCCGCGTACGGGTCGCCGCCTCCGTAGGGGTTCGCGTCGCCGGTGAAACTGGCCAAACCGGATTGGTGCTGGGCCGTCACGGTGATCAGGTCTGCCTTTCGAGTCGGTGGGTGGGATTCAGGAGGTCCGGGTGAGGAGTTGCCCCTTCGGCTCGGTGAACTCGCCGTCCGCGACGATGCGTTCGCCGCGCAGCCAGGTGGCCTTCACGACGCCGTACAGGGTCTTGCCCGCGTACGCCGTCACACGGTTGCGGTGCTGGAGGGCGGCCGGGTCGACCGTGAACGTCTCGTCGGGCGCGAGGACGGCGAAGTCGGCGTCGCGGCCCGCCTCGATGGCGCCCTTGCGGTCGTCGAGCCCGACCAGTTCCGCTGTCCGCGAGGACATCCAGCGGACCACGTCCTCCAGGCCGTACCCGCGCTTGCGGGCCTCCGTCCACACGGCCGACAGACTCAGCTGGAGCCCTGAGATACCGCCCCAGGCGGTCGCGAAGTCGTCGGTCTTCAGGTCGGCCGTGGAGGGCGAGTGGTCGGTCACCACGCAGTCGATCGTGCCGTCGGCCAGTGCCTGCCAGAGCAGGTCCTGGTTGGCGGACTCGCGGATCGGCGGGCAGCACTTGAACTCGCTGGCGCCGTCCGGGACTTCCTCGGCGGTCAGGGTCAGGTAGTGCGGGCAGGTCTCGACCGTGATGCGCACACCCTCCGCCCTCGCCTCGGCGATCAGCGGCAGCGCGTCGCTCGACGAGAGGTGGAGTACGTGCACGCGCGCGTCGAGGCGCCTCGCCTGGGCGATCAGCTGGGCGATCGCGGTGTCCTCCGCGTCGCGCGGGCGTGAGGCGAGGAAGTCGGCGTACTTGGGGCCGCCCTGCTGAGGGGCGGCGTCGAGGTGGTGCGGGTCCTCGGCGTGCACGATCAGCAGGCCGCCGAAGGAGGCGATCTCGGCCAGGGACTGGGCGAGCCGGTCCTGGTCCAGGTGCGGAAACTCGTCCACGCCGGACGGCGAGAGGAAGGCCTTGAAGCCGAAGACGCCGGACTCGTGCAGCGGGCGCAGGTCCTTGACGTTGTCGGGCAGGGCGCCGCCCCAGAAGCCGACGTCGATGTGCGCCTTGTCTGCGGCGACCTCCTGCTTCGTACGGAGGTGGTCGACCGTCGTCGTCGGCGGGAGGGAGTTGAGCGGCATGTCGACGAGGGTGGTGATGCCGCCGGCCGCCGCCGCGCGCGTGGCGGTCCAGAAGCCCTCCCACTCGGTGCGCCCGGGGTCGTTGACGTGTACGTGCGTGTCGACCAGGCCGGGCAGCAGGACGTCGTCGCCGAGGTCCTCCAGCCGGGCGCCGGACGGGACGTCGGCGTCGTACGGGAGTACGGCCGTGATCTTTCCGCCGGCGACCGCGACCGAGGCGGCCCGCGTCCCCTCGGGTGTGATGACGCGCGTCGAGCGCAGCACCAGTTCAGCGTCGGACACCCGGACCCCTCTCTGCCGCCGTTTACTTCCGCGTAACGGAATTCAACTTTCTGTTGAAGGAGTCTTCACTCCCGTTCCCGCGCCGTCAAGGGCACACTTCTCCACAGTGCACCCAGAGCCCACTCTCTGGACGTTTCCACAAAGCGGAATTAGAATTCCGGCAGGCAGAACGTAGCTACGTACAACCGGGGAGTCAACCGACTGCCGGGTAGGCTTCTGCCCTTCCCGCCAGTCCCGAAAGGAACGCGCCGTGCCGACGTCCAGCGCCAGCACCACCGACTCCGCCAAGTCCAATGGCGGCGGGGTCCAGTCCCTCGAGCGCGCCTTCGATCTGCTGGAGCGGATGGCGGACGCGGGCGGCGAGGTCGGTCTGAGCGAGCTCTCCGCGAGCAGCGGGCTGCCGCTGCCCACCATCCACCGCCTCATGCGGACACTCGTCGCCTGCGGCTACGTCCGCCAGCAGCCCAACCGCCGCTACGCCCTCGGCCCGCGCCTGATCCGCCTGGGCGAGTCCGCCTCCCGGCTCCTCGGCACCTGGGCCCGGCCGTACCTCGCCAGGCTCGTCGAGGAGACCGGCGAGACGGCGAACATGGCACTGCTCGACGGGGACGAGATCGTGTACGTCGCCCAGGTGCCGTCCAAGCACTCGATGCGCATGTTCACCGAGGTCGGCCGGCGCGTGCTGCCGCACTCCACGGGCGTCGGCAAGGCACTGCTCGCGAACACCCCGGACGACGAGGTGCGCGCCCTGCTGTCCCGCACCGGCATGCCGGCCGCGACGGAGAAGACGATCACCACGGCGGACGGCTTCCTGGCGGCGCTGGCGGAGGTGCGCAACAGCGGCTACGCGATCGACGACAACGAGCAGGAGGTCGGCGTCCGCTGCCTCGCGGTCTCGGTTCCGAACTCCCCCACCGCCGCCGCCATCTCGATCTCCGGCCCGGCCGGCCGGGTCACGGAGGCGGCGACGGAGAAGATCGTGCCGGTGCTGCAGCAGGTGGCGGCGGAGCTGTCGCAGGCGCTGGCGACTCCGACGCCGACGGCGTAGCCCTCCCCCCAGTTCCGAGCGCGGACCGGGTTCAGCGGTGCGGCGACTCCCCGAACAGATCCACGGCGTTGCGAACATCGGACAAGCCCCGGGACAGCGCGCTCACGGACCCGATCGCCCCCGCGAGCAACAGCAGCGACCTCCGCAGCCGCGGCATCTCCGGGACCCCGTCGATCGTCATCGCGGCCAGCGCGGCGAGTTCGTCCTCGGCGATCACCCGGTCCGGGAACTCGGCGGGGTGTGCGGCGAGTTCGCGGCGCAGACGGGACACAGCCGTCCGCAGTTCCGCCACCCTCGGGTCCTCGTCGCTGCCCGTCACCGGCCTCTGCCCCAAGCTCCGCAACACAGCACTCCCCCCTCGCACGCCGTTGTGCGCCAGTAGTCCCGCTCCCCCGTCGAGCCCCCCTGGCATTGGTCGGGCGCCGGGGACGCGGGTCAGTAAACGCCACGCGTTGCCGATGCGCCACCGCGTGAGCGGAAATTCAGTCGTTGGAAGTCGGGCGCTCGCGCACCTGTCAGGTATGCAGGACGCATGACTGAGAAGGACGCGCCCCCGGTCACCGGTCTGCTCCTCGCCGCAGGCGGTGGACGGCGACTCGGCGGACGGCCCAAGGCACTGCTCCGGCACCGTGGCCGGCCGCTCGTCGAGCACGCCGTCGGGGTGCTGCGCGCGGCCGGCTGCGCCCGTGTGCACGTGGTGCTGGGGGCGCGGGCCGACGCCGTACGGGAGCAGGCCGAGCTCGGTGACTGCCTACTGGTGGAGAACCCGGGCTGGGCCGACGGAATGGGCTCCTCCCTGCGCGCCGGGCTCGGCTCGCTCGCCGGCACGGGCGCGCGGGCGGCGCTCGTCGCGCTCGTCGACCAGCCCGGCATCGGGCCGGCGGCGGTGGCCCGGGTGCTCGCCGCGTACGAGGGTGAGACGTCGCTCGTCTCGGCCGCCTACGACGGGGTACGCGGGCATCCCGTGCTCTTGGGTGCCGCCCACTGGGCGGGCATCGCCGCGACCGCGACCGGCGACCGGGGGGCGCGCACCTATCTGAAGGCGCACGAGGAAGCGCTTCGGCTCGTCGAGTGCGGGGACGTGGCACGGCCGTACGACATCGACACGGAGGCCGATCTCGCCCACCTTGAGTAAGGGTGGTGGCACCCAGAGCCACCTTCCCTCGACTCAGAGAATCTCGACGTCAACAAACCATTGAACTTCCACCATGAGGAAACTAGTATCCACTGTTCAGAAGCGCCCGACTGCTCCCCGGGCGTTCCTCGCCGTACCCGGGAAGACTGGCACCCGGTGCCAACGCTCGTACGCGAGTCGCTTGTAGCTCGCTGAAGGAAGTGACGCTCATGTCCGCACCAGCGCCGTCCCCGCTGGCCATCGTCGACGCCGAGCCCCTGCCCCGGCAGGAGGAGGTCCTCACGGAGGCGGCCCTCGCCTTCGTGGCCGAGCTGCACCGCCGGTTCACGCCCCGGCGTGACGAACTCCTCGCCCGCCGTGCGGAGCGCCGCGCCGAGATCGCCCGCACCTCCACCCTCGACTTCCTCCCGGAGACCGCCGCGATCCGCGCGGACGACTCCTGGAGGGTGGGCCCGTGCCCGCCCGCGCTGCAGGACCGCCGGGTCGAGATCACCGGCCCCACCGACCGCAAGATGACCATCAACGCCCTCAACTCGGGGGCGAGGATCTGGCTCGCGGACTTCGAGGACGCCTCGGCGCCCACCTGGGAGAACGTCGTCCTCGGCCAGCTCAACCTGATCGACGCCTACACCCGGAACATCGACTTCACCGACCCGAAGTCCGGCAAGTCGTACACCCTGCGCCCGAACGACGAACTCGCCACTGTCGTCATGCGCCCCCGCGGCTGGCACCTCAACGAGCGTCACCTGCAGATCGACGGCGAGCAGGTCCCCGGCGCCTTCGTCGACTTCGGTCTGTACTTCTTCCACAACGCCCAGCGCCTGCTCGACCTCGGCAAGGGCCCGTACTTCTACCTCCCGAAGACGGAATCGCACCTGGAGGCCCGCCTCTGGAACGACGTGTTCGTCTTCGCGCAGGACTACGTCGGCATCCCGCAGGGCACCGTCCGTGCGACCGTCCTGATCGAGACGATCACGGCGGCGTACGAGATGGAGGAGATCCTCTACGAACTCCGCGACCACGCCTCCGGGTTGAACGCCGGCCGCTGGGACTACCTGTTCTCCATCGTCAAGAACTTCCGCGACGGCGGCGCCAAGTTCGTCCTGCCGGACCGCAACGCGGTGACGATGACCGCCCCGTTCATGCGCGCCTACACCGAACTCCTCGTCCGCACCTGCCACAAGCGCGGCGCGCACGCGATCGGCGGCATGGCGGCGTTCATCCCGTCCCGCCGGGACGCCGAGGTCAACAAGGTGGCCTTCGAGAAGGTCCGCGCCGACAAGGACCGCGAGGCCGGCGACGGCTTCGACGGCTCCTGGGTGGCCCACCCCGACCTGGTCCCGATCGCCATGGAGTCCTTCGACAAGGTCCTCGGCGACCGGCCGAACCAGAAGGACCGCCTGCGCGAGGACGTCCACGTCGAGGCGGCCGACCTGATCGCGATCGACTCGCTGGACGCCAAGCCGACCTACCCGGGCCTGGTCAACGCCGTCCAGGTCGGCATCCGCTACATCGAGGCGTGGCTGCGCGGCCTGGGCGCGGTGGCCATCTTCAACCTCATGGAGGACGCGGCCACCGCCGAGATCTCCCGCTCGCAGATCTGGCAGTGGATCAACGCGGGCGTCGAGTTCGAGAACGGCGAGAAGGCCACCCCGGAGCTGGCCCGCAAGGTCGCCGCCGAGGAGCTGGCGAACATCCGCGCCGAGATCGGCGAGGAGGCCTTCGCGGCCGGCCACTGGCAGCAGGCCCACGACCTGCTCCTTGAGGTCTCTCTCGACGAGAACTACGCCGACTTCCTGACCCTGCCGGCGTACGAGCAGCTGAAGGGCTGATCTACTCCTGCGAAGGCTTGTCCGAGTGGCCCAGGGGCTTCCCCGGGGCCACTCGGTCGCGTACGGCCTGCTTCACGGCCGTCGGCTCGGGAAAGCCCTGCTCCCGGCGGTCCCAGACCACCTCGCCGTCGACACGCACGACGAACACCCCGCCCTTGCCGGGCTTCAGCGCCAGCTCGGACAGCTCCGCCTCGAAGGTGGTGAGCAGTTCCTGCGCCAGCCAGGCGGCGCGGGGCAGCCAGCGGCACTGTGTGCAGTATTCGATCTCGACACGGCCACTCATCCGAGGTGCACCGACCAATCCTGTTCCGCGGCCGGCTTGCCGTGCAGGTCGGGGACCCGCTTCAGCCACTTCGGCCTGCCTTCCTGTGACTTCGCCGCCCGCAGGGCCTCCTCGGCGGCGAGTTCCTCCCTGGTGGGGAAGTCGGTGGGGAGCCAGGCCGCGGAGGCCCGCACGCGCGCGTGGAGGTATCCGACGTACGCCTCACGGACCGCGTCGGGCGTCGTGAGACCCGCCTCGGCGGTCAGCCAGGCGTCCGGTACCTCCGCCGCGATCGCGCGCAGGAGTTCCTCGGTCACCCTGGGCGCCAGCTCCGCGTCGGCGGCGCGCACGTCCGGGGCGTAGTGGCCGAGGGCGTGGTGGCGCAGGTCGTACGCCTTCTCGGGGTCCGAGCCGTCCCAGCGGTGGTGGAAGACCAGGGCCGCACCGTGGTCGATCAGCCACAGGTGCGCGGGTGCCGTGCCGAACGTCGGCCAGATCATCAGGTTCGAGCTGTGGACCGTGCGGTCGACGTTCGCGGTCAGGGCGTCCAGCCAGACGATCCGGCCGGCCTCCAGCGGGTCGACACGGAAGGTCTTCGCGACCTCCGGGGTGAAGTCCCGCGCGCCCGGCAGGTAGTCCATGCCGAGGTTGACGCCCCCGCTGGACGCGTGCAGGTCCCGCACCTCCTGGTGCGGCTCGTGCCCCGCGATCGCGGGGTCGAAGTGGACCAGGACCAGCTCGGGGAAGCGCAGCCCCAGCGCGCGGGCCAGCTCGCCCACGATCACCTCGGCGACCAGCGCCTTGCGGCCCTGCGCGGAGCCGGTGAACTTCACGACGTAGGTGCCCAGGTCGTCCGCCTCGACCACGCCGGGTACGGAGCCGCCGGACCTCAGGGGTGCGATGTAGCGGGCAGCGGTGACCTCTCTCAGCATTTCTCAGGCCACACCCGTCTTCGACCTTGCAATCCATGACCGGTCCCGCGCCACGGTCCCTATGGACGCGCCCACCCCAACAGTGTCGCAGAGATGCGAGGGAGCCACGTTTGCGGCGCCGCTGCGGGGGCACTCCGAAGTCCCCGGCAAGCGAGTCGGCCTGCGCCGGCGGCTCTTTCGGCTGAGGGGTCCCAGATGAATTGCTATGAATGCGTCCAGCAGGGGCGCGCCTCGCAAGCAGTGGCCGTCTGCCGACTGTGCGGAGCCGGCGTATGCGCCGACCACGTGCACAGCGAGACGATCCAGGTTCGTGAGCCCGCCCAGCCGGGCAAGGTGATACATGATCAGCCGGCCCGCCGGTTGACCTGCCCGGTGTGCCGTGCGGCGGAGGAGTCGCACTGACGGGCCCGCCCGGCCCATGTCGGGCGGCCCCGCGCCGTCCACCGGCGCCGGTCAGTCCGCTTTCCGCTCCGGCAGCGGAGAGTAGCCGCTGGGTCCCGGCGTTCGGCCCTCCGGGGGGTAGTCGCAGTCGAGGCTGGAGATCTCGTAGTCCTCGCCCTCGTTCTGCTCCTGGTCGACGACGACCGCGGCCGTGCAGACACGGCCGTGCTTGTCGGTGAACGTGACGATCTCGCTGTAGTCCGTAGGGGCGTTGCCGCATCCCGCGAGCAGCAGCACCGCCACCCCGGCGACCCCCACGACGCCGATCCCCCGCAACCGTTCCATTCCTCGCCCCTCCAGGTCCGCCTCGCGGCCCAACTCGCCTGCCGCTCCTCAACGTAGCCGTCGGAACCGGCCCCTTCCTCGCCTTCGCCGGTATCGCCCGTCCCCACTCGGTGCTCAGCGGATCACGTACCGGCCAGCGGGTTCGGCAGCGGCCGGTAGCGGGCGGCGGCGCCGTCGGCGTTGGTCCAGCGCAGGAGCAGGTTCGTCTTGCCGGGGAGGGTGGGCGCGGTGAGCAGGCCGGCGATCTCGGGCAGGTCGTGGCGGGCGAGTTCGCGGCGTACGGCCGGCCAGGGGTCCAGGCCCGGACGGCGTTCGGCCAGCGCTCCGGCGACCTCCACGAGATGGTTGACGACCAGGCAGTACACCAGCCGCTCCCAGCCGGCCGCCCGCTCCACGTCCGCCGGCAGCTTCACGCCCTCGGCGTCCCGGAACAGGGCCTGTACGGGCATGCCGTCGGTGTCGACGGCGACCAGCGTGTTCTGCAGGTGTGCTTCGAGTACGACGCCGTGGTCGGCGAAGGCGGCGAGCGCGGGCGGGACGACCTGGGCGAGATAGGCCTCCCACCACGCCGCCGGGTCCTCGGCGCCGTCGAGCGGACTGCCCGCGAAGCCCTCGACCAGCCCGGCGGCGAGCAGCGGTGTCGCGCCCGGCAGCACATGGTCCCGCAGCCCGTCGCGGACCAGGACCGCGAGTTCCTCGAAGGCGAAGGCGGCGGTGCGGTAGCCGCGGTCGCCGAGCCAGGCGGCGGGGCCGTCCAGCGCGGCGAAGGCGGTGGCCGCCGCGGTGTCGGTGCGGCGGACCTTCAGCAGGTCGTGGCGCCACAGTCGGCGGATGTCGTTGGTGATGCGCACATCGAGGCTGAACTTGAGGAAGAGGTCGCGCTCGGGAGCGTAGAGCGTGCGGATCGCGGCCGTCGGCCAGACGTCGAAGGCGGTCGTGCCGAGACGCAGCAGCCTGCCGTCCGCGAAGGCCTCCGTGAGGTCCCGGCCGACCAGGTCGAGCTGCCAGGGGTGTGCGGGCAGCAGCCGGTAGCCGGGCGGGGCCTCGCCGAGGGCGTCGAGGGCCGAGGTGTCGCCCTCCTCGACGACCGCGTCCTCGCGCAGCGCGAGCAGCGTCAGCGGGAAGCGGGCGTGTGCCTCCGGGGCGTACGGCAGCCAGGCCGCGACCGGGCCGCCGCCGCGTGCCTTGGGGGCGGGGTGGTAGGGGTGGCCGGTGAGGAGGGACTGCTCGGAGCGCAGGTACGGGTCGTCCGGCGGCGTCGCACGCGCGCGTGCCGTGAGCAGCGCGGCCACCGCGTCCCGGCTGTCGACCATCTCGGCGGGCAGTTCGTGGTTGGACACACCGGTGTGGCGGCGCAGTTCCTCCGCGACGAGCTTGACGAGCTCGGTGTGCCCGACGCGCCGCCACCCGTCGGCCGCCCGCACCTCGGGCTCGGCGGGCCGCCGCTCGCCGAGGACCCGCAGCAGCCGGTCCGAGCCGGGCAGCCGGTACACGCGCCGCGCACCGTCCGGCTCCGTGGGGTCCGCCTCGCCGGAGCCGACGTGCGGTTCGGCCACCTCGCGCAGCAGGCAGTTGAGCAGGGGCGCGACCGCGTGGGCGTCGGCGCGTTCCGCGACGTCGGCGGCGGGTGGAGGGTTGAGGTGCACGCGATCCACTCGTTCTCTACGGTCCGTTCAGGCGGGAAGACGATCAGTATGTCTGTCGTCGGCACCTGACCCGACGCCCTACTCGTACCCGAGGAGCCCACCCGTGCACCGTCCCCCCAGCGCCGAGGCCGAGGTCGCCGCCGAACTGGCCGACGCACGCCCCGAACTCGCCTCGCGGTACGCGGCCGAGCTCCCCGGGGCACGGGCCGCCGTGCTGACCCGGCTCTGGCGCGCGCTCGCGTACGAGCCGTTGCCCTGGGTGACCCTCCGTGAGCGGCGCCGGGACGGCCTCACCCTGCGCCTTTCCGACGGCCGCCGGCTGCACGGCCCGCACGCCGACCCGTTCGCCACCGCCGCGTACGTCACCGCCGTACGCCTGGACGAGACGTCGTACGACGATCCGGCCCGCCTGCTGACCGACCTCTGCGTGCCGCACGGTACGTCCTTCGCCGCCGAACTCGGCCACAGTGTCGCCTCGTTGGCGTTGTCACGGGCGGGGCAGGACGCCCACTCGAAGGAGTGGCCCCGGCACGACTGGGAGTGGGAGCAGCGGGTGGTGGACGGGCATCCGTTCCATCCCAACTGCCGTTCCCGGCCCGGTTTCTCGGTGGCCGAGCAGCTGGCGTACGGGCCGGAGCACCGGCCGGTGGTGACGCTGGGGCGGGTGCCGGTGCGGGCGGAGGAGTGCCTGGTGACGGGCGAGTGGCCGCAGGGGATGCGGGACGGGGAGCGGCTGCTGATCCCCGTGCATCCGTGGCAGGCCGAGCATGTGCTCAAGCGCCCGCACGACGACGGGATCGCGGCGCATCCGCTGATGTCCCTGCGTACGCTCGCCCTCCCCGCAGGGCCGCACGTCAAGACCGCGCTGAGCGCCCGGCTGACGTCGTCGGTGCGGGACATCTCGGTGTACTCCATCGGCCTCTCGGCCACGCTGTCGGCCTTCGCGGAGACCCTCGCGGCCCGCATGGACGGGCTGCTGCACGTCACCCGCACCCTGGGGGCCGCCACCGCGGGCTCGCCGGATCTGGCGGCGGTGGTGCGCGAGTCGCCGCAGGTGTACGCGGCTCCGGGTGAGCGGGTGGTACCGGTGGCCGCGCTGGCCACCACGGAACTGCCGGAATCACCCGCGTGGTTGGGCGAGTTCGCGCGTCTCGCGCTCAGCGTGGGGCTGCGGCTGCTGGAGCTGGGCGTGGCGCTGGAGGCGCACGGTCAGAACCTGCTCGTGGTGCTGTCGGCCGACGGCTCCCCGGTGCGGCTGGTCTACCGCGACCTCGCGGACATCCGGGTCAGCCCGGCGCGGCTGGCCCGGCACGGCATCCCGGTGCCGGAGCTGACCGGCCGGATCGTCACGGACGACGTGCCGGCCCTGCGCCGCAAGCTGTTCGGTTCGCTGGCGGCGGGGGCGCTCGCGGGTACGGCGGGCTCGGGCGCGGCGTTGCGCGGGGCGCTGGAGACGGCCGTACGGGATCTGCCGGGCACCGGAGATCTGGCCGCGCTGCGCGAGGAGGCGCTGCCCACGAAGGCGCTGACGCTGATGCGGCTGTCGCCGGGGTCACCCGGGGATCAGTGGGCCCAGTTGCCCAATCCGCTGCTCACCGAGGTGTTCTGAACCTGTTTTGGAGCGGGACACCTCTGATCAATAAGATCCGCCGATGATCACAAGAACACGGCTGGCGACCGGGGCCTGCGCCCTGCTCGCCGCGCTCGCGGCCGGGATGGCGTTCCCGGCCGGGGCGGTTGCCGACGAGACCAGCGCGACCGCGCCCAAGGTCGATCTCGTCCTCGACGTGAGCGGCTCGATGCGGGCGCGGGACATCGACGGCCAGTCGCGGATGGCCGCGGCGAAGCAGGCCTTCAACGAGGTGCTGGACGCGACGCCCGAGGAGGTCCAGCTCGGCATCCGCACGCTGGGCGCCGACTACCCGGGCGACGACCGCAGGACGGGCTGCAAGGACACCGCGCAGCTCTACCCGGTCGGCCCGCTGGACCGCACCGAGGCCAAGACGGCGGTCGCGACCCTGACGCCCACCGGCTGGACGCCGATCGGCCCCGCGCTGCTGAAGGCCGCCGACGACCTGGAGGGCGGCGAGGGCTCCAAGCGCATCGTGCTGATCAGCGACGGCGAGGACACCTGCGCCCCGCTCGACCCGTGCGAGGTGGCACGGGAGATCGCCGCGAAGGGCATCGGCCTGACCATCGACACGCTCGGCCTGGTCCCCAACACCAAGATGCGGCAGCAGCTGAGCTGCATCGCCGAGGCGACCGGCGGCACGTTCACCTCGGTCGAGCACACCGAGGAACTCGCCGACAAAGTCAACCAGTTGGTGGACCGGGCGGCCGATCCGGTGGTGACGCCGGTCGCGACGACGGGCGCGGACCGGTGCGCGAAGGCGCCCAAGCTCGAATCCGGCCTGTACACCGACCGGGAGGAGTTCGGGCAGCAGCGCTGGTACCGCGTGGACGTCCCGGACGGCTATGAGCTGCGCGCCTCGGTGAGCGTCTCGGCGGACCGCGCCGTGAACCCCTCGTACGGGCTGCTGCTGCGGGCGGTGACCGAGAAGGGGCGGGAGATCGTGCGCGGCGAGGCGGCGGGCAACGGCCGTACCGATGTGGTCTCGACCGGGCTGCGCTACCCGAGGGAGAAGCTGGAGAGCGGTGACGGCGCACTGCCGCCCGAGAGCGTGTGCCTCCAGGTCACCCACTCCTTCGCACCGGCCGGTGGTGTGCAGACGACGCCCGGTCTGCCGCTCGAACTGACCATCGACGTCGTGGGCGGGCCCAGCGGGTCGAGCGACGTGGCCTCCTTCGGCCTCGGGCGCGGCTGGTGGCTGCTGGGCGCGCTGATCCTCACCGGCTTCCTCGCCGGTCTCGTGTGGGGCTGGGTGTCACGCTGGCGGGTCGCGGTCTGGAGGACCAACTGATGCGGATCACACGTGTGTTGAGCGCGGCCGCGCTGATGCTCGGCCTCGCGGCCGCTCCGGCGGTCGCCGACTCCTCGCCGTCGCCGAGCGCGACGGAGGACGGCGGCGCGCCGACCGAGGCGGGCACCTCCTTCCGTACGGCGACCGAGATCGAGCAGGGGCAGACGGCCATCGCGGGCGCCTCCACGGGCGACTATCTGTACTGGTCGTTCCCCGCGGACGCCGGACAGCGCCCGACCGTGAAGGCGACGGTGAAGCTGCCGGACACGCACGCGGCCCAGACCTGGCAGATCGACGTGTACGACGGACTGCGGCGCCGCCAGGCCTGCCAGTACGGCGCCCAGACGCGCACCGCCGGAGCGGACGCCGCCTCCGTGGACCTGACCTGCGTGCTGCGCACCGTGCGGGCGTGGTCGGAGCCGTGGGCCGAGGACCCGCTGCCGGGGACGTACTACATCCGGCTGACGGTCCTGGACCCGCCCACCTCCGACCTCGGACTGCCGGTCGACGCCGAGGTCCGGGTCGATTCCGAGGACATCGGCGGGGCGGCGGCGGTCGACGGCTCGCTGGCACATCCGCTGGTGCCGGGGGCCGGCGCCATATCCCAGAGCGGCGAGGACGAGTACACCAAGGACCAACTGCTGGCGAGCCTCGAGCCCAGCGGCGGCTGGGCGTCCGGGTGGTGGTCCGACCGATGGGTGTGGACGGCGATCGGCGGCGCGCTGGCCGCGCTCGCGGGCGTCGGCGGATACGCGCTGACACGTGGTGCGGGCCGGCCGTCTCGGGTGCCGCCGAGCGCCTGACGGTTCATCAAATGGCCCGCCGTACTCAACCTTACGGCGGGCCTTTCGCCGCTCAGGTGTCGAGCAGCGCCTTGGCCAGGGTCCCGTCCCCGCTCACCTCGATACGACCGTTCCGTACCGCGTCGGCCACGCTCGACTCCCCCCGCGCGACCGCCTCGCAGGTCCCGGAGTCCAGCACCAGCCGCGCATCGGGCTCACCCGGAGCGGGACCGTCCCCGTAGACCGGCCCGTCCTCGGCCCCGACGTACAAGTGGAACTCCCCCTCCTCCAGGCGCACTTCGACGACGCCGACCCCCTCCAACGCCCGCAGCAGAGGCAGTGCGAACCAGTGCGCGCGCACCGCGTCGGTCGGCCGCCGCTCACCGAGCTCGGCCTGCCCCCACTCCCCCAGCGCCTGCAGCACGGGCAGCAACTCCCGCCCCCGACCGGTGAGTTCGTACACGTACGCCGCTCCGGGCGGCGGCAGCCGGCGCCGCGTGCTGATGCCGTCCCGCTCCATGTCCTTCAGCCGCGAGGCGAGTACGTCGGTGCTGACGCCCGGCAGGTCGGCGTGCAGGTCGGTGTAGCGCCGCGGGCCGGCCAGCAGCTCCCGGACGATCAGCAGGGTCCAGCGGTCGCCGACGACGTCGAGCGCACGGGCGGCGGAACAGTACTGGTCGTAGCTTCGGCGAGGTGACATGCGACGCAGTCTAGACAAGTTGTTGGACTTTCCAAGCCCGAACTTGGTAAAACCAAGCAACACACGAAACCGGAGGGGCGAGCGCGCATGGAGTTCCGGCAGTCGAACAAGCTCAGCGAGGTCTGCTACGAGATCCGCGGCCCGGTCATCGAGCACGCCGACGCGCTGGAGAAGGCGGGCCACAGCGTGCTGCGCCTGAACACCGGCAACCCCGCGCTCTTCGGCTTCGAGGCGCCGGAGGAGATCCTCCAGGACATGATCCGGATGCTGCCCCAGGCGCACGGCTACACCGACTCGCGCGGCGTCCTCTCCGCCCGCCGTGCCGTGGCCCAGCGCTACCAGACGCTCGGCCTGGAGGTCGGCGTCGACGACGTCTTCCTCGGCAACGGCGTGTCCGAGCTGGTCTCCATGGCCGTACAGGCACTGGTCGAGGACGGCGACGAGATCCTCATCCCCGCCCCGGACTTCCCGCTCTGGACGGCGGTGACGACCCTGGCCGGCGGCAAGGCGGTGCACTACCTCTGCGACGAGCAGGCCGAGTGGTACCCGGACCTGGACGACATGGCCTCGAAGATCACGGACCGCACCAAGGCCGTGGTCATCATCAACCCCAACAACCCCACGGGCGCGGTCTACCCCAAGGAGATCGTCGAAGGCATCCTCGACCTCGCCCGCCGCCACGGCCTCATGGTGTTCGCCGACGAGATCTACGACCAGATCCTCTACGACGACGCCGTGCACCACTCGGCCGCCGCCCTCGCCCCCGACCTGGTGGTCCTCACCTTCTGCGGCCTGTCGAAGACGTACCGCGTGGCGGGCTTCCGCTCCGGCTGGCTGGTCGTCACCGGACCGAAGCAGCACGCCAGGGACTACCTGGAGGGCCTGACCATGCTGGCCTCCATGCGGCTGTGCGCCAACGCGCCCGCGCAGTACGCCATCCAGGCCGCGCTCGGTGGCCGCCAGTCGATCCGGGAGCTGACCAACCCCGGGGGCCGCCTGCACGAACAGCGCACCGTGGCCTGGGAGAAGCTCAACGAGATCCCCGGCGTCTCGTGCGTGAAGCCGAAGGGCGCGCTGTACGCCTTCCCTCGTCTCGACCCCAAGGTCCACAGGATCCACGACGACGAGAAGTTCGTCCTGGACCTGCTGCTGCGGGAGAAGATCCAGGTGGTCCAGGGCACGGGCTTCAACTGGCCGACCCCCGACCACTTCCGGATCCTGACCCTGCCGTACGCCGAGGACCTGGAGGCGGCCATCGGGCGGATCGGGCGGTTCCTGAGCGGGTACCGCCAATAGCGCGGCGCGGCGCGGCCCGTCACCGTCGGGTGACCAGGGCCGCGCCCGCATGATGTCCGGGACCGGGGTCACGCGGCGGCCGCGACCCCGGCGTCCCGCAACTGCTCCGCCAACGCCGCCACCGTGAACCGGATCTGGTCGGGCGTGTGGTCGCACGTCACGAAGAACCGCAGCCGGGACAGCTCCTCGGGGACCGCCGGGTGCAGGATCGGGTTGACGCTGACGCCCCGCCGGAAGAGCTCACGGGCCAGCCACAGCGTGCGCGCCGAATCCCCGACGACGCACGGAACGATCGGTGTGTCGTGGCTGTGCCCGGTGTCGATCCCCGCCTCGCGGGCCAGGCGCACGAACAGCGCGGAGTTCTCCCGCAGCCGCGCGAGCCGCTCGGGCTCGGCCCGCATCAGCCGCAGCGCGGCCAGCGAGGCGGCCGTGTTCGCGGGGGTCATGCCCGCGCTGTAGACGAAGCCCGGCGCGGTGTACCGGAGGTACTCGACGACGGCGCGGTTCGCGGCGACATAACCGCCGCACCCGGCCAGCGCCTTGGACAGGGTGCCCATCCACAGGTCGACGTCCTGCCGCTCGACGTCGAAGTACTCGCCCACGCCGCGCCCGGTGGCTCCCAGCACCCCGATGCTGTGTGCCTCGTCCACCATCAGCAGCGCACCGTGCCGGCGCTTGACCTCGATGAGGTCCGGAAGGACCGCGATGTCGCCGTCCATGCTGTACACGCCCTCGACCACGACGAGCACCCGCCGGTACTGGTGGCGCACCCGGGTGAGCAGGGCGTCCAGGGCGCCCGCGTCGTTGTGCGGGAAGGGACGCCGGGTGGCGCCGGAGAGCCGGCAGCCCTGCAGGACGCTGTCGTGGGCGAGCGCGTCGTGGACGATCAGATCGCCCGGCCCGACGAGATGCCCGATCACGGTGACGTTGGTGGCGTGTCCGCTCACCATGGTGATCGCGTCCTCCGTGCCGAGTGTGCGGGCGAGTTCCTCCTCGAGCCGCACATGGAGCGGACGGCTCCCGGACAGCAGCCGGCTGGCGGACGCCGACGTGCCGTACCGTTCGACGGCTTCCCCGACCGCCTCGCTCACCCGGGGGTGCGTCGCCAGCCCCAGGTAGTTGTAGCCGGAGAAGGAGACGAGTTCACGGCCGTCGACGACCGTCCGGTCCGTCATCCCTCCCTCGTGGACGAGGAAGTAGGGGTTGGGCAACCGGAGTCGGCCCAGTGTGGCCAACCGCTCGCGGTGTGCGGTGACCTCCGGGAAGCTCTCGATACGCGTCTGCACCTCGGGATGTGCGGGGCACGCGGCGGTGGGCGCGGTGGGGAGCGGGGCGACAGGCGGAGCGGTGGGCGGTGTGGCGGCCGGTTCCGCCGTCCCGGCAGTGGCCGTGATCATCGCCGTGATGCCTCCGACGGTCGCCCGGGCACTGTTCTCGTCGATCCTCAGGAACGGCCACCGGCGTCGGAGCGACGCGAACAGGTCGGTCAGCATCAGCGAGTCGAATCCGAGATCCTCGACCAGCATGTGGTCGCTGCGCAGGTGTTCCACGGGGAAAGCGCTGATGCGGGCCACCTGTTCGAACACCGCCTCCTCGGCCTCGGCGAACACCGCCTCCTCGGCCTCGGCAGGGGATCCGGCACCGGGCGGTGCGCACGGCCGGGAGGAGCTTGCGGGAGCGACGTCGGCCGGGACCGCGTCCGCGGCTTCGGGGCGAGGGGTGTCCACGGCGGGCAGCGTGTCGCTGAGTCGCCTGAGGGCCGACACCTGCTGCTGGATGAGGTCGAGCAGTTCGTACATCGGGTTCTCCTTCGTCACCTGGTTCTCCCTGTTCGCCGGGTGCTCGTCGGCCGGGTCGGCGGCCGGTGTCGCAACGGGCGCGGCGCGGCGAGCCCCGTCACGCGCGGGTCGCGGCACCCAGTAGGGCCGCGCCTCCAGCCGGGCCACCGGCAGGTCCAGCAGCCGGCGCTCCCGCTCGCGCACCAGGGCCCGGGGGTCGACCGGGACGCCCAGGACCGCGAGCCGGGCGAGGGCCCGCAGGAACCCGTACGTGTCGTCCGGCGCCGTGCCGTCGGCGCGGACCACGTGGACGTCGCCCCGCTCGGCGAGGTTGCGGCGGACGGAGGTGAGCAGCGAACCGCCGCCCGCCACCTGGAGGAAGACGCGGGCACCCGCGTCGTAGGCGCTGCGCACCGCGTCACCGAAACGGACCGGCGCGGACGCATGACGTGCCCACAGCTCACGCAGCCGCTCGGGCTCCTCGCACACCGTCCCGCTGACCGCCGAGACGAACGGCAGGCGGGGAGGGGTGAGGGGACGCCGTTCGAGGTCCGCGCGCATGGCGTCGTCGGCCCGCGCCAGCCGCGGGGAGTGAAAGGCGTGCGACACATCGAGCGCGGACGTCACGACGCCGGCCTTCGAGCAGGCGCTTCGCAGCGCGCCGAGCCCCTCCTCAGCGCCGCTGACCACGATCTGCCGCGGCTGGTTGAAGCACGCGAGCCATACGTCGTCGATGCCCCGTACGAGCTCACGGCAGGTCTCCTCGTCGGCCTGCACGGCGAGCATCCCGCCGTGCGGCTCGGCCTCCGCCTCCCGCAGCACCGCGCCGCGGTGGGCCAGCAGCCGTACGGTCTCGGTGTCGCTGAGGAAGCCGGCGGCCGCGGCCGCCGCGAACTCCCCGACGCTGTGGCCCAGTACGAGGCCGGGGACGACGCCGCACGCGGCCAGCAGCCGGGTGGCGGCGATCTGCACGGTGCCCAGCAGGGGCTGGCACACCTCCGTCCCGGCCAGCCGTCGCCTGAGCTCCAGCCGCGCGTCGGCCGCGTCGTCCGTCCCGCCGTACAGCAGACCGGCGACGTCCACGCCGGCGACCTGCCGGGCCACCTCGCCCAGGCTGCCGACGGCCTGCCGGAACTCGGGGAACCGCTGGTGGAGGTCGCGCATCAGGCCCGGCCGCTGGCTGCCCTGGCCGGGGAAGACGAAGGCGATCCGCCGCTCGGCGGGCGGCAGCGGAGCGTCGGCGGCGAAGGCACCGTCGCCGAGATCGCCCCGGGCGCCGTCGGCCAGCTGCCGACGGGCGCGCCGCAGCCGCTCGGTGAACTGATCCGCGTCGGCGGCCACGATCGCGAGGCGGCTCGGCAGCGGCTCGCGCCCGCCCAGGGTGTGGGCCAGCTCCGCCATCGACGGCGTCGGCGTGTGCTCCAGGGCGTCGAGCAACGCCCCGGTGTGCTCCAGGAGCGACTCCCGCCCGCCCGCCGAGATCAGGGCGAGGTGGGGCTCGGCCACGGAGGCGGGGCGGACCGGCACTCCTGCTGCGGCCGGGGCCGGCGCCTCCTGGAGGACCACGTGGACGTTGGTACCGCCGAAGCCGAACGAACTCACGGCCGCACACCGCGGGGCGTCGCCGTCCGGCCACGGCCGGGGGGTGTCGGCGATGCGCAGGCCGGCGGCGTCCAGCCCGAGATCCGGACGGGGGGCGAAGTCGGGCTGCGGAACGACCGTACGGTGATGCACGACCAGGGCTGTCTTGATCAACCCGGCGATGCCCGCCGCGGACAGCGCGTGCCCGATGAGGGCCTTGGCGGAGGAAAGGTGGCACGGGCCCAGGTCCCCGTCCGCGTGCTCGGTCCGCAGCCGGCGCAGCGCTTCCACCTCCACTCGGTCGCCGACGGAGGTGGCCGTGCCGTGGGCCTCGATGAAGCCCACGGCGGAGGGCGGCAGGCCCGCGTCGGCGAAGGCGCGGCGCATGGCCCGCAGCTGGCCTTCGGCGGTGGGCACCAGGGGTCCGGGGGCGGCACCGTCGTTCGCCGAGCCGATGCCCTTGATGACGGCGTAGACCCGGTCACCGGCGGCGAGCGCGTCCCGCAGCGGCCGTACGACGACGGCGCCGGCGCCTTCACCGAGGACGAAGCCGTCGGCCCGCTCGTCGAAGGGCCGGCACACCCCGCTGGCCGACAGGGCGCCCAGGCGGGAGAAGCCCACGAGGCTGTCCGGGGTGAGGCTGAGGTAGACACCGCCGACCACGGCCATCGCACAGGTCCCCCGGCGCAGCTGGAGCACCGCCTGGTCGAGGGCGATCAGGGAGCTGGAGCAGGCGGCGTCGACGGCGAAGCTGGGGCCGCCGAGGTCGAAGTGCCGGCTCACGGCGGCCGGCGCCATGTTGAGCAGGCTCCCCGGCAGGGCGAAGGCCTGGAGGGGACTGAGCTGCTCGGTGGCATGGTCCCGCAGGGCCCGCAGGAGGCCGGGGTCGGCCGTGCCGCCGAGCGACCCGTCGGCGAGGGCGATCGCCCGCAGGCGGGCCGTCATGAGCTCCTTGTAGTCGGACACCGACAGACCGAAGAAGACGCCGGTGTTCTCCCGGTCGAAGCCGCCCCGGCCCATCCCCGCGTCGTCGAGTGCCTCGCGGGTCACGTCGAGCATCAGCCGGTGCTGCGGGTCCATGGCCTCGACGCGGCGGGGCGGCATGCCGTAGTGCAGGGCGGCGAAGCGGTCCACTTCGTCCAGGAAGGCGACCCGGTCGGTGTAGGCGCTGTCGCCGTCGGACCGGTCGGCGGGGGCGTGGAACGTGGCGTGGTTCCAGCGGTCCGCGGGCACCGGGGCGAACTGGCGCTCCGCGCTGTGGAGGAGCTTCCAGTACGCCTGGCTGTCCCGGGCGCCGGGGAAGCGACAGCCGAGTCCGACGATGGCGATGTCATTCATGGGAGACCTGCTTGGTTCGGGTGGCCGGGGCGGGCGTTCGACTGCCACGCTCCCCCGCGACCGGGGAGGCGCTCCAGCCCCGGCTGTTCGTCACTTGACGAGCGCCGAGGCATCCGCTAGATGCGCCGTCCGCCCGTGGGAACAGCCGTCCGGACCAGCCCGTCCTGCGGGCCGTCGCACCCTGTGGCACGGTGCCGGGAAGGCGAGCGGGAAGGGTGCGCGCGTGGCTGATCTGTTTCTCGTCCGGCACGGTGAGACCGAGTGGTCGCGGTCCGGGCGGCACACGGGGTGGACGGACGTGCCTCTCACCGAGCGCGGGCGGGAGGAGGCGCGGCGGCTGGTGCCGTTGATCCGGTCGCACCGGATCGGGGCCGCCTTCGTCAGCCCGGCGCAGCGGGCCCGGGAGACCGCCGAGCTGATCGGGCTGCACGACGTGCGGGTCGACACGGATCTGCGCGAGTGGGACTACGGCGGGTACGAGGGGATCACGACCGTCGAGATCCAGCGCGAGCGGCCGGGGTGGTTCCTGTTCACGGACGGGGTCGCGCCCGGGCCGCCCGACCATCCCGGGGAGAGCCCGCAGCAGGTCGGGGAGCGCGCGGACCGGATGCTGGCCAAGGTGGACGCGGCGTTCGCCAACAACGAGGGGTGCGTGGTGCTGGTGGCGCACGGGCACTTCCTGCGGGTCCTCACGGCCCGGCGGCTCGGGCTGCCGGCCGCGCGGGGGGCGCTGTTCCAGCTGGGCACGGGGACGGTGTGCCGGCTGGGCACGGAGCACGGGCGGCCGGTGGTCGCCGGGTGGAATGTCAGACCCGGGTCGTAGCCTTCCGGGCAGATGGGGCCGTGCCTGCGCGAAGGGTGCGGCGGCCCGGCCGAACGCCTGGGGAGGAGCACGCCGTGACGAAACCACCGACCGCGGCCCAGCGGCGTGTCATCGACGCCGCCGATCCCGTGACCGGGCGGATCAGAGGTACGGAGGCGCAGCTCGCGGCGCTGGTGAAGCGGGGGCTGGCCTTCCGGCACCCGCGGCCGCCGCACGATCACTTTCTGACGCCGGCGGGGCATCGGATACGGGAGGAGGCGGAGCCGGCGGCGCCCGCGGAGCCCACGGCTGCAGCGGCCGGCAGGGTGTTCGCCGCGCGGATCGGCGGCGAGGAGGACGCGCCGAGGACGGGACCGGCCCGCGTCCGGGAGGTGCACAGCGCCTGGCAGGGGCTGCTGGAGCTGCGCCGGATGACCAACCCGGACGGGGCCGTGGACCGGCCGTGCGCCTGGGAGCGTACGCATCTGGTGCGGGCCGCCGCGCTGGCCCTGGAGGCCGCCGGGCACGCGCCGGCCGAGCGGGACTCCGAGGAGGGGTACCGGGTGCGGGCCACCCCGCAGCCGGAGGCCGTGGCCGTGTACGAGCCGGACGGCGCGCGTCTGCGAGCCTGCGCGGCCACACTGGAGGAGGCGGGCTGGCAGGTCGGCGAGCACACCGAGCCCCGCACCAGAGCGCGCTATCTGCTGGCGTCCCCGCGCCGGGCATGACCGGCATGCCAGGATCGGTGCACAGGGCATCGAGCATGAGAAGGGGAAACAGTGAGCGAGCCGTTCTCCGTCCGGATCACCGTGCGCGGCTACGAGACGGATGTACAGGGGCACGTCAACCAGAGCGTTTACATCAACTATGCGGAGCACGCGCGATGGTCGCTGCTCCGCGCCGCGGGCATCACCCAGACCGGGCTCATAGGCAAGGGGGTCGGTCCGGTCGCGCTGGAGACGACCATCCGCTACAAACGGGAGCTCCTCGCCGGTGACGAGGTCGACGTGACCTGCGCCTTCGAGTGGTCGGGCGGCAAGATCTTCCGCATCCACCAGACCATGCGCAAGGCGGACGGCACGGTGGCGGCCGAACTCACGGCGGTGGGCGGCCTGATGGACCTCAAGGAGCGCAGGATGGTGGCCAACCCGCAGGACTACTTCAAGGAACTGGCCACGGACCCGAGCCTGTTCGGGTTCTAGTCACGGGCACGGCACGGGTGAGCACAACCATTCGCATGCCCCGCGGGTCACACCATGCAGGAGCAACCACCTCCAATGGTTACCAGGGGGAAATATGCGATTCACCCGATCTGTGCTGCCCGCCGCCGCGTTAGCGGCTCTGACGGTGGGGACCACGGCCGCCCTGACGGCACCCGCCTCCGCGGCGCCCAACACCACTGCGCAGAAGGTCTGCGGCAGCGGCTACAAGACCGTCAACTCCGCGCCCGTCGGCTCACTGGGCACCGTCTACCTGACGTACAACGCCGCCAACGGCCGGAACTGCGTGGCGACCATCCGCAACAACCCGGGCACGGCCATGGACATGGCCGCGTGGCTGTACATCCCGGACACCGAGGAGTACGACGAGGACTACGGGCGCTACACGTCGTACGCCGGGCCGACCTACGTGTACGGCAAGGGGCACTGCGTGGACTGGGGCGGCCAGATCAACAACGTGTACGTGCAGGTCACGGGCTCCAACTGCGGGTCCCTGAAGGAGCACCGGGTCACCTACACCCGCTGACCCGGCACAGCCGCATCCGCTGACCCGGCACAGCGACACGCGTTCGCCCTGGCAGGACTCGCGGAGTCCGGCCAGGGCGAACGTGCTTTGCCGCGCGGCTGATCGCCGGCCTCACGGCGTGGTGGTCACCGGCTCCATCGGGGCCGTGACCTCGTCGGCCTCCCGCCCCTTGCCCAGGTGGTTGAAGACGAGGTTCAGCGCCACCGCCGCCACACAGCCCGTCGAGATGCCCGAGTCCAGCACGATCCGCGCCGTCTCCGGGAAGGCGTGGTAGAACTCCGGCGCCGTGATCGGGACGATGCCGACGGCCAGCGAGACGGCGACGATCAGGACGTTGTTGTCCTTCTCCAGGCCGGCCCGGACGAGCGTCTGGATGCCGCTGGCGGCCACCGAACCGAAGAGGACCACGCCCGCGCCGCCGAGCACCGGGCGCGGTACGACCGCGATGAGCGACGCGGCCATCGGGCACAGGCCCATCAGCACCAGGAACCCGCCGCCCACGGCGACGACGTACCGGCTGCGGATCTTCGTCATCGCCACCAGGCCGATGTTCTGCGCGAAGGCACTGCACATGAAGCCGTTGAAGAGGGGGCTGATCGCCGAGCCGAGGGTGTCGGCGCGCAGGCCCGCCGCGATGGTCTTCTCGTCGGCCGGGCGCTCGACGATCTCACCCAGTGCCAGCATGTCGGCGGTCGACTCGGTCATCGACACCACCATCACCACGCACAGCGAGATGATCGCGGCGAGCTGGAACTGCGGGGCGCCGAAGTGGAACGGGGTCGGGAAGCCGATGACGTCCGCGTCGGCCACCGGGCCGAAGTCGGTGACACCGAACGGGATGGCGATCAGCGTGCCGACGACCAGGCCGAGCAGGACGGCGATCTGCTTGACGAAGCCGCGCGTGAAGCGGCGCAGCAGCAGCACGATCAGCAGGGTTCCGGCCGCCAGTCCCAGGTTCGTGGCCGAACCGTAGTCGTCCGCGGCCGGATTGGGACCTTGCGCCCAGCCGAAGGCGACGGGCAACAGCGAGATGCCGATGAGGGTGATGACCGTACCCGTGACCACCGGCGGGAAGAAGCGCACCGCCTTGCTGAAGAAGGGGGCGGCCAGGAATCCCAGCAGGCCGGCCACGATGACCGCGCCGAAGATGATCGGCAGCGCGTCGGACTTGTCCTCGGTGGAGGCGACGACGGCGGTCATCGGGGCGACGCCGGCGAAGGTGACGCCGTTGACGAACGGCAGCCGGGCGCCGATCTTCCAGAAGCCGAGGGTCTGGAGGAAGGTGGCGAGGCCCGCGGTGAACAGGCAGGCGCCGGTGAGGAAGGTCAGGTCGGTGGCGGTCAGGCCTATGGCCGCGCCGACTATCAGGGGTGGGGCGACGACTCCGGCGTACATGGCGGCCACGTGCTGCAGGCCGGTGGTCGCCATTTTCAGGACGGGGAGTTTCTCGTCGACGGGGTGGGTCGAAGCGGGCTGAGCGGACACTGCGGCTCTCCTCCGGGCGGCTACACGTCGACTCTGACGCGGGGTTCAAGGAGGTGGTGCTGGCGGTCATGGGGTACCTCCCTGCTCGAGCGAAGCCGAGAGCTTGGGGGAGGGACCGGGGACGGGCCCGTTCTGGGGGAAACGGAGACCGATCCGGGGCGCGCGCATCGGGCACACGCCCCGGAGACGGCCGCCATGGACCCCGCTCGGGTCCACGGCTGCCGGCCGGGAGCCGTCCCTCCCGGCCGGAGATCAAGTGCCGTACTGGGCAAGGCGATTCAGTACGGTGATCAGGCTTGCGTCGAGATCCGCGCGAGCCGCTGTGCTTCCTCCCGCGTCGAGCGGGCGATCGCGTCCTCGTCGGCCGTGAGCAGTCGCCCGTCCTCGACGATCTGGCGGCCGTTCACGAACGACGCCGTGACCGGCGCCGCGGCACCGAAGACCAGCGCGGTCACCGGGTCGGCGATGGAGGCGTGGGCGAGGGTGTCCAGCTTCCACAGCACCAGGTCGGCCAGCTTGCCCGGCTCGAGGGAGCCGATCTCGCTCGCCCGGCCGAGGACCTGGGCACCGCCGAACGTGCCGAGACGCAGCGCCTGCCGGGCGTTCAGGGCGGCCTCGCGGTGGGCGCCGAGGCGGTTGATGAGGAGGGCGTTGCGCAGTTCGGTGTGCAGTTCGCCGGACTCGTTGGATGCCGTCCCGTCGACGCCGAGGCCGACGGGGACGCCGGCCGCCAGCATGTCGGGAACGCGGGCGATACCGGCGGCCAGACGGGCGTTGGACGAAGGACAGTGGGCGACACCCGTCTTCGTACGGGCGAAGGCGGCGATGTCGGAGTCGTTCATGTGGACGCAGTGCGCCATCCACACGTCCTCGCCGAGCCAGCCGGTGGACTCGAAGTAGTCGGTCGGTCCCATGCCGAACAGCTCGTGGCAGAACTTCTCCTCCTCCACGGTCTCCGAGCCATGGGTGTGCATGCGCACGCCGAGGCGGCGGGCGAGCTCGGCGCCCTGCTTGAGGAGTTCGGTGGAGATGGAGAAGGGGGAGCAGGGGGCGACGGCGACCTGGGTCATCGCGTCGAAGGAGGCGTCGTGGTACCGCTCGACGGTCTCCTCCGTCGCGGCCAGGGCGCCTTCGAGGATCTCGACGGCGAAGTCCGGCGGCAGCCCGCCGTCCTTCTCGCTGCGGTCCATGGAGCCACGGGCGAGGGTGAAGCGGACACCCATGTCGCGGGCGGCGCCGATGATCGCGCCGGACAGGTCGCCGGAGCCCTTCGGGTACACGTAGTGGTGGTCCATGGCGGTGGTGACACCACCGCGGGCCATCATCGCCAGTGAGCCCTGCGCGGCGGAGCGCACCATCTGCTCGTCGATGCGCGCCCAGGTCGGGTAGAGGGCGACGAGCCAGTTGAAGAGGTTGTGGTCCGTGGCCAGGCCGCGGGTGATCCACTGGTAGAAGTGGTGGTGCGTGTTGATCAGGCCGGGGGTCACCAGGTGCCCGGTGGCGTCGATGCGGCGGACGACGTTCTCCAGGCCCTCGGGGGCCCTGCCCGTGCCGAGCGACTCGATGCGGTTGTCCGCGATGACGATGTGGCCCGTGGCGTACTCGGTGTCGTGCGCGTCCACCGTCGCGATCGAACAGCTCTCGATGACGACGCGCTGGGCTGCTGCCATGATTCGTCCTTTGCGCTGATGTGGAGAGGGCACGGCAGGACCCTGGGAGATTTGAGTACCGCGGCCGGTCAGGCGGGGCCTCACCGGCCGCGGGTGCCGAGATGGAGTTACCGACTTACAGGTTGGTGAGGTCCACCGGGATCCTCGCCTCGCAGCCGTCCCGAAGGATGGTGGCCTCGATCAGGCCGTAGGGGCGGTCGGCGGCGAAGTACACCTCGTTGTCGTTCTTCAGCCCGAACGGCTCCAGGTCCACCAGGAAGTGGTGCTTGTTCGGGAGGGAGAAGCGCACCTCGTCGATCTCACTGCGGTTGTTGATGATGCGCGCGCCCATCTGGTACAGCGTCTGCTGCAGAGACAGCGAGTAGGTCTCGGCGAAGGCCTGGAGCATGTGCTTCTTGGTCTGCTCGTAGGACTTCTCCCAGTTGGGCATCCGCTGCTCGTCGTCGGTCCAGTTGAAGCGCCAGCGGCCGGAGACCTGGGTGGCCAGGATGCGGTCGTACGCCTCCTTCAGCGTCGTGTACCTGTCCTTGACGTAGCCCCAGAACTCGGAGTTGGTCGAGTTCATCACGACGAGGTCCTTGAGGCCGGATACGACCTCCCACTTCTCACCGTCGTACGTGATCTGGGTGAGGCGGGTCTCCTGACCCTTGCGGACGAAGGAGTGCTTGACCTCGTCGGAGCCGATGAACTGCGAGTTGGCGTCGGAGGCCTCGATCCGCTCCCAGGCGTACTCCTCGATGCGGATCCGGGCGATCTTGATCGGCTCCTGGCTGGTCACGAAGTGCCGGGCCAGGTGGATGCCGAACTGCTCGGCGGACTCGATGCCGTACTCCTTGGCGAACGCGTACACCGTGTTCTTGGTGGTGTCGGTCGGCAGGACGTTGGCGTTGGAGCCGGAGTAGTGGACCTCGTCCATGTCGCCGGAGAGGGCGACCGAGACGTTCAGGTCCTTGATGTGGTGGGTGGCGCCGTCCCGCGTGATCTTTACGACTCGGTTCTCGGCCTTGCCGTACTGGTTCTGTCCCAGGATCGTGGGCATGTGTCTGCTAGCTCCCTCGGTATACGGAGTAGCCGAACGGGTTGAGCAGCAGCGGTACGTGGTAGTGCTCCCCGGGCTTCACGGCGAAGGTGATCGCCACCTCGGGGAAGAACACGGCACCGCTGTCCCGATTCGCGGGGGCGTCCTGCTGCGCATCGGCTTGCTTCTTCTCGAAGTACGGCTCCACCGCGAAGTCGAGCCGTACGTGGGTGGTCCCCTCCGGCAGCGCCGGGAGGTCCTTGCACCGCCCGTCCGCGTCGGTCGCGGAACCGCCGAGCGCCCGCCATTCAGCGTCCCGGCCGCTACGGGCCGCGAGCTGTACGGCGACGCCCTCGGCGGGGCGGCCGACGCTGGTGTCCAGGATGTGCGTGGACACGGAGGCGGTGGTGCTGGTGCTCATGAGGTCAGGCTTCCTCTTCGACGATGCGGGCGAGCCGGATACGGTTGATCTTGCCCAGCTCGGTGCGGACGATCTCCCGCTCCTGCTCCGGCGAGTTGCCGATCCGTTCCTTGACCGCGTCGCGCATCTGCTCGCCGGTCCGGCCGGTGGCGCAGATCAGGAAGACATGGCCGAACCGGTCCTGGTAGGCCAGGTTGAGTTCGAGCATCTCCGCCTTGAGCTCCTCGGAGGCGCCGGCCATGCCGCGCTGCTCCCGGGCCGAGGTCGGGTCGCCCGGCTTGGGGCGGCCGATCGGCGGGTGCCCGGCCATGGCCTCGGCCAGGTCCTCGGCGGTCAGCTCGGCCATGGCGGCGTCACTGGCGGCGTAGAGGTCGTCGGCGGTGGCATAGGGGCGGGCGGCGAGCAGCCGCTTCACCCACGCCGTGGAGGCGCACGCCTCATGGAGAGCGGCGTGGGCCGCGTGCTCCTCCAGGGCGTTGAACCGGGCCAGGCCCGGGGGCGTGGAATACGACGTCACGGGAGCCTCCGTGGCCGCGAAGGGCGGCCTTCGTACTGAACGGGCGTGCCGATAGCTAACGCCCTACGACGACGAGACGTCAACACTTTGTTGAAAATTCGCGGTAACGAAACCGAGCAGGTCGCCCCGGCGTCCAGGGGCCGGTTCCCTCAGGCGTTCTTGTCCCGGTTGAGGTAGTTGTAGACCGTGAAGCGGCTCACCCCGAGCGCGCTCGCCACGGTCTCCACGCCGTGCCGCACGGAGAAGGCGCCGCGCGCCTCGAGTATCCGCACGACCTCCTGCTTGGCCTTGCGGTCCAGGTCCGCCAGCGGCTTGCCCTTGCGGCGCTCCATGGCGGCCAGGATGTGATCGAGGGAGTCGGCGAGCTGGGGCAGGCGTACGGCGACGACGTCGGCGCCCTCCCAGGAGAGCACGACGTCCTCGGGGCCGGCCTCGTCCGGCGGGATGATCTCGCCGCCCATGGCGTCGACCAGCGGCTTCACGGCCGCGATGAAGGGCTCCTCGCCGGTGCCGGTCACTGCTCGCCCTCCCCGACCACGTTGACCTGCAGGGAGATCCGGGTGGCGCCGGCCTCCAGGGTCTTGCGCAGCAGGGCGTCCAGGGCGGTGAGCACGGCGTCGGCACCGCCCTCCGCCGTGTTGCCGAACGGGCCGACGTCCACGGCGTCGAGCTCGGCCGCCTCGATGACCTCACGGGCGACCAGCGCGTGCGCGGGTGCCTCGTCGAGGTCGAAGGGTTCGGTAGTGAACTCCACTCGCAATCGCATGCTGCCCCCAATACCCCTCTGACCTGCACAGCCCGGATGACGCACCAAGAGCGCATCGGGACACAACGGGAGGCACGATCGACGGCACCAGGCCACGATGCACCGCAGGCCGATCACTTTTCACGGCGGCGGAGCCGGGTCGTCCGCCCAGCAGCGACTGTATCCGACGCGGGCCCGGCCCGCCGGGGCCGGCCAGAACGGTCGCTCACCCACAGGCTTCCTCCTCAGCACGCAGCGCCGTGACCGGCACGGCCCCTCTTGACAAGCCCCGACACGCGACGGCAATCTTCCATTAAGCAGAAACCAACTTCCGCAATACGGAATCTCGACAACGGAAGGGAGCGCCGGCCCCCATGGGATTCGCAGAGCAGCGCTTCAACGTCAACCTGTCGATCCTCTTCACGGAACTCCCGCTCCTGGAGCGCCCCGCGGCCGCCGCCGCGGCCGGCTTCACCGCGGTCGAGCTGTGGTGGCCCTGGGTCGACTCCCCCACCCCGGAGCAGTCCGAGCTCGACGCCCTCAAGAAGGCGATCGAGGACGCCGGCGTCCAGCTCACCGGCCTGAACTTCTACGCCGGTCAGCTGCCCGGCCCCGACCGCGGCGCCCTTTCCGTCCCGGGCGAGGAGTCGGAGAGGTTCCGCGCCAACATCGACGTGGCCGCCGACTTCGCCCAGTCGCTCGGCTGCACGGCGCTCAACGCCCTGTACGGCAACCGCGTCGAGGGCGTGGACCCGGCCGAGCAGGACGCTCTGGCGCTGGAGAACCTGGTCCTCGCCGCCCGGGCGGCCGACCGGATCGGCGCGATCCTGCTGATCGAGGCCCTGAACAAGCCCGAGTCGCCGCTGTACCCGCTAGTGTCGGCCCCGGCCGCGGTCGGGATCGTCGACAAGGTCAACGAGGCGACGGGACTGGGCAACGCCCGCTTCCTCATGGACCTCTACCACCTGTCCATGAACGGCGAGGACCTGCCGGCGGTGATCGAGGAGTACGCCGCGAAGACCGGCCACGTCCAGATCGCCGACAACCCGGGCCGTGGCGCGCCGGGCACGGGCTCGCTGCCCCTCGAAGACCTCCTCGACCAGCTGAAGAAGGCGGGCTACGACGGCTGGGTCGGCCTCGAGTACAAGCCGGGCGACCGCCCGAGCGCCGAGGCCTTCGACTGGCTGCCCCGCTGACCCCCTTACCGAAAGGCACCCCCATCATGAGCGACAACCTTGCCAACTCTTCCCGCCCGACCCGCCCGGCGATTGCGTGGATCGGCCTCGGCATCATGGGCTCCCCCATGTCCGAGAACCTGATCAAGGCGGGTTACCAGGTCACCGGCTTCACCCTGGAGCAGGACAAGCTGGACCGCCTCGCCGCCGCGGGCGGCACCGCGGCCGGTTCGATCGCCGAGGCCGTGAAGGACGCCGACGTCGTCATCACGATGGTCCCGGCCTCCCCCCACGTCGAGGCCATCTCCTACGGCCCCGACGGCATCCTGGAGAACGCGAAGTCCGGCGCCCTGCTGATCGACATGTCCTCGATCACCCCGCAGACCTCGGTCGACCTGGCGAAGGCCGCCAAGGACAAGGGCATCCGCGTCCTGGACGCCCCCGTGTCCGGCGGTGAGGCCGGCGCCATCGAGGCCGTGCTGTCGATCATGGTCGGCGGTGACCAGGCCGACTTCGACCAGGCCAAGCCGATCTTCGAGGCGCTCGGCAAGACCATCGTGCTGTGCGGTCCGCACGGCTCGGGTCAGACCGTGAAGGCGGCCAACCAGCTCATCGTCGCCGTGAACATCCAGGCGTGCGCCGAGGCCGTGGTCTTCCTGGAGAAGTCGGGCGTGGACCTGCAGGCCGCGCTGGACGTCCTGAACGGCGGCCTCGCAGGCTCCACCGTGCTGACCCGGAAGAAGGACAACTTCCTCAACCGCGACTTCAAGCCCGGCTTCCGCATCGACCTGCACCACAAGGACATGGGCATCGTCACGGACGCCGCCCGCAACGTCGGCGCCGCTCTTCCGGTCGGTGCCGTGGTCGCCCAGCTGGTCGCCTCCCTGCGCGCGCAGGGCGACGGCGGCCTGGACCACTCCGCGCTGCTGCGTGCGGTCGAGCGCCTCTCCGGCGCCCAGGTCTGACGACCCTCCGAGACTTCCGGGCCGCGGCGCCGCTGACACCTGTCCTGTCGCGCCCAGGCGGCGCCGCGGCCCGGAATCACCTTCAACAAACCGTTGATCCAACTTCAACAAACTGTTGACGTCCCCTCGCCCCACTTCTAGGCTCCACAAAGCGGAAACAGTTTTCCGCTGACACCCGCACGGAAGGTCCACGATGTCGAAGCGCGTGCTCACCACCGAGTCCGGCGCCCCGGTCGCCGACAACCAGAACTCCGCCTCCGCCGGCGTCGGCGGCCCGCTCCTGCTCCAGGACCAGCACCTGCTGGAGAAGCTGGCGCGCTTCAACCGCGAGCGCATCCCGGAGCGCGTGGTGCACGCCCGGGGTTCCGGCGCGTACGGCCACTTCGAGGTGACCGATGACGTCACCGGCTTCACCCACGCCGACTTCCTGAGCGAGGTGGGCAAGCGGACCGAGGTTTTCCTGCGCTTCTCGACCGTGGCCGACAGCCTCGGCGGCGCGGACGCGGTCCGCGACCCGCGCGGCTTCGCCGTCAAGTTCTATACGGCGGAGGGCAATTACGACCTCGTCGGGAACAACACGCCGGTGTTCTTCATCAAGGACCCGATCAAGTTCCCCGACTTCATCCACTCCCAGAAGCGCGACCCGTTCACCGGCCGCCAGGAGCCCGACAACGTCTGGGACTTCTGGGCGCACGCCCCCGAGGCCACGCACCAGGTGACGTGGCTGATGGGCGACCGCGGCATCCCGGCGTCGTACCGCCACATGAACGGCTACGGCTCGCACACCTACCAGTGGACGAACGCCGACGGCGAGGCCTTCTTCGTCAAGTACCACTTCAAGACCAACCAGGGAATCCGCTGCCTGTCCGCCGAGCAGGGCGCCGAGCTCGCCGGAAAGGACCCCAACTCCCACCAGACGGACCTGCTGCAGGCCATCGAGCGGGGTGTGCACCCGTCCTGGACGGTCTACGTCCAGATCATGCCGGCGGCCGAGGCGGCCGACTACCGCTTCAACCCCTTCGACCTCACCAAGGTCTGGCCGCACAAGGACTACCCGCTGCAGCGCGTGGGCCGACTTGTCCTCGACCGCAACCCGGACAACGTCTTCGCCGAGGTCGAGCAGGCGGCGTTCTCCCCGAACAACTTCGTGCCGGGCATCGGCCCGTCCCCCGACAAGATGCTCCAGGGCCGTCTGTTCGCCTACGCGGACGCCCACCGCTACCGCCTGGGCGTCAACCACACCCAGCTCCCGGTGAACGCCCCCAAGGCGACGACCGCGCAGAACTACGGCCGCGACGGCTTCATGGCGACCAACTCCCAGGGCCGGTACGCCAAGAACTACGAGCCGAACTCCTACGACGGCCCGGTGGAGACCGGCCGCCCCCTGTCGGCCCCGCTGGCCGTGACCGGCCACACGGGCACCCACGAGGCCCCGCTCCACACCAAGGACGACGACTTCTTCCAGGCCGGCGAGCTGTACCGCCTGATGTCCGCCGAGGAGAAGTCCCGCCTGGTCGCGAACATCGCCGGCAGCCTGTCCCAGGTCTCCCGCGACGACGTGATCGAGAAGAACCTGGCCCACTTCCACGCCGCCGACCCGGAGTACGGCAAGCGCGTGGAGGAGGCGGTCCGCGCCCTGCGCGAGGACTGAGCCCCGAGGCCGCGTCCGGTACCTGACGGGAGGTCAGGCCGGACGCATCGCCCGCGCTTGGACCGAGCGACCCGGATGAGGGGTGGTCACTCGGTACGGGCGCGGGCAACGTGAGGACCGCGGCGGCGTGCGAGCCAGTGCGGTGGTGAAGGTCCGGTCTCCTTCTTCGACCAGAGGGAAGGAGCCCCGGTTCCGTCGCTGCCGCCGCGGTCCCGAGCTTCCGGCAATGGCCGGACAGCCCCCAGACCCCGTCCGGCGGCGCGAATGTCCTGTCGCGCCCAGCCTCGCACCGTCGGACGGCCACAACCGAATACCTCACCGGCCGAAGAGCGCCGGGTACGGACGGTCCCGTACCCGGCGCTCTTCGGCGTCTGTTGCCGGCATACGGCTCCCCACTCCCCTGGGCCGCCCCGGCGGGTCACGGAAGGCGACGCGACGCCGGGCATCACCACGCGCGTACTCCTGGGGACGTAGGACGTGTACGCAATCCTCAAATCAAGCTCTGAACCTCGGTCAAGGGGCTTCAACCGACCCCTGCCATGGGCACATTGTCGTCACACGAGGCCCGCCGGCACGGGGGCGGCGGGCCTCGCCACGGGGGACGCGAAAGGGGCGGCCCAACCTTTCGGTTGGGCCGCCCCTCGTTCGTGGGAAGCGTCAGACCTTCGGCGTCCGGTCAGACCTTCAGGGTCTTGATCGACGTCGGCGCATGTCCCGGCTCCGTCGCGATCTCCTCGAACTCGACGACATTGCTGATGTCGTTGGTCGTCGACATGGAGATGTTGGTGACCCGCTCAAGGATCGCCTCGACCACGACCGGCACCTGGAACTCGGCGGCGAGCTTCTTGGCCTGCTCGAAGGCCGCGCCCAGCTCGCTCGGGTCCGTCACCCGGATCGCCTTGCAGCCGAGGCCCTCGGCGACCTTGACGTGGTCGACGCCGTAGACGCCCAGCTCGGGCGAGTTGATGTTCTCGAACTCCAGCTTGACCTGGAAGTCGATGTCGAACGCCCGCTGCGCCTGGCGGATCAGGCCCAGGTAGGAGTTGTTCACCAGGACATGGACGTACGGGATCCGGTGCTGGGCGCCGACCGCCAGCTCCTCGATCATGAACTGGAAGTCGTAGTCCCCGGACAGGGCGACGACCTGTGCCTCCGGGTCGGCCTTCGCGACACCCAGCGCGGCCGGGATGGTCCAGCCGAGCGGGCCCGCCTGGCCGCAGTTGATCCAGTGCCGCGGCTTGAAGACGTGCAGCATCTGGGCACCGGCGATCTGCGAGAGGCCGATCGTGGAGACGTACCGGGTCTCCGGGCCGAAGGCCTTGTTCATCTCCTCGTAGACGCGCTGCGGCTTGATCGGGATGTCGTCGAAGTGCGTACGGCGCTGGAGGGTCGCCTTCCGCTCCTGCGCGGACGCGGCCCATGCGCTGCGGTCGGGCAGCTTGCCGGCCGCCTTCAACTCCCGGGCCACCTCGACGAACAGCTCCAGGGCGGCCTTCGCGTCGGACGCGATGCCGTAGTCCGGAGCGAAGATCTTGCCGATCTGGGTCGGCTCGACGTCGACGTGGACGAACTTCCGGCCCGCCGTGTAGACGTCGAGCTTGCCGGTGTGGCGGTTGGCCCAGCGGTTGCCGATGCCGAGGACGAAGTCGGACTCGAGGAAGGTCGCGTTGCCGTAGCGGTGCGAGGTCTGCAGGCCGACCATGCCGGCGTTCAGCTCGTGGTCGTCGGGGAGCAGGCCCCAGCCCATCAGGGTCGGCACGACCGGTGTGCCGGTCAGCTCGGCGAACTCGACGAGGAGTTCGGCGGCGTCGGCGTTGATGACACCACCGCCCGCGACGATCAGCGGCCGCTCGGAGGCGTTCAGCATCCCGATCGCCTTCTCGATCTGGGCGCGGGACGCGGCGGGCTTGTAGACCGGGAGCGGCTCGTACGTCTCCGGGTCGAACTCGATCTCGGTGAGCTGGACGTCGATCGGCAGGTCGATGAGGACCGGGCCGGGACGGCCGGAGCGCATCAGGTGGAACGCCTGCTGGAAGACGCCGGGGACCTGCGCGGCCTCCAGGACGGTCACCGCTATCTTGGTGACCGGCTTGGCGATCGAGGCGATGTCGACGGCCTGGAAGTCCTCCTTGTGGATGACGGCGGTCGGCGCCTGGCCCGTGATGCACAGGATCGGGATGGAGTCGCCGATCGCGGAGTACAGGCCGGTGATCATGTCGGTGCCGGCCGGGCCGGACGTGCCGATGCAGACGCCGATGTTGCCGGGGTGCGTGCGGGTGTAGCCCTCGGCCATGTGCGAGGCGCCCTCCACATGGCGGGCGAGGGTGTGCTGGATGCCGCCCGAGGCCTTGAGCGCCGCGTAGAAGGGGTTGATCGCCGCGCCCGGCACACCGAACGCGTTGTTGACGCCCTCGCGCTTGAGGATCTCGACTGCCGCTCGGGCAGCGGTCATACGAGCCATTGAGTACTCCTGCTTCGGCTGTCGGATTCGCACTCCCGTCGCGCCCCGCGGTGAGCAATTCCGTGACGATGTCGATCCGCGATCCGGGTTATTCCGTATCGCGGAAACTATTTTCTACTATCTGGAAGCAATGTAGGTGGGTGGCTGAAGACCGTCAAGGGGCGGACAACCAGGCGCGTCCTGGAGGACGATGGGGGCGCTGTCCCGCCGCGAGGTCGTCCTGGAGTGGCCATGTCCGAGAGCGTGTCGGTGCGCTGCCCGGTCTGCCGGCGCGAGCATCTCTACGAGGCGCCCGCCTATCCCTGCGAGTGCGGGGAGCCCGTCTCACCACCGCTCGACCCGCACGGGATCGCTTCGGCGGTCATCCATCGCGCCTGGGACGACGAATGGGTCAGCGTGCGCTGTACGGCGTGCGGTCAGGAGGGGGAATGGCCCCGCCCGGAGCTGGGCTGCTCCTGCGGGACCATGCTGCGCGTCCCGGTGGCGCAGGGGGCCACGGGCGCGCCGCGCCGGAACGCCGCCTCCGCCCGCCGCCCCTTCCAGCCCGTCACGATCCGTACCGCGCGCGACGCGGTCACGGCGGCCGCCGTCTATCTGCGCTGGCTCGGCTACCGGGACATCCGCCGCGCCGACCAGCGGCCGCCGACCGGCATCGGCATCGCCGCCCACGGGCTGCTCGCCCAGGTCGACCCGACCGTACGGCCGGCCTCGCTGCGGGACGTGGAGTGCCTGTGGCTGACGGCCATGACCGAGTCCGCGGCCTGCGTCTACTTCTCCCTCGCCGGCTACGCCCCCGACGCCCGCAGCCGGGCCGACACCCTGGGCGTCCCCCTCTTCGTCCTCGACCTCACGGGCACCCCGCAGCCGGTCAACAGCCTCGCCGACGAGCTGGACGCGACGGGCGCCCGGTAATCCGCTCGCGCCCGGCGCCCCCGCCGACGGACACTCGGCGCATGCGCATGCGCATCCGACCCGCCACGCCCGCCGAGCTCCCGGCCCTTCAGGACATCGAGCGCGCCGCGGGCACCCCGTTCCGCGCCCTCGGCATGGCGGCGATCGCGGACGACGAGCCGCCCGCCCTGGACACCCTGGAACGCTTCCGCCGGACGGGCCGCGCCTGGGTCGCCTGCGCCGACGGCGACGGCGACGGCGACGACCCGACGGGCTATCTGCTCTGCGAACCCGTCGACGGCGCCCTGCACATCGAGCAGGTCTCGGTGCACCCGGACTTCGCGCACCGCCGCATCGGCCGGGCCCTCCTCGCGTACGCCGCCGACCGCGCACGCGACGAGGGCCTGACCGGTCTCACCCTGACCACCTTCACCGAGGTCCCGTGGAACGCGCCGTACTACACACGCCTCGGCTTCCGCGCCCTGGACGACACCGAACTCACCCCCGGGCTCCGCAGGATCCGCGCCCACGAGGCGGAACTCGGCCTCGACGAGTGGCCCCGGGTCTGTATGCGCCGCGACTAGCCGCCCGTCGCGTACCGCTCCCGCAGCTCGACCTTCCGCACCTTCCCGGACACCGTCATCGGGAACGAGTCGAGGATGCGCAGGCGGCTCGGGATCTTGTAGTGCGCCAGTCGCCCGTCGCAGAAGGCGCGCAGCTCCTCCAGGGTCAGCGCGTCACCCGGACCGCGCGGGATGACGCACGCCAGCACCTCCTCGCCGTACCGCTCGTGCGGGACCCCGACCACCTGGACGTCCGCGATCTTGGGATGGGCGTAGAGGAACTCCTCGATCTCGCGCGGGTAGATGTTCTCGCCGCCCCGGATGATCATGTCCTTGATGCGGCCGACGATCTCCACGTAGCCGTCCTCCCGCATCGTCGCGAGGTCCCCGGTGTGCATCCAGCGGCCGGCGTCGACGGCCTCGGCGGTCTTCTCGGGTTCGTTCCAGTAGCCGAGCATCACGCTGTAGCCGCGCGTGCACAGCTCGCCCGCCGTGCCGCGCGGCCGGGTCACTCCGGTCGCCGGGTCGACGATCTTCACCTCGATGTGCGGCAGGACCCGGCCGACCGTGCCGGTGCGGTGTTCCAGGTCGTCGTCGCGCCGGGTCTGGAGCGAGACCGGCGAGGTCTCGGTCATGCCGTAGCAGATGGAGACCTCCGCCATGTGCATCTCGGCGACCACCCGCTTCATCACCTCCACCGGGCAGGGCGAGCCCGCCATGATGCCGGTGCGCAGGGAGGACAGGTCGTAGGACGCGAAGTCGGGGTGGTTCAGCTCCGCGATGAACATCGTCGGAACGCCGTACAGCGAGGTGCACCGCTCCTGCTGGACGGCCTCCAGCGTGGCCTTCGGGTCGAAGGAGGGGGCCGGGATGACCATGCAGGCGCCGTGGGACGTGGCGGCCAGGTTGCCCATCACCATGCCGAAGCAGTGGTAGAAGGGCACGGGGATGCAGATCCGGTCCTGCTCGCTGTAGGCGATCATCTCGCCCACGAAGTAGCCGTTGTTGAGGATGTTGTGGTGGGAGAGGGTGGCCCCCTTGGGGAAGCCCGTCGTGCCCGACGTGTACTGGATGTTGATCGGGTCGTCGCAGGACAGGGCCTCGTACGGCACCGGCGTCCCCCGCGCGATCAGCGCGTCCCAGCTCGGGTCGCCGATGAACACGGCCTCCCGCAACTGCGGGCATTTTCCCCGCACTTGCTCGACCATCGCCCGGTAGTCGCTCGTCTTGTGGCTGAGGGAGGCGAACAGCAGCGAGATCCCGGCCTGGTTGAGGACGTACTCGACCTCGTGGGTGCGGTAGGCCGGGTTGATGTTCACCATGATCGCGCCGATGCGGGCGGTGGCGTACTGGACGAGGACCCATTCGGGGCAGTTGACCGCCCAGATGCCCACCCGGTCGCCCTTGGCGACCCCGCTCGCGAGCAGCGCGTACGCCAGCTCGTCGACGTCGGCGGCGAACCGGGCGTAGGTCCAGCGCCGTCCGGACGGTACGTCCACGAGCGCCTCCCGGTCCGGCCAGGCGGCGACCGTGCGGTCCAGGTTGGCGCCGATCGTGTCCCCGAGCAGCGGCGTGCCGCCGGTCCCATGGGCGTAGGAGCTCACCGGAAGTCCTCCTCGCGGTACTCGTCGTCCGAGCCCGCCGCCGTGGCCTCGCGCAGCTCGATGCGGCGGATCTTGCCGGAGACGGTCTTGGGCAGCGGCGCGAACTCCAGACGGCGCACCCGCTTGTACGGCGCCAGGACCTCCCGCGAGTGCTCGAAGAGCACCTTGGCCGTGTCGGGGCCGGGCTCCCAGCCCGCCGCGAGGACGACGTACGCCTTCGGCACCGCGAGCCGCAGCTCGTCCGGCGCGGGCACGACGGCCGCCTCGGCCACCGCCTCGTGCTCCAGCAGGGCGCTCTCCAGCTCGAAGGGGCTGATCTTGTAGTCGGACGCCTTGAAGACGTCGTCCGCTCGCCCCACATACGTGATGTAGCCGTCGGCGTCCCGCGAACCGATGTCCCCCGTCCGGTAGTAACCGCCGGCCATCGCCTCCGCCGTACGGTCGGCGTCGCCGTGGTAGCCGGTCATCACGCCGACCGGGCGGGCGGACAGGTCGAGGGCGATCTCGCCCTCCGCGGCCCCCGGCGCGCCGGAGACCGGGTCGAGGAGTTCGACGCGGAAGCCGGGGCTGGGGCGGCCCATGGAGCCGGTCTTCAGGGGCTGGCCGGGGCTGTTGGAGACCTGGACGGCGGTCTCGGTCTGCCCGAAGCCGTCCCGGATGGTCACGCCCCAGGCCTCGCGCACCCGCTCGATGACCTCGGGATTGAGCGGCTCACCGGCGGCGACGGCCTCGCGGGGCGGGGTGCGCAGCGCGCTCAGGTCGGCCTGGATGAGCATGCGCCAGACGGTGGGCGGGGCGCAGAACGTGGTGACGCCCGCGCGGTCCATCTCGGCCATCAGCCGGGCCGCGTCGAAGCGCGTGTAGTTGTGGATGAAGACCGTCGCCTCCGCGTTCCACGGCGCGAAGAGGTTGGACCAGGCGTGCTTGGCCCAGCCGGGCGAGGAGATGTTCAGATGCACGTCGCCGGGCTTGAGGCCGATCCAGTACATGGTGGCCAGGTGCCCGATCGGGTACGAGGTGTGGGTGTGCTCGACCAGCTTGGGGCGGGCGGTGGTGCCGGAGGTGAAGTAGAGCATCAGGGGGTCGTCGGCGGCGGTCGGCCCGTCGGGCGTGAACTCGGCGGAGGCGGCGTACGCGTCCTCGTACGCCTGCCAGCCCTCGCGCGCCCCGCCGACGCTGATGCGCGTGTAGCGCCCGGGCACCTCGTCGAACTTTCCGGTGTCCTCGGCCCGCACGAGCACATGCCGGACACGTCCGCGCTCCACCCGGTCGCGCAGGTCGGCCGGGCCGAGCAACGGGGTGGCCGGGATGACGACGGCACGCAGCTTCATCGCGGCGAGGGCGGTCTCCCACAGCTCGGCCTGGTTGCCGAGCATGACGAGGACGCGGTCCTCGGCCCGGACGCCGCGCGCCCGCAGCCAGCCCGCGACACGGTCGGAGCGCTCGGCCATCTCGGCGAAGGACAGCCGGACCTCGCTGCCGTCCTCCTCGACGATGTGCAGGGCGGGGCGGTCGTTCCCCGCGGCGATGACGTCGAACCAGTCGAGCGCCCAGTTGAAACGGTTCGGCCGGGGCCAGGTGAAGCCCTCGTATGCCTTCGCGTAGTCCTCTCGGTGGTCGAGCAGGAAGTCCCGCGCACTGCGGAACAGCTCCGTCCCCGTCGTCATCTGTCCTCCTAGGTACCGGACCTTGCCGGGCGGCTCCCTGCCATCGTGTAATCCGTGACGTGGGTCTCACTACCCCCGAACGGGGGTGTGCGCTCCGGAAAGCAGCGGTGAAAGGGGGCGAGCACGTGGCAGTGGACGCGGCCGCATCGGTGGAGATAAGAAGCGCGCTGGCGCGCCTGCGCCGCTCGACCGGCCTGCCGGTCGCGTTCGGCGGCCTGGTCGAGGCCGGGTACCGGCGGATGCGCATCAGCGAACTGAACGGCACGGCCACCGACTCCCTGCGCCGCCTGACGGTGACCGCCGGCAACGGCCTCGGCGGCAAGGCCGTCGCCCTCGCCCGCCCGTGCGCGGTCACGGACTACTCGGCCTCACGGCAGATCACCCATGAGTACGACGCCGCCGTCGCCATGGAGGGGCTGTGCTCGGTCGTGGCGGTCCCGGTCGTCGTACGGCGCCGGGTGCGCGGGGTGCTGTACGGCGCCCTGCGCACGGTCCAGCCGCTGGGTGACCGCACGCTGACCGCCGCCGTGGACGCGGCGCGGGACGTGGAGCAGGCGCTGGTGGTGCGGGAGGAGGTGCGGGGACTGCTGGAGGCGGCGCGTCCGCAGGACGTGCCGTCCGACCGGGACGCGGCGTGGGAGCAGGTCCGTGAGGCGCACGCCGCGCTACGGGCCCTGGCCCCGCGGATCGGCGACCCGGCCCTGCGCGCGGAGCTCCAGGCCGCCTGCGGCCTGCTGACGGAGGGGCCCCGGTGCGACGGTGTGCGACTGGCGCCCCGTGAACTGGACGTGCTGGCGTGTGTGGCCGCCGGCGCGACGAACGCGGTCACCGCCGAGCGGCTGGGGCTGCGGGCGGAGACGGTCAAGGGCTATCTGCGCTCGGCCATGCGCAAGCTGGGCACCCACACGCGCGGGGAGACGGTGGTCGCGGCACGCCGGGCGGGGTTACTGCCGTAGTCCTGCGCGGGCACGGGGGGCTTGGCCTGCGAGGGCATGGGCGGGGTGCCCCGCGAGGGCCTGGGGGGTGCCCCGCGAGGGCACGCGGTTCTCTGTCCGCGAGGGTGCGCGGTCCTGTGCTGTGAGGATGCGCGGTTCTGCTCCACGAGAGGCCGCGGTTCTGCTTCACAAGAGCCCGCGGTCCTGCTTCACGAGAGCCCGCGGTCCTGCGCCACCTGGGTGCGGCGGTCGCCGGCCCGTCCGGACAACCGGTCATTCATTCATCCGTGCTTTGAATTTCCCCATGCTCCACGGCTGTTATTTGCCTCACCACGCCTTCGGTCCGAATTTCAAAGATCCGTTGCCTAATATTGGCCCGAACACGACACACGGAGGGGAGCGGTGACCGTGCGACGGGACTTCAAGGAGCCTGCGAGATGCCGCCCCGACCAGGTCATCGGCAGGGAGGAGCTGTTCGGCGCGGCGCGTGAGCAGCTCGGGCGGGGCGGCAGCGTGCTGCTTCACGGACCTGCCGGAATTGGGAAGTCGACCGTCCTGCGGGCATTGGCCACCGAATACGGCGAGGCGGCCCGCACCGTGTTGCGCTGCTCGCCCACGGAGTCCGAATCCCATCTCCCCTTCCTCGCCCTGGCCGACCTCCTCGGTCTGGTCCTGGACGAGGTGTCCGACCGGCTCCCGACCGCCCAGCTCACCGCCCTGGAGTCGGCGCTCACCGGTCGCGGCGAGTCCACCCTCCAGCGCGACGGCCTCGCCCTGCGCCTGGCCGTGCTGTCCGCCCTGCGCGCCCTCGCCGACACCGGGCCCGTCCTCGTCGTCGCCGACGACCTCCAGTGGCTCGACCCGGCCAGTGCCGAACTCCTCGGCTTCGCCGCCCGCCGCCTCGGCGACACCCCGGTGCGGATGCTGTGCGCGGTCCGGACCGAGGGCCAGGAGTACGACCGCCAGCTACGCGCGTGCCCGCCGGACACCCTCGCCGTGCGGCTGGGCCCGCTCTCCCGCGCCCAGATGTCCACCCTCCTCGACCATCGCGGGTTCACCGGCCTGCCCCGCTCCACGGTCCGGGACATCCACCGCACCAGCGGCGGCAACGCCCTGTTCGCCCTGGAACTCGGCCGCGCCCTCGCCGAGAACCCCACCCCACCGCGCCCCGGCGAGCCCCTGCCGGTGCCGACGTCGCTGCGTGCTCTGGTGCTGAACCGCCTGGAGATGCTGTCGGAGGAGGCCCGCCGCACCCTGCTCGTCGCCAGTGCCGGCGCCCGCCCCACCCTGGCCCTGCTGCACGCGGCCGGGCGGGCCGACGCCGAGGCCGAGACCGCCCAGGCCGCGGGGCTCGGGCTGCTGGCGACCGAGCCCGAGGGGCCCGCCGTACGGTTCGCACACCCGATGATCTCCGCCGCGCTGTACGCGGAGGCGCCCGCGCAGGAGCGCCGGGCCGCGCATGCCGCGCTGTCCACGGCTGCCTCCGACCCCATCGAGCGCGCCCGGCACCTGGCCCTCGCGACCACCGGCACCGACCCGGATGTCGCCGCCAGCCTGGCCGAGGCGGCCGCCCTGGCCCGGGACCGGGGAGCGCCGTCGGTCGCCGCACAGCTCTGCCTGCTGGCCGCCCGGCACACCCCGGCGGACGGTGCGCGCCCGAGCGAAGCCGAGAGCCTGGCGGAGCCGGCGGCCGACGACGCCGCCGCGGACAGTCCCGCCGGGTCCCGCGACGCCGGGGCGATCCGAAGGACCGGCCCCAGTCCGGAAGCCCTGCGACTGCAGGCCGTCGAGGACGCGATCACCGCCGGCGAGCTGGACCTCGCCCGGGACATCGCCCGCGAGGTGCTCGCCCGCACGGCCGTACCCGCGGAACGGGTGCGGGCCTGGATCGCCGTGATCGACACGGCGGGCCATGCCATGAACGAGGTCGACGCGATCTTCCCGCAGGCGCTGGCCGACGCGGGCGACGACCCGCAGTTGCTCGCTCTCGTCCACTACCAACTGACGTGGCGCGCCCTGCTGGTGAAGGGCGACTTCGACGAGGCCCGGGAAGAGGCCGCGTACTCGGCGGAGCTCGCCGCGCGGGCCGGCGACCGGTACACCGAGCTGATGGCGCTCGCCTTCCAGGCCCAGATCGAGACCCTCATGGGCCACCCGGACGCCCCCGCGACCATCCGGCGGGCGCTGGAGGAGCCCCAGGACCCGAGGGTGGCCTGCCATCACAACGGGGCCGGCTACTCCCGCTTCCGCTGGCTGATCATGAGCGACCAGTTGCCCGAGGCGCGCGCGGCCGTCACCGCACTGCTGCGCGAGGTGCGCCGGCACGGCTGGGTCGAGAGCGAGGTGCACTTCCTGCGCGGGGTCGCCGAGACCGAGCTGCACTCCGGGCACTGCGGGCGCGCCCTCGACCTGGCCCGCGAGAGCCTGCGGCTGGCCCGTGACACCGGGATCGGCGAGGTGGCCTCCGCGGTGCTGACCTCGCTCGCGGAGGCCGCGGGCGGAGAGGTGGACCGGGCCATCGCGCTCGCGCGGGAAGCGGTGGAGCACGCCGAGGAGGACGGCGACCAGATGTACGTCTCCCGCGCCCTGGCCGCCCTCGGCCACGCCCAGTTGGTGGCGGGGGACGCTGAGGCGGCGGTGCGATCGCTGCGCCGGGTGCGCGAGGTGGAGCAGGGGCTCGGCATCACCGACCCGGCGCGCGGCCGCTGGCACGGCGACCTCGCCGAGGCCCTGGTGCGCAGTGGCGAGTTCGCGGAGGCGCAGGACGTCGTCGACGTCACGCGCGAGCAGGCGCAGCGGCTGGACCGCGACAGCGTGCTCGCGGTACTCGATCGGGCCGAGGCGCTGATCCGCGCGGCCCGGGGCGAACAGGACGCCGCCGCGGCCCAGTTGACGTCGGCACAGGACCGGCTCGGCAAGCTTGGCTACGGCCTGGAGGAGGCCCGGGCCGCCTTCGCCCTGGCTCAGCTGCGCACCGCCGCTCCGGGCCCGACATCGTACGACGAGGCGGCCCGGCTGTTCCGCCGCTGCCGGGCGCTTCCCTGGCTGCGGCAGGTCGAGGCGGCGGCCGAGGCACGCCCCGCGGAGGCGGCCCACACCCCCGTGGCCGCGCCGGAGGGCCTTGCCGGCCTCGACGCCCTGGAGGGTCTCGCCTCGATGGAGCGTCAGGTCGCGGCGCTCGTCATGGAGGGCGCGACCAATCGGGAAATTGCCGCGCGTCTGTTCATCAGCGTCAAAACGGTCGAAGCGACACTTACCCGGGTCTATCGCAAGCTGGGGATCCGATCGCGGGTCGACATCGTCAGACTCGCGGCGGGACGTCGGACGAGCTGAGTTCGCGGGGCCGGTCGGCGTGCGTTCGTGAGGCCGGACGGCGTGCGTTCGTGACGTCTGGCGATGGGCGTTCAGGGCGCCGTGCGACGCAAGTTCACCCGTCTTTGTCGGTCCGCGCGGGTTTATCCGGCACGACCGAGGGTTTTCCCTGCCCAACTCCCTTAGGGGGTTCCCTCATTGGGAAGGGGAACTTTCGGGACCTACCTTGTGGATGTGCCGCTCGCCCGGGCACACGGGGGTCGGTCCCGCGACCCCCGTGCACAACCCCCCACCCGCGCGACCCCCCACCGGCAACCCCCCAATGAGGAGACTCATGTTCGGGCTCACCCGTGCCAGAAAGACCGCCGTCGTCACGGCGACGGCTGCCGCCGCCGCGGCCGCACTGCTCAGCGCCCCCACCGCTGAGGCCGCGTCCACGCGCATCGTGGGCGGCACGACGACCACGACGACCGCGTACCCGTTCATGATGCAGATCACGGACGCCTCGCAGAGCCAGTTCTGCGGTGGCACCCTCGTCTCCGCGACCAAGGTCGTCACCGCCGCCCACTGTATGGTCGGCGAGACCACCGGCAGCGTCCGGGTCGTCGGTGGCCGCACCTACCGCAACGGCACGAACGGCACGGTCAGCCGGGTCAGCGACATCTGGATCCACCCCGACTACACGGACGCCACCGACGGCAACGACGTGGCCGTGCTGACCCTCTCGACCTCGATGCCGTACACCACGGCCTCGTACGTCGACTCCTCGGACACCGGTGTGTACGCGGCCGGCACCACCGCCCGCATCGTCGGCTGGGGCACCACCTCCTCGGGCGGCAGCTCCTCCAACCAGCTGCGTACGGCGACCGTGCCGATCGTCTCCAACTCCAGCTGCGCGAGCTCCTACGGTTCGGACTTCATCGCGTCCGACATGGTCTGCGCCGGATACACCTCCGGCGGCGTTGACACCTGCCAGGGCGACAGCGGCGGTCCCCTGCTCATCGGGGGCGTCCTGGCAGGGATAACTTCCTGGGGCGAGGGCTGCGCCCAGGCCGGTTTCCCGGGTGTCTACACCCGGCTGACCACCTTCTCGGACGAGGTGACCGAACAGGTCGAGTCGTAGCCGGGATCGGCGCCCAGAAGGTCTCCTGAGCACACCTCAGGTGCAAGACCAGGGGGGGGGGGGGGGGGGGGGGGGGGGGGGGGGGGGGGGGGGGGGGGGGGGGGGGGGGGGGGCGGGCCCGGGGGGCCCCCCCCCCCCCCCCCCCCCCCCCCCCCCCCCCCGCCCCCCCCCCCGCCGCGCCGCCCCGCCCCCCCCCCCCCCCCCCCCCCCCCCCCCCCCCCCCCCCTATCCATGCCTCGTCCATGCCTCATCAACGCCTCCGGTCCGTGCCTCCGGCCGCCGCCGACGTCGCACGTCCATGGCCGTTGTCAGTGGCGCCTGTTTGAATGGCTGCCGGATGGGGGTGATGGGCATGGTGTCCGCGGATCGTCTGCTCGCCTTCGCGGCGATGTCGGTACTGGTGATCGTGATTCCCGGGCCGAGCGTGCTGTTCGTCATCGGCCGCGCTCTGGCGCACGGCCGCCGCTCGGCCGTGGCGACCGCCGTCGGCAATGTCTTCGGCTCGTATCTGCTGGTGGTGGCGGTCGCGGTGGGCATCGGCTCCCTGGTGGAGCGGTCGGTGGCGATCTATCTGGCGGTGAAGCTGGCCGGCGCGGCCTATCTGGTCTACCTGGGCGTGCAGGCGTTCCGGCACCGCAAGGAACTGAAGGCCTCGGCGATACGGGCCCAGTCGCAGGGACCGGGACGCGCTGATCTGCGGACGGTCCTCGACGGCGCCCTCGTCGGTGTCACCAACCCCAAGGGTGTGGTGTTCTTCGCCGCGGTACTCCCCCAGTTCGTGGACCACTCGGCGGGCCATGTCCCGCTGCAGATGCTCGTGTTGGGCCTGGTCCCGATCACCATCGGCCTGGTCACGGACACCCTGTGGGGCCTGACCGCGTCGGCTGCCCGCACCTGGTTCGCCTGCTCCGACCGCCGGTTGTCGCTGATAGGCGGAGCGGGCGGGTGCACGATGATCGGGCTCGGGGTGACGGTCGCGGTGACGGGTCGGGCGGACTGACGACCGGGTTGATCGCCTACGGGATGACGGTCCCGAAGCGGATGTCGTACGACGCCTCCGGGTGCATCACGCTCAGCATCCGCTCCGCCTCCTGCGCCACCTCCCCGCGCTGGGCCTTGGTGAGCTCGGTGAACTCCTCGATGACCAAGGCCTCGTCGAGGATCCGCCACACGCCGGCGAGGAAACCGTCGACGAGGAGCGGGCAGTAGACCGTGTTCGCCTGCCAGGTGCGGCCGCGGTTCGCGGGCGGGATCACCCGGGTGCGGTCGGCGTGGGAGAGGAGGAGGTTGTCGAACTCGGGGAGGAAGCGGGGCGGGGCCGGGGTGTCCGGGTCCGGGCGCGGGGCGTCCGGGAGGTCGAAGAGTTCGACGCCGTTCTCGTCCCGGAAGGTGACGAGCTCGGGGCGGAGCCGCTCGAACGCGTCGCGCATCCGGGTCAGGCCGGACCAGGTCTGCATGTCCTTCACCGAGGCGGGCCCGAAGGCACCCAGATAGCGCAGCACCGTGGCCTGCGCGGAAGCGGCCGGCTCGGTGGGCCGGCCCAGCCAGTGCTCGGCGGTGGTGAGCGCGACCTGGGCGCCGCGGCCCCACATGCCGCGCGGGGTGACCTGGACGAGGGGCAGCTTGCAGCGGGCGGCGACGGCCAGGGACTGCGGGTCGGCGTCCGGCCACTCGCCGCCGAGGGCCTCGCGGAGCTGCTTCATGGTGCGGGGCTCGGCCTCGACGAGTTCGCGGGCGAGTACGGCGAGCCGGTCCAGGTCGACGCCGACGAGACCCTTGCGGAAGTAGTTGATCTCGCGGTCCCGGGCGGGCTGCACCAGCGGGCGCAGGGTGAGACTGTCGTCGGCGGAGTGCAGATGGATCGTCGACCGCATGGTGACGATGCGCACGGTGGCACGGTCGGCCAGCAGCCCCGACAGCTCCTCGGGCGTGAAGCCGTCGAGGCGGGCGGCGAGCGCGTAGTAGGGCGGCTTGACCTCCTGGGCCTGGAGACCGACCAGATGCTCCACGGCCGCGAGGGCGGACAGCGGGGAACGGCGCAGCAGCAGCTGCCGGTCGAGGGTGGCGCGGTTGAGGGCGCGCGTGCCGAGCACGGGGACTGCCGCGGCCGTCGTCTTCTTGGTGCTGCGCTTCGTCATACCGGGCACGCTAGCGAGAGTTGCGGACACCTCCCGTCCGCAACTCTCACGGAATCCATGGAAGGGCTCGCCCCACCCATGCCATTCGCCCCGTATATCCTGCTCCGAGATCACGCACTCGTCGTCCCGACCGGGAGGCAGCCGCGATGTCCGAGCGACGCGCACGCCCCGCCTCGAAGAACCCGATGAAATCCGTCTGGCGCCGAGCCGTCACCCCGCCGCAGCCACCGGAGCCGGATCCGCCGACACCTCGCTCTCGCTCATCGGCTCCCGACGCCTCCGAGGTGGCGAGCGTCGTGCAGGCGGTGCTGTACCGGGACGGTGTGCGGGTGTCCTCCCCGGCCACCCTCGCCGACACCTACCGGGAACTGCGGGACCAGCCCTCCGGCATGGCGTGGATCGGCCTGGCCCGTCCCACGGAGGCGGAGCTCCTGTCCCTGGCCGCCGAGTTCGACCTGCACCCCCTCGCGGTCGAGGACGCGATGGAGGCACACCAGCGGCCCAAGCTGGAGCGCTACGGCGACACTCTCTTCGTGGTCCTGCGCGCGGCCCGCTATCTGGACGCGCCCGAGGAGGTCGACTTCGGCGAACTGCACGTGTTCGTCGGCCCCGACTTCGTGATCACGGTCCGCCATGGCGCGGCCCCCGACCTGTCGGCGGTGCGCCGACGCATGGAGGAGACGCCGGAGCTGCTCAAGCTCGGCCCGGAGGCGGTGCTCTACGCGATACTGGACGCGGTGGTCGACGGCTACGAACCGGTGGTCGCGGGCGTCCAGAACGACATCGACGAGATCGAGACCGAGGTCTTCCGCGGCGACCCCGAGGTCTCCCGCCGCATCTACGAACTCTCCCGGGAAATGGTCGAGTTCCAGCGCGCCACCCGCCCGCTGGTCGGCATGCTGCACGGCCTGATGGCGGGCTTCTCCAAGTACGGCACGGACGAGGAACTCCAGCGCTATCTCCGCGACGTGGCGGACCACGTCACCCACACCAGCGAGCGCGTCGACGGCTTCCGCCAGGCCCTCACCGAGATCCTCACGGTGAACGCGACGCTGGTCACACAGCAGCAGAATGCGGAGATGCGGGCGCTGGCGGAGGCGGGGTTCGAGCAGAACGAGGAGATCAAGAAGATCTCGTCGTGGGCGGCGATTCTGTTTGCTCCGACGCTGGTCGGGACGATCTACGGGATGAACTTCCAGCACATGCCGGAGTTGCACTGGGTGCTCGGATACCCCTTCGCGATCGCCCTGATGGGGCTTGTTTGTACCAGTTTGTACGTCATCTTCAAGCGGCGAGATTGGCTCTGAGTAACCACCAGGTGAGGGCCCACTCCATAGGTCGGAGACCCCGATCATGGACGTCTCGAACGCCTCCGAGAGCGCTGGGGAGAATCTGGGGAGAATCAAAAGCGTTCCGCTTCGCCGCTTCCTCCCCCGCCGGCAGCCCCAGCCTCGATCAGTCTTCACGCAGCCCCAGCCAATGGAAGTACCGATCGTCACTCAGAGCAATCGGCTTGCCAGGCGGCAGAATGCCAAGGAGGGGCGCAGCGATGCTGCGTCCCTCCTTCTCGCGGGCTTCGAGGAATCGTCTCTTCTATGCGGCCACAGCGGCCTCGGAAGGGCAGCCCAGCAGGGCATCGATGGCGGCACGTCCCTTACCGCCAGCCTCGGGCATGAAGTGGGCATCCACACCACCCGACTCGCCGACGTGTTCACCGGGGAGACTTGGGCCGCGCTTCTGGCTGCGATCCCCCGCCGCCGCAGCGGCGCCTGCGTGCCGGACACCTGCACCCCCAATGAGGACTCCTGCCAGCCCTCCCCGGACATCATGACGGCCTGCAACCCTGACCAGGACGGCTCCGACTGTTCCCCGGCCGAGACCGAAGCCTGCGAGCCCGCCTATTAGGAGGCACACCCCGATGGACTGGCAGACCCACGTGCGGGCCCTGGCGGCGGACGTGGTCCGGCCTGAGTCACGCTGGTACGAGCCACTCGCCGAGACTCCACGGCACGAGCTGGTACCCCGATGGTGGGCGCGCGGCGATCAGGCGTGGGAACTGCGCGACGGCCCGTCCGACCCCGAAGGGTGGATGCGGGCGGCCTACAGCAACCGGACGCTCGTAACCCGGGTCGGGTCGCTACACGCCGACCAGGCCGACCCCGGCACCACGGCGCAAGGACAGCCCACCTCATCGTCAACCCTGCCGGGCCTGATGGTGACGATGTACCGGCACGCCATGCTCACCGACGACACGGACGTGTTGGTGACCACCGGCACCGGGTACGGGACCGCGCTCGCCTGCCGACGGCTCGGCGCCGAGCGGGTGACGAGCGTGGACGTGGACGCGCACCTCGTACTGCTCGCCGGTCAACGGCTGTACGGGCTCGGAATGCGCCCGAACATGGCCGTCTGCGACATCGCCGGGCCCCTCCCCGGCGAGTACGACCGGATCGTGTCCACGGTGTTCGTGCGCCCAGTACCAGCCTCCTGGCTGACCGCTCTACGGCCCGGCGGGCGCCTGGTGACGACGCTCAAGGGGACAGGGCTGATCGTGACGGCGAACAAGACCGAGGACGGCGGGGCGGTCGGCCGCGTCGAGCCGGACCCGGCGGGGTTCATGCCCACCCGGACCGGCGCCGACTACGACCGGCCCACAGACGCCCTCAAGGACAAGGGTCCAAGGCGCGGACGGCGAGACAGTGACGACAAGCCGCTACCCGCTGCTCTACCCGCCGGACGCGTGGGACGTGTGGTCCATGCTCGAACTCACCACCCCGGGCATCGACTACTGCCAGGAGACCGACGGTGACGCGCGGACGGTGTGGCTGCTGCACCCTGACGGCTCCTGGGCCCGCGCCACCGCGCCCGGGTTCCTCGACTCGCCCACCGTTCATCAGGGCGGCCCCCGGCTGCCTGTGGGACGAGCTGGAACGCGTCCGCAACCGGCTCAACCGTGAGGGCTGGTTGCCGGTGTACGGGGCGAAGGTGCGCATCGACCCAGACGGCACCCTGACCCTCTCACGCGGCGCCTGGTCAGTGACCGTCGACTGACCGCGGCGCAGATGAGGCGTCCCCCAGCGGCCGTCCTGCCCGCACATTCCACCGACCGGCACGCCCGCTGAACTCCAAAGCGGACAGCGGCGGTACGTCGATCCGCCAGAACGCCTCCGCCGTCACCCCCAACGCCCGCACCGCCGCCGCGCGGACGGCCTCCGGCTCCGCAACGGCGATCACCCGCACCGCCTCACCGGCCACCGCATCCAGCCATCCTCCGACCCTGTCGCACAGCTCCAGCAGCGACTCCCCGCCGTGCGGCGCGCATCCCGGGTCCGCCAGCCAGGCCGCGACCGCCTCCGGCTCGGCGGCGGTCACCTCTTCCAAGGTCCTGCCCCGCCACCGGCCCACCGCCCACCCGGCGACGTCGGGCAGCGGCACCGCATCCAGCCCGAGCCCGGCGGCCGTCTCCCGGCAGCGCACAGACGGGGAGGCGAACACCCGGTCGGCCGTCGGCAGTGTTCCGGCAGCGGACTGCGCCCACCGCACCCCAGCGGCGTCCAGGGAGCAACCATCGTCGAAGCGCGCTTCCCGTAGCGCCGCGCTGACCGCTGGTGAGATCAACATCACCCGGCTTGTCATGCACCCTCCTCCTGCCGTTGAACGGGCTTGCAGACACCGGAACTTGGGCGTACGGGAGCGGATCCGGCGCACGCCGGTGCCACCCGCGCGCTCTTGGCGGGAATGCCGCCCCGCGCTACCTTCACCACGACATTGACGACGGCATGACGGAAGTCCGGTGAGAATCCGGCACGGTCGCGCCACTGTAAGCCCAGCAGGAGCCGCCCCCGCCAGGGGCGCTGATCGCCGGGCAAGTCAGACCCGCAGCCGTCGCTTCGAGCTCCAACGACATGGGACGCGAGTTCCCCCAGGAGGTCCTGCCATGGCACAGTCCGCAGCCCCGCCGGCCGTTGCCCCCGACGCACCCCTCACCCTCCCCGTCCGGGCGATCCTGCCCTGGGCGGCGTTCTTCGGCATCCTGATGCTGATCCTGCTGTACTTCGTCGGCGCCGAAGGCGGCACGGCGGCTGTCTTCTCCGGCGAGGGCGTGCACGAGTGGGTGCACGACGGACGCCACCTGCTCGGCTTCCCCTGCCACTGAGACGAGGCCGCGCACATGAACTCCGCCACCGTCAGAACCCTCCTGGTACGCGGCATGCTCACCGGTTTCGCCGCCGGGGTGCTGGTCTTCGCCTTCGCCTACCTCGTGGGTGAATCGCCGCTGAGGTCTGCACTCGTCTTCGAAGCAGCCCACGAGACCGAACACGGCCCGGAACTGGTCAGCCGAACCCTGCAGGAGACCGCCGGCCTGGCCACCGGCGTGCTCTTCTTCACCACCGCGTTGTCCGGAATCGCCGCCCTGGCCTTCTGCTTCGCACTGGGCCGCATAGGCCGCTTCGGTCCGCGGGCCACCGCGGGCTTGGTCGCCCTGGGCGGCTTCGTCACCGTGTTCCTGGTGCCGTTCCTCAAGTACCCGGCGAGTCCCCCGGCGGTCAGCAACCCCGACACCCTCAACCAGCGCACCGCCCTGTACTGGCTGATGATCGCGCTCAGTGTGCTGATCGGCATCGCGGCCGTGGTCCTGGGCCAGCGGCTGGCCCCACGCCTGGGCAACTGGAACGCGACCGTCGTCGCCTCCGTGGCCTTCGTGGTGGCGGTTGGCCTCGCGCTGGCCTTCCTCCCCGCGGTCAACGAGATGCCCGGGGGCTTCCCGGCCAATGTGGTCTGGGACTTCCGCGTCGCCGCGGCAGGTATGCAGCTTCTTCTGTGGGCATCCTTCGGCCTGATCTTCGGCCACTTCGCCGAGCGGGTACTGGAACCTCGTACCGCCAGCACGCCCACCCAGCAGACTGCGCCATCGCAAGCAGCCCCCGCACCCCACTGAGAATGCCGGACTGACGGGCCCGTCGGGGGTTTCCCCCGCGGGCCCGTCCGCATGTCCCATGGTGACCCCGCTGGGGATCGAGAGGAACGCCGGAGCAGAGCTCGGCGGTCCGCGAGAGCGGCACCGGGCAGCGGTCAGATTCAGCCGGCAGCATCCAGGCACGGCCCCGACGGACCACATCAGGTGGGCCATCCCGACGAGCCGAGAGGACGACCACCATGAGCAGTCGCCCACAGCCGCGCACGATGGCCTCGGACGGCCAGCAGGTGGTCGTGCTGGCCCCCGGCGAGTACGAACGCCTGGCCGCCGCTCGGCGGAAACTCGGTGGACAGGCCGCCCACCTGCACGCCATGAAACGGGAGTTGCAGCAAGCCAGGGCAGCTCTGGACGACATCGAGAAAGTCCTGGCCGAGGCCCCGGAGTGCCACCAGCCGGGCTCCGGCCAGAGCGCCGTCGGCGAACCCAACTCCCTACGCCGCAGACTCCAGGCGGTGCTCCGTACCCATCGACCCGCCCCGCACAGCGGTACGTCGCCGAAGCCGCCGCCACATGGCGCCAGTTGAGGGACCACGCACAGGAGACGTCGGCGAAGGACTAGTGCAGCAATACCGCCCATGCCGCCTCAGGCGCTGAGGAGCACGGCTGGACCCGGCAGGCGCGTCCGGGCCCCTGGTCATGACGTGGCGGATGTCATCAGCGTCTTGGCCGGACAACCGGCTCCAGCGCCGCCGGCCAGTCTCCCCCGCTCACCCGGCCGGGGTCGACTGCGCCGAATTCGGTGGACTGGCAGTGGACGGACTCGCGATGGGTCCCTTGAAGGGCTTGGACGGGTATCCGGTGTCGAAGTGCATGTAGTCGGGCACCTTGATGTCCTGCCAGACCCACCCCTCCGCGATGAACGCCCGCCAGGCCAGGCCGCCTTCGAGGATCTTGCCCTCCCCCTCGGTGCGCAGGGCGTACTCGCCGCTCGGCGACCACCGCTTGGTCCGCAGGTCCTTCCAAGGGTTCTCGAGCGGGTTGATGTCGATCGCGCGTCCGTTGGCGTGCGGGGACTCCCTCAACGGGGCGTTGATCTGGTCGGGACGGCGACAGTTGAAAGCGGAGGTGTTGTCGGCACGCAGGCTCGCATTGAGGTCCCCGTCGTAGACCTCCATCGGCTCCATACGGCGGATGGGAAAGCGTTCCTCGAACAGCTTCGTGAAGATGCGGACGACGCTGGGCACGACATCGGCGTTGACCACCAGGACACCGCGGTGCACCTCGCCGTCGAAGCCCACGAAGTTCGTCTCCACGCGGCGCAACTGGTCCCGGACGTCGGGACAGCCCTTGCGCCACAGTCCCGCCGTCAGCATGCGGGACCACTGGGCGTCCGTGATCTTTGTGACGACGGCGTCCAGGGACGGTGTGGGTGAAGGGCTCGTGGGTGGCGTTGGGGTCGGGCTGGGCGTCGAGGAGGGCCGCGCCGTGTTCGCCTCGGAGCTACCGGCACTTGGCGGCGTGGACGACGCGTCCTCGGACGCCGACGAGGACGAGCACCCGCTGATCACAAGCACCGTCGTGGAAAGCAGCGTTACTGCTCCGAGAATCAGCTTGCGGCGCCGCATGCGGGTAGATGACGCCTGTCCCATGTGCGGGTGGTGAGGGCGGGCCACGGTGCGCGTGTGCTCCCTCTCCGGTACGTGGCTGGTCAAGCAGGATCTCCTGGAGATGCTTCCGACGGGGCCGTGTCGAATACGGCCGTGTTCCCAGTGCGAGGTGGATCGGTCGGCCCTGGACTGGGCGGACGATGTTGGCGCCTCAGTTGTGCTCCGAGGTCGGGCCTTCGTTCAGCGGGAAGTCGTACGTGAGGAGGCGGCGGCCCTCCGGCGTGCTCATCTCTTCGTGACGGAGCCAGCCATGTCGCTCGTAGTACGGTCCCGCTCCGCCGTCGGCGGCGGTGACGAGAGTGACGCGCGCGCAGCCCGCATCGGTGGCGTCCTTCACGAACCGCGCGATCAACCGAGCCCCTATGCCACGGCAGCGGGCGTGCTCGGCCACGACGACATAGTCCAGGACGGCGGTGACACCAACGGGACCGGCGGCGGGAGCTTGCCGGGCCGTCCGGTTGGGTATCAGCCTGCGGCCGTAGCGCACCAGCCGGGTACACACGAATTGCCATGCGAGTCGGGGCCGCAGACACAGGCTGCCCAGCGCCCGCAGCAGCAGTCCGCCCCCGTGGTCGCGCAGCACATGGCGGCGGTGCGCCGCCGGGTCGATCCCACCGATGAGGAAGCCCGCCGGCTGCCGGCCCATCTCCACGACGTACGCACGCGCGTCCGGGCCTGTGAGGTAGGTCCGGGTGTACGCGGCCAGGAACCTCGGCCCAAGGCGGGCGAAGAAGCCGTCCGGAAAGTACCTCAGGTACTCGGCCACCACGAACGGCACATCCTCCGGGTCCATAAACCGGATCCGGAAGCCGCTGTCCTCCGGCATGCGGTCGGCGCTGGTCGCCTCGATCGGAGGCCCTTCGGGGGACGGGCGGGGGGAGGTGAGGGCAGGGCTCGGGTAGGCGGCTGAACGCGTATCGGCTTCCACGCGAGAGAAGTTACTATACTTCGTAGCAACTTAGTAGTTCAGTGGTACAGCACTGGGACGACCCGCCCTGCCGACGCAAGCAGCGCCCCTCGCGGGCGGGCTTTTGCAGCCGGCGGCCGCGCGAGGGGCAGGGCTCCTTCACTCCGCGCCGAGCGCGTTCTCCAACGCGGCGAGGTACTGGAAGCCGGTGTTCTATGCGGCAGGTACTTCTTCGAACGCACCGGCCGGGCCAGGCAGACCCGACACCTGGTGAGCTAGTTCGACCAGCTCGGCTACCAGGTGACTCTCCAAACAGAAGGAGCTGCCTGACCAGCGGCTACGGATACAGGACGAGGATTTCCGTATCAGTGGCTATGGGATGTATGGCCATCCTCTGCCGGCTCGGCGGGCGCCTCGGCCGGGCGGTCCTGCTCGGCGGGAGCTTGGTCCTGCTCAGCGGGAGCCTGGTCCTGCTCTGCGGGAGCCTGGTCCTGCTCCGCGGGAGCCTGGTCCGACTCCGCGGGCGTCTGGGTCGTAGTGCCGTGATCGTGGCTGTGGCCATCAGAGCTGATGGTGCCGGCGAGGGCGGTCATGCCCAGCCAGGTGAGGGCCGAGAGGACGACGACGCCGGCCGCGAACGGGCTGACGAGGTGCCGCCAGCGGCCCTTGGAGTCCTTGGCGACGAACGCGACGTACGACATGAGCAGGCCGATGGGGGTCATCCAGGCACTGCGCTCGGGGAACTGCTCGAAGTGCTGGATGCCGCCACCGACCAGGCCGACGCCGAAGGACAGCAGCAGGGAGAACGCCACCAGCGAGACTGCCTGGCCCAGCGCCGGACGCTCGTCGGCCAGCACGAACTCGTTGACGATGGTGCCGAGGAGGAACACGAAGGCGCCGACGACGCAGATGATCGTGTACAGCGACGGATCGATCGGGTAGTGGACGACGGCACCGGCGATCAGGGCGGCGCCCATGAAGTAGAGCATCTGGCCGCTGTAGCGAGCCGGGAGCGACTTCTTGTCGAAGGTGGGGCGGCGATGTCTCGAGGGGGGAGTCTGGCGGCGCTCGGGCTGGAGAACGGTGGTCACGCGGGTAAGGCCCTTCAGATCTTGGTGTGTGAGAGCAGGCAGAAGCGCGCCGACACCAGTGGTGCGGCGTCACGCTGGTGCAGCTCTCAGCAGCGCAGGATCGAAAGTCGGTGTAGGCACGGTGGATCGCCGGTGCGGCTGATCCAGCGGTGCGCGGGTCGTGCCCGTCGGCGGAGCACGTAGAGGACGCGGTTGGTGACCCCGCGCCTGAGGGCGAACGCGAGCAGGGCGGCAACAATGCCCAGCAGCGCCAGGCAGCTGTCTCCGGCGCCGCCGTCGTCGCAGGGGGGTTCGCCGTCCGGGCCGTCCGGTGTCTTGGTGGTTTCACCGGGGGCGACGGCAGCGTGAGCGTGCTGAGACTTGTCCCCGGCGTCAGTGAGCGGCAACGCGGCGGCGTGGCAGCTGTGGGCATGGTGATGTGTGGTCAGGGCGTGCATCGCGAATACGGCAAGCACCACCGCGAAGAGCGTTGCCATCAGCAACGCTCCCCTGCGGTGGCCGCGACGGACCTGGCCTGAAATCACGCTTCAGGACCATAGGCGGGCTTGGTGGCGAAATTGCAAGCCGGAGGAGTCCCCCACCCCGTAATAGGAGGAACATCACACAGGTGGGGATGCGGTCGCGCGGCGGCCGACAGCTCCGTCGTCAGGCGCGGCTCGTTCTCCCGCCACCAGCGGTTCTGGCACTCCGAGCACCGTCCCCGCTTGTCGGCAGCCGGCTCGGGGGTGGCTTCACGGTGTGCCCTCAGTCGGGACATGCGCAGGAGACCCGGCAACAGTGCCCAGGCCCGCTGAACGATGCAATACGGCGTTCAGCGGGCGCTGTCGTTCAGTCGAGGCTGACCGCGCGGGCGAAGGTGGCGCCGATCTCCTGGGCGATTTCGCCGAGGACGTCATGCGGGATGTTGCTGTCGACGCTCAGCACGATGAGCGCCTCACCGCCCGGTACGGAGCGCGACACTTGCATGCCGGCGATGTTGATGCCGGCTTCGCCCAGGATGCATCCGACGGTGCCGATGACGCCGGGGCGGTCGGCATGGCGCAGGAAGATCAGGTGGTCGGCGATGGGGAGTTCGATTCCGTGCCTGCCCACTGACACGATCTTCTGGATGTGCTTGAGGCCTGCCAGTGTGCCGGAGACTGCGATCTCCTCGCCGTCGGCGAGCGTGCCGCGGACAGTCACCATGCTGCGGTGCTCCGGGGAGGTCGAGCTGGTGGTGAGCTGTACCTCGACGCCACGCTGCTGCGCCAAGAGCGGGGCATTGACGTAGGAGACGGTCTCTTCGACGACGTCCTCGAAGACGCCTTTGAGGGCGGACAGCTCCAGTACCTTCACGTCGTGCTGGGTGATCTCGCCGTACACCTCGATATCGAGGCCGACCGCGACCTCACCGGCGAGCGCGGTGAAGATCCGGCCGAGGTTCTCGGCGAGCGGCAGGCTCGGGCGGATGTCCTCGGCGATGACGCCGCTTTGGACGTTGACCGCGTCCGGGACCAGTTCGCCGGCGAGCGCGAGGCGGACGGACTGGGCGACGGCGATGCCCGCCTTCTCCTGGGCCTCGTCGGTGGAGGCACCGAGATGCGGGGTGCAGACGACCTGGTCGAACTGGAACAGCGGGGAGTCGGTGCAGGGCTCGGTCGCGTACACGTCGAGGCCGGCGCCGGTGACGCGGCCCTCCTTGAGCGCCGCCGCCAAGGCTTCCTCGTCGACGATGCCGCCGCGCGCGGCGTTGATGATGCGCACGGTCGGCTTGACCTTGTGCAGCGCCTCGTCGCCGATGAGGCCGAGTGTCTCAGGGGTCCTGGGGAGGTGGACGGTGATGAAGTCCGAGACTTCCAGCAGCTCGTCGAGGGAGAGCAGTTTCGCGCCGAGCTGCGCGGCGCGCGCGGGCTGGACGTACGGGTCGTAGGCGACGATCTTCATGCCGAAGGCCGACATGCGCTGGGCGACCAGGACGCCGATGCGGCCGAGGCCGACGACGCCGAGGGTCTTCCCGCTCAGCTCCACGCCCGTGTACTTGCTGCGCTTCCATTCGCCGTTCTTCAGGGTGGCGTCGGCCTGCGGGATGTTGCGGGCGGTGGCGATGATCAAGCCGCAGGCAAGTTCGGCGGCCGTGACGACGTTCGAGGTGGGGGCGTTGACCACCATCACGCCGGCCTGGGTGGCCGCCGGGACGTCCACGTTGTCGAGGCCCACGCCGGCGCGGGCGACAACCTTGAGGCGCTTGGCGGCGGCGATGGCTTCCGCGTCGACCTTGGTGGCCGAGCGGATCAGGATCGCGTCGGCGCCGGCGATGGCGGTGAGCAGTTCGGGGCGGTCGGCGCCGTTGCAGTGGCGGATGTCGAAGTCTGGGCCCAGGGCTTCGACGGTGGCGGGTGACAGCTGTTCGGCGATGAGGACGACGGGCTTAGGGCTCACAGTGGTTTTCAGTCCTTAGAGTCTTCCGGAGGCGCCGGCAAGGAGGCGAAGGGGTTCTTGCGCGCCGGCGGGCACACGTGCGGGCAGGGGTGGCCGGCTGGAGGGGACGGATGAGAATCCGTCCCCTCCAGCGCTGGGCCAATTGGGTTATGCGGTGGCGAGTTCCGGCTTCGCGTCGCGTGCCGGTGGTGCGAGGCGGCCGGTGCGGTGCAGCCCGTAGAGAGCGGCGGCGCACGCGAGGCCGAGTGCGAACAGCGCCAGCCAGGGCAGGGCTGACATTCCGGCGGCCCGTGCGGCGTCGAGCGCGGCCCCGGTCAGCAGGTTGCCGAGGGTGATGCCGATGCCGCAGATGGTGTTGTACAGGCCGTAGTGGGTGGCGACGAGCCGGTCACCGGAGAGGCGGACGATGGTGTCCATCTCGAAGGGGTACGCGATCATCGTGCCGATCGCGAGAAGCAGCGCGGACAGCGCCGGCGGCACGGCCGCGAGCAGCCACAGCCCCAGCCCGCCGTCCGGTACCGGGATCGCGGTGGCGACCAGCAGCGGCACGAACGCCAGGCCCATGGTCAGCAGCCCCCAGGTCAGCGCTCGGCCCGGTTCCATACGGGCCTTGCACCACGCGGTCACCTTCGTCTGGCCGACGATGGTGCTCAGCCCGGAGACGGCGAACAGCACCGCCACCGCGCCCGTGCCGAACGTGCCTTCTCCGCCCAGCCGCCTGACCTCCAGCGGCAGGGCCAGATAGACCTGGAAGGACATCACGTACGAGCCGATCATGGCCACGGAGAAGAGCAGGAACGGCCGGTTGGCGAGGATGCCCCGCCACTGCGCCAGCACGCTCTCGCCCTGGCTGTTGACGTCCTTGGCGTCGTCGCCCCGGCGCGCGGGCAGGGCCCGCATCTGCACGACGCCCAGCACGGCGAAGACACCGGCCGCGACCAGGCAGGTCAGACGGAAGTCGACGCCGGTCAGCACCATGCCCACCAGGGGCCCGAGCAGGATGCCGGCCTGGTAGAAGACGTTGAACAGCGCGAACGCCTCGACGCGGCGCTCACCGGCGTCCGCCGCCACATACGCCCGCACCGCCGGGTTGAACAGCGCCCCGGCCAGCCCCGTCGCCGCGGAGGCGGCCAGCAGGGCGGGCACGGACTGCACCAGTCCGAGGGTGGCGAAGCCGACGGTGCGCAGCACCAGCCCGGCGATGATCATGGGCTTGTAGCCGAGCCGGTCGGCGAGCGTTCCACCGAGCAGGAACATCCCCTGCTGGCTGAAGTTCCGCACGCCGAGGATGAGCCCGACGAGCCAGCCGGCCAGGCCCACGGGCCCTGCCAGATACGCCGCCAGGTACGGCATCAGCATGTAGAAGCCGAGGTTGATGGTGAACTGATTCACCATCAACAACTGGACGCTGCGCTCGTAGGAACGCACCTGTGCGAGGGTGCCCTTCACCGGTTGCCCTCCTCGGCCTCGTCGAGGTCGTCACGCTGCTCGGTGGTGTCGCTGCTCACCGACGCCTCGGCTCCTGTGTCGGTCGCGTCGAGCAGACCGACCGTGTCGTACTGCTGTGGCTCGGAGGCGGCGAGCGTCAGCGGGTCCACGACGTTCTCGCACCGCGTCCAGCGGGTGACCTCCTTCTCGTCCAGGCGGCCGATCACCTCCGGCTCCAGCGCGGGCGGGGAATCGAGCAGGCCATGGGCGACGCAGTAGTCGTCGTCGTAGACGGTGCCCAGGTAGCGCTGCGGACCGTCGGGGAAGATCGCCGCGATCCGGGCATCGGTGGGCAGGGTCCGGGCCAGCCAGCCGGCGACCAGCGCCACCGCGCCGACGCTCCAGCCACCGGTGGCGTAGTGGGAGGCGGCGAGTTGGCGGCAGGTCCACACCGACTCGGCCGGGGAGACCCAGTGCACCTCGCTGAAGTTGTCGTACGCGACATTGCGCGGATAGATGCTGGAGCCCAGACCCCGCATCAGCCGGGGCCGTGCGGGCTGGCCGAAGATCGTCGACCCGATGGTGTCCACGCCGACCAGCTTCAGATCCGGGTAGAGCTGCTGCAGTACCCGGGAGACTCCGGCGGAGTGACCGCCGGTGCCCACACTGCACACCAGTACGTCGATGTGGCCCAGCTCCGTGGCGAGTTCGAGGGCCAGCGGGGTGTAGGCGGTCGTGTTGTCCGGGTTGTTGTACTGGTCCGGGCACCAGGAACCGGGGTGCTGCTCCATCAGCCTGGCCACCCGGTCACGGCGCGCCTGCTGCCAGCCCCCAGTGGGGTGCGGCTCGGAGACGACGTTGACCTGGGCGCCGTATGCCATCAGCAGCTTGGACATGGACATTTCCAGGCCCGGGTCGGTGACCAGGGTGACGGGGTGGCCATAGACCATGCCGGCCAGGGCGAGCCCCAGGCCGAGCGTGCCGCTGGTCGACTCGATGATCCGTGCGCCCGGGCGCAGCTCACCGCGGGCACGGGCCCGTTCGACCATGTGCAGGCCCGGACGGTCCTTGATACCGCCGGGATTGAAGCCCTCCAGCTTGGCCCAGAAACCTCGCCCCTCCGGGGCGAGAGGCTCCGATACCCGCAGCAGCGGGGTGTTGCCGACCAGCCCGGACAGGGCAGAGCGGGTGGGGGGTGTCATGTCAGTGGTCGGAGAATGCATTGTCCGCTCTCGTTCGATGATGTGCGTCACGTGTTCGCTCATCTCGCATGCGGCCCGAGCAGGGCAGGGGGCAGTCCCCGCCTTCGCGGGCAGCATGCGGCAGCCGTTGTGTACGGCTGCGACCGAGAGGTCTAAATCCGCCACCGACAGACGATCGTGAGCGTGGAGCGGCCGGGCGTGGCTATTTGATGTCTACGGCGCCGGGGCTCAAGCGCGAAGAGCCCTACGGCCGCAACTGCCGGTACTGCGGTGGCAGGGAGCAGCGCTCCCGCGCGGGTCGGCGAATCCGGCCCACCCTGAACCTGGGAGATCAGGCCGGGGGAAGTGCAGGCGGCACCGCCGTGCGAATGCCCGGACTCGTTCTGAAGTGCAGCTTCGGCTTCCGGCGCTCTGTCACTGGCCAGCACCAGCGACGGAAGATGACCATGGTCTCCGTCATGCGGAAGGGCAGGGCAGTGAAAGAGCCCCGTCAGCAGTAAGGCACCCAGCACCCAGGCCAGAAACCGGCGCGGCGATGGCCGAGCAGGGTGGGCCGGATGCGCGAGGGAGCGGTCGTTCGGCACAGGTCCTCCGTGCGGCAGCCGTCTCCCGGCACTGTGGGACAAGGGAGAACAGCAAGAGGTCGGCGAGCGGTGGGCAAGCGCCGTCGTCCGGACCGTTCAGCCTCTAAGGGGCCGTACGGGAAGTCGGGCGCCACAATCCAGCCAAAGTCGCAAGCAACGGACAGTAGCGGTCCGCTCGTTTCGCTACGCGGAATTGGCCGGTGGGAGGCGTGCCGAATCTAGACCTGCAGGACGGTTGATGATCTGGACTCCGTCGGTGACGAGACAGTCGCGCCCACCCTTTCCAGGGAAGTGCTGCGGACGTCCGTCCCGGAGTGCAGGTGTTCCTCACTCAACGGAGAGGGACAGGGGGCGCCGAAGGCGACTCCCTGCTGTGGCTGCCCCGGTGTGCACTCCTGCGCAGGGTGCGAGGGAGCTTGGTCGTGGTCGTGCGAGTCGAGCGGCACGATTTCGAGTGCCTGCTCAGCATCGGCGGCCGCGGTCGTGGCCTGAAGGCCGACGACGCCCTCCGAGGTGCTTGCTGCAGTGGCGTTGATATGGCCTGCGACACCCTCGGTGCTCACACTGTGGGCGTATACAAGGCCGAACAGCAGCGCGGCCAGCCCAAAGAGATGCAGCAGGCCGGCCCATGGGCGTGCCTGCCGCGCTCTGCGGGGAGACCAGTTCGTAACCACGCCGTGATCCTAGCGCGCCTCAAGACCCAACAATGACGTCACTTTGGAATCACGAGTTAACAAGATGTGTGCAGATTATGGGGAACGTGAATCATGAACGAAACAGAAACAGCCCCCTAGTTGGGCCGTCCAGCCTCCCCCGACTCAGCCTGCGAGGGTGGGTCCCGGGCTGTGGGACGTGACGCCAGACAGGCGCGTGGGGACGGCCCGGAGGTCCGCCCCCACGGTCTGGCGCTTGTCACCCGGCGGTCTCTCCGCCGCAGATGACCTTGTCTCGGGGCACGTACCGCGTCTTGAAGGTCTCCCGCTCGACCTCCTTGCCGTCGTTCTTGAAGACCCGGTCGACCTTGACGTCGAAGCCTTCGAGCGGGGTCTGCGGCACGCACTTCTCTCCGGATGCTCCCTCGCGGGTTGCCGGCTTCCTTACGTTCGCGCGCGGACCCTTGACCGATTCGATCTCGTCGTACTTCTTGGTGCCGAGGAAGGTGACCGTGATGGAGGTGTCGGTGGCACGCGCGTCGATGTAGATGGCGTTGCCCGAGTCGTTCTTGAACTTCAGGTCGAGGCTGCCCCAGGCCACCGTCGCCTCCCGGCCCTCCGGGTAGCGCTCGATGTAGAAGGAGTGCGCGCCGTACTCAACCGGCTTGACTCCGGCGAAGAAGATGGCGTTGAAGGTGGTGGTGGCGACCGCCGAGACGCCGCCTCCGGCGGCCTTCTCGAACTGGTCGTTGTTGATGATGATGCCCTCGACGAAGCCGTTGGCCTCGGTCCGCTCGCCCACGGTGCGGTTGAAGCTCCAGGTCTCGTCCGGCAGCACGACCGACCCGTTGATCAGTTCCGCGGCGCGGCCGATGTTCGTGACGCGGTAGGGCTCGGGCTCGAAGTTGCCCGTGAAGGTCGACATCTCCTCCTTGATACCCAGGCGGGCGACGTTGTCCCGGGTCAGCTTGGGTTGTACCTCCTCGGTGGTCACGGCCCCGGTGCGGGCTGTCCCGGTCTCGGTCAGCAGCGGCAGTACGGCTTTCTGGAGCGCCCTGGCCGTGACCTCCTGCCCGGCCTTGCCGTCCGAGGTCACCACCACTCGTCCGCCGTCGAGGCGCAGCTTGGCGTTCACGGCCTTGTCGGTGGCCAGTGCGAGCGGGCTGGACACCGTCGGATCAGCCAGGAGGCCCTTGCCGTCGAGTACGGGTGTCAGCCGATTGTCTCTGTCCGGCTTCATGGTGAGGTGCTCGCCGAGGGTCGCCGGGCTGATCTCGATCTTCCGACCGCTCAGGGTCAGCGTGACCGGTGCCGACATGGCGGGGGTGGCGAACTCCTTCATCGCGCGGTTCACCTCCTCGGCGCCGACCTTGGGCTCGGACGTACGGGCTGGCAGCCGTACCGGCTCATCCCCCTGACCTGGTACCGCCGACGCCAACGCCTTTACCGCGTCGTCCACGTCCAGAGCCCGCCCGGTGACCGGCCGTACCGGCACCGCCTTGCCCGCATGGAACGTGATCTCCCCCTCCCGCGCCTTACGGTCGTACGTCTTCGCCTTCTCGGCCAGTGACGCGCGCGCTTTCTCCTCATCCACGCGGATCACCGGTTCGACCTCGCGGTCACCGCTCGTGAAGAGGCGGCCGATCACGGTGAACGGGTCGGACCCTGCCTGCGCAGCGCGAGCCACGGTCTCTTCGCTGTCCAGCGAGATGCCGGACACGTGGATGGTCTCGGTACTGTCGCCGAGGCGTACCTTGATCGGCTCGGACCAGGCCCTGCCCAGGCCGGCGTCCAGCTTCTCGCGCGCCTGCGAGTGGCTCAGCCCTCCGATGTCCACGCCGCTCACCCGGGTCCCGTCGGGGACATCCTCACTGGATGCCAGCAGGCCCACCAGGTAGAGCCCGCCGAAACCGATACCGACGGCCGCCCCCGCCATGAGCGCGACACGTCCTATTCGGCGGCGACCAGTTGGGCTGGTGTCGGCGGGTGGGGCAGTCTCGGCGGGCGGACCGAGGCGCGATGAACTCAGCACTGGTTCTCCTTGTGAGTGACTGGCGCGTGGCGCAGGCAGGGCTCGCGCAGCGGGCCGCATGCCGGGTGGCGATAAGAAGACTTCTGCGGTGATTCCGTGGGCTCCGTCACCGGTGGGCCGCTTAGGCGACCTGAGCAGCCACAGCGGTACGCGATGCGACTCACCGGCTACGACCGTTTCGGCCTCGCCGCCCGCGGAGTGGGAGGCGCCGCACAGAACCGCGTACAGCGGGCCTGCAGTCACGGTCGCAAGCGCCAACGGCGAGAGTCAGGCGGTCCTGCCGACGACCCGAGTCATGGGCACGGCAGGTCCTGCCCCTTCTTCGGCTAGTACCCGGTACGGCGTTTACCTCCAGACTCGCGGCCGGTCCGGCTCCTCGACTGATCGACACAGACCTTCACTCCTATTGAACTAAGTGGCTTAGTTATACCTCGGTAAGATTGTCTGCGGATTTTGTTTCCGTGAAGAAGCGGCAGCCGACCGGTGCCCCACTCGGCCAACGTCCCGTCAGCCCGTTCTCATCGACGTCAGAAGGGGACCGCGATGAATGAACTGCTCTATGCCCTCCCACTGTTGGCTTGCCCACTGGTCATGGGCGCCATGATGTGGTTCATGATGCGCCCCAGGCACGGCGCACAGACCGCCCCTGCTGCGGACCGCCAGGAGCTGATCCGACTCCGCAAGGAAATCGAGGCTCTGCACCCCGGCGAGCAGGCGTCGCGAGACACCACACCGCACGACAGCCCGGCATGACGAGCACTGTGACCTGGCAAGCCACCCTGCCGCCGGCACTCAGCTAGGGATCCGGGATCCTCGACACGTGACCTCCTCCGAACCAAGGGCCCATCGCTCCCTGCTCGCGGTCGGCTCATTGCTCTCGCTCGTCCTGGCGCTCCTGGTGGGCACCGCCGCCCCCGCATCCGCGCACGCCACCCTGCTGTTCACCAGCCCGGCCGCGGACGCCACGGTGGCCGACTCGCCGAGGTCACTGGTCCTGGTCTTCGACCAGCCGGTCAGCCTGAGCGGAAGCTCCGTACGCCTCGAGCCCTCGGCCGCCCTCGGCACACCCGCGCTCAGCCGCGGCAACCAATCGGTCACCGTCCCTGTCCGCACGGCTCTGGGCGAGGGCGTGCACACCGTCGACTGGCAGGTCACCGCTCGCGACGGCGACGTGATGACCGGCAGCTACCGCTTCGCCGTCGGTCCCCGCACGATCGCCCTCGGTTCCGGCCAGACAACGGCCGCGAAGGACGCCGCTCCCACGACCGCCTTGCGCTGGCTGCTCTTCGCGGCCCTCGCGATCATGCTCGGCGAGGTGGCGGGCCGACGCCTCAGGGACCGCATCCCCAACGCCCCTGCCCGGCGACCACGCTCCTGGGCCCTGCCCGGCGCGCTCGCAGGCACCGCCGCAGCGCTCGCCCTGGCCGCCCTGCAACTCGGGGACGACTCCCTCGCCTCCCTCGCCGGCACACAGCCCGGCGTCCTGTCCCTGATCGAGGTCGCGGGCTTCGGCCTCGCCACGGTGGCCGTGCTGCTCCGGCGCCGGAACTGGGCGGCCCTCCCCCTCACCGCCGTCCTGGTCACCGAGGCGCTGCGCGCTCACCCGCAGGCCGAGCAGTCGGTCGCGGGCCCGCTGCTGACCTTCGTCCACCTTGCGGCGGCCGTCCTGTGGACCGGGACACTGCTGCACGTCCTGCGCACCGCAGCCGCGTGGCGCGGCGAAGGCACCCCCGGACGTTCCCTCCTGCTTTCCTACGCCCGCCTCGCTGCTTGGCTGTTCGCCGCCGTAGTCATGACTGGGCTGGTCTCTGCACTGCTCCTGGTCCCGCTCGACGACCTCACCACCACGACGTACGGACGGGTCCTGCTCGCCAAGATCGCCCTGGTCGTCGCCGTCGCGGGCCTCGCCCTCACCGCCCGCCGCCGCCTACGCCGCACGAGGACTGGATCACCGCACCGCCCGGCCCGCGTCGAGACCGGCGCGCTCGCCGTCGTCCTCGCGTTCTCCGCCACGCTCACCGTGCTGTCCGTCCCCGCCGACGCCAACCGGCCTCTCCCCTTCGCACCACCACTGGACGGCCCGGTCGTACCCACGGGAACGCGCGCCGGGGAGATCGGCATCAGTGCCCGGGCCGCGGCCGGTCGGCTCGTCATCGACCTGACCTCGCCGCAGATCAGCGGGAGCGAGCAGCAGTCGTACGGACTGAAGGCAACGCTCGCCGACCCGGGCGGCAGCCGGCGGGCCCTGAAGCTCCGCGGCTGCGGCACCGGCTGCTTCTACACCCCGATGACCTGGCAGAAGGGCACCAGCCGCCTCACCCTCACCGCCTCGGCGGGCGAGGAATGGGCCGGCGGCCGCGCGGGGCTTTCCGTCACCTGGCCGCCCCGAGCGGACGCGGGCCTTCTGCGCGAGACGGTCGCCGCCATGGAGAAGGTCCCCGGCTTCACCCTGCACGAGCTGGTCACCAGCAACACCGCTCGGGGCCTCGGCGACCTCAGGAAGCTTCCGATCACGGGGAAGGAGTTCCTCGCCTCGGAGCCGTACGGCAGCGGCACAGCGCCAGTGATCACCCGCCTCCCCGACGAGAACGGTCACCGTCGGCTGGCCCTGGCCTACCCGGCCGAGCACACCCAGCTCGACCTCACCCTCGACGCGGACGGCCGGATCCTCCACGAGACGCTCACCGCCCCCAATCACCTCGTCACCCGCACCTTCGTCTATCCCGGGGCGGAGGACGACAGCCATGACCACTGAGTGCCCGGGCAGTGCCAGCAGCTGTCCCACAGCGACCGCCGAATATCACCAGTAATGGAGAGGCCGAGACAGCAGACGACTCGCGCGGCGTGGCTGGCGACGCGGGCTGCGAGGTTCTGCTCTGCCCTGACTGACTGTTCTGCTCGCCGCGCTGGTGGTGTGCCTGGCTTGCCTGGCGCCCGGCAACAGCGATGCCGGCACTGCCTCTATGACGACCGTGTCCGCCGCGGCGATGCCCGCGGACAGCGCGGCTGATCACCACGAGTCGGCAGTCGCCCACCCGGCCGACTGCCCTTCCGGTGACGTGTGCTGCGGGCCGACCGTCGACGGCGTACGAGCGGTGCTCGCCACCCAAGCCCAGCCAGTGCCACCGGCCCTGCCCCGCACGCCGGATCTCCCCCGGCAACCGCATGCCTTCTCATTCCCCGTCCTCACAGCGCCGACCGACCGCGCTCCCGATCTCCGCGTCCTCCAGGTGCAACGGACGTAGCCGGACGTCTGCGCCGTGTGCTCACGCGTACGGCGAGCAACGTTCGTCCATCCACCCCTGCACCACCGCCACAAGGCGGGGACGAGGAACACACAGTCATGAGCAAGACCAGCAAGAAGGCGGCCGCCGAGGCGCGGAGGGCCAAGATCGAGGAGATGCGCAAGGCCCAACGCGCCCGCGACCGCCGCAACCGCATCATCACCATGACGCTCAGCGCGCTCATTGTCGGCGGACTGCTGGGCTGGGGCGGGTACGCCATCAACAGCGCCAACGAGAAGGAGGAGCAGCAGGCCGCCGCAGCGAAGAAGCCAGTACGGGGCGAGAAGACCTGGGACGCGAAGAAGCTCGGCCGCAACCACGTCCAGACGGCCGTCGAATACCCAATGAATCCGCCCGTCGGCGGCGACCACAACAAGGCGTGGATGACCTGCGACGGCACCGTCTACAACAAGCCCATAGCCAATGAGAACGCCGTGCACTCACTGGAGCACGGCGCGGTCTGGGTTACGTACTGCAGGGCGCCCAGACTCCGGAGCTGGGGGCCACCTGCTCGGGGGGCCTGACCGCCTAGCGAGGGACGGCTGCGAGGATCCCTGCGCCGCAGCCCAGAAGACACGAAAAACGGTGCGGCAGACGGCATCACTGCACCGTCGGCCACACCGTTTCTCTCACTGTGTCAGCTCTTGTCGAGCATCTTGTTCATCTGCTCGATCTCGGCGGTCTGGGCCGTGATCACGGCGTCCGCGAGCTTCACGGCGGCACCGTACTTACCCTCGGCCTTCTGCGTGTTGGCCATCTCGACGGCGCCCTCGTGGTGCTTGACCATCATCTCGAGGAACATCTTGTCGAACTCGGCGCCGGAGGCCTTCTCCAGCTTGTCCATGTCCTCGCTGCTCATCATGCCGGGCATGTCGGATGACATGTCGCCCATGTCGTGGCCCTCCATGCCCGACATGTCCGCGGGGACCTCCTCGCCCCACGAGGTGAGCCAGCCGGACATCGTCTTGATCTCCGGGTCCTGAGCGCCCTTGATCTTCGTGGCGAGGTCCTTGACCTCCTGCGCGGAGGCGCGGTCGGCGGCCAGGTCGGCCATCTCGATGGCCTGACGGTGGTGCTGGATCATCTCCTTGGCGAAGGAGACGTCCTGGTCGTTGTGGTCGCCGGCCTTGGCCGAGGCGGTCGCGGAGGCGCTGGAGTCGGAGTTCATCGACCCCATGTCATGCCCACCGCCCCCACAGGCGGCCAGCACGAGAGCGGCCGCACCGGCGGTGACGGCGAGTGCGGTACGGCGGATGAGCTTGCGGTGTGCAGTCAAGGCAGTGCTCCTGGATTCGGATCTTGGGTAGGGCATACCGACACACGGCGCCGCATGGGCAAGCGGCGACGCGCGGGCCGCTCTAGATCCGCAGGAGCTGAAGTTCGGCGAGCGAGGGCGGCGCCCTGCCACCGACGGGACCGCCGCCGGCCGGAGACAGACGCGCCTGCGCCGAGTCGACGCAGGTCACCACATCGGGCACCAGGGCCGGGACCACTGCGGGAGCCCCGGCAACTGAGGCCGAGGCGCACGTCGGGTCCGCATGGTCCGCGTGGCCCGTACAGCCGCCTTCACCGTGATCGCATTCGCTCGGCATCGTCGCCGCGGCGTCCGTGTGCGCGGCCACCGCCATCCGGTCGTGCCCGGACGAAGCAGCGGAGGCCTCGGGCACTGGTCCGAGACCGTGCATGCCGATCAGGCCCAGCAGCAGAGTGCACACGAGCAGCCCGAAAGACCGCACCATCAAGTGCGGTCGCGTGAGCTGTCCGAGGCGGGTCACGGCGTCATCGTACGCATGGATCATCAGCTGCTTGCATGGCGGAGGTCACCGGAGTAGGCACGGACACGGATACCCGCCCAGGGTATGGCAAGCTCTGAGGATAGGATCTGTGGACGACCCGCTGACGACCGCGAGAGCGTCGTGAAACAGCAGGTCTCGGGGCTCGAAACCGTCGTTGACGTGCAAGTCGACGTCCCCACGGTCCATGCCACCGTGACATCCACCACCCGGCGAAGCAGGCTGCGAACTCACCGGGCGATTGTGACGTCCCTTCCCGCACTTGGCCCCGTAAGCCGGCCCGAACAGCCCTCTACTATGGCCTTGCGTATTCGGTGGCGAAGGGAAGTCAGGGCCATGCGGCGGCTCGGGGATCTTGAAGCGGAAATCATGGATCGTCTCTGGACGTGGAAGCGTCCGGCGACGGTGCGCGAGATAGTCGACGACATCAACAAGACCCGCCCGATCGCGTACACCACCGTGATGACCGTCACCAACATCCTGTACACCAAGGGCTGGCTGCTGCGCGGCAAGCAGGGCCGGGCCTGGCTCTACTCGCCGGTGCGCAGCCGTGAAGAGTACGCCGCCGCACTCATGGAAGACGGCTTGGGAGAGAGCAAGGACCGTCCGGCCGCGCTGGTCGCCTTCGTCGAGAACATGTCGGAGGAGGAGCAGGCCGCCCTGCGCAAGGCGCTGCGGAACGTGAGCCGACAGCCGAAGGCGACCCCGTGAACGCCGCGCCCGCCCTTGTCGGCTACACGGCAGCGGTGGGCTTCGCAGCCCCGTACCTGCTCCTGCGCGCCTCTTGGCCGCACCGGGCCCCCGCCCTCGCCGCGGCGGTGTGGCACGCCCTGGCGGTCTCGTTCTCGTTCGGAGCCGCCCTCTCCGCGGCCAGCCTGGCCATGCCGGCCGAGCACCTGCACGCGGGCCTGGTCGGCCTGCTGCATACCTGCGGACTGGACGTAGGCGTGGGTAGGCCCGATCCCGCCATCGCGGCCCGTCTGGCCGTCGGCGTTCCCGGCGCCATCGGGTTCGCCCTCGTCGCGAGTTTCGCCTTCCACGTCGTACGAGCCCGCCGCGCGCGGACTCAACACCGGGAAGCCGTCGACCTGGTGGGCCGACACTCCGCCCGCCTGTGCGCCACGGTCCTGCCGTACGACACCCCCGGCGCCTACTGCCTGCCGGGCCGTGACCCCCGCATCGTCATCAGCGACGCGGCGGTGCGCCGGCTGACGCCCGAGCAGCTCGGCGCCGTGCTGGAGCACGAGCAGGCCCACATCACGGGCCGCCACCACCTGGTCCTGGCGGCCGTGGAGGCCTTCTACTCGGTGTTCCGATGGCTGCCGCTGGCCCGCCACGCCCGGGAGCAGACGGCACTGCTGCTGGAGATGATCGCGGACGACCGCGCGCTGCGCAGCCACTCCCACGAGGCGCTGGCCACCGCGATGTACGAGATGGCAACCGCCCGCACCCCCAAGGGCGCACTTGCTGCGGGCGGCCAGTCAGCACTGATCCGCCTGAAGCGCGTCCTCGGCCCGCGCAAGACTGCGCATCCCGCCCTCTGGGGCTCCGTGGCTACGGCCGCCATGGCTGTGCCGCTGCTGCCACTGCTGGTCGCCTGCCCTCCCGGACTCGGCTGATCGCTACTGGTGAGACTGGTGTGACCCAGCCTCACTTGCGGCGCGTAATACGAAGCTACTAAGTTCTAACGGGCTCGATGAATGCGACGCTGGGCGCGGGCAAGGCCTGCGCCCAGCGTCGGGTCCCCCGGGGACAGCACCGAAGCTGACTGGCGTCGGCCCGACGGCCAGGACCCGTCGCTCGGACCACAGACGCAGAGGAGTCAGCCCACGATGGGAACGCACCGTAGGCCGAAGCCGCCCAGCCGCGCCCGAATAGCCACCCTCGGCGTGGCGGCCGGCGCGGTCAGTCTCCTGCCGACGCAGAGCCAGGCGGCGCCCAAGCCCACGATGGACGAGGTGCGCAAGCAAGTCGAGCTGCTCTACGAGGAAGCCGAGGCTCCCACCGAGGAGTACAACGGCATCCGGGAGAAGCAGAAGGAGCTGCAGCGCGAAGCCGAACGCGCGCGGGAGCGCCTGGCCCGTAAGCAGCAGGAGATCAACGAACTGCGCGAGAAGATAGGCCCGTTGGCGGCGGCGCAGTACCGCAGCGGTGGCATCGATCCGAGCGTGGAGCTCTTCCTCTCCGGCGACCCGGACGACTATCTCCACCAGGCCGAGATGCTCGACCGCACGAGCAGCCGACAGGCCGACGCCCTGCGGGCGATGCAGAGCATGCAGCGTGAACTCGCGCAGGAACGCGCGATCGTCCAGGAGCAGTTGCAGGACCTGGAGGAGACGCGAGCGAAGGCCAAGGAGAAGAAGGACGAGGTCCAGGGCAAGCTCGCCGAGGCCCGCAAGCTCCTCAACAGCCTGACCGCCGCCCAGCGCGCCAAGATGGAGGCCGACCAGGAGCGCGAGGACGCCGCCGCGGGTGTCAGCGACTCCGCCGCCACCTACAACGGCCCGGCGAGCGGGCGCGCCAAGGTCGCGCTGGACTTCGCGTACGCGCAGCTCGGCAAGCCCTACGAGTGGGGCTCCACCGGACCCGATTCCTACGACTGCTCGGGCCTGACCGGCGCCTCATGGCGCGCGGCGGGTGTCTCGCTGCCGCGTACCGTCAAGCAGCAGTACGACGCCGGCCGCAAGGTGGCCAGGTCCGATCTGCAGCCGGGCGACATCATCTACTGGTACAACGACAACCAGCACAACGGCATGTACGTCGGGAACGGCAAGGCCATCCACGCGCCGCGCACGGGCAAGAACATCGAGATCGTCCCGCTGGACTCCATGCCGTTCTTCGCCGCCAGCAGGCCCTGAACACCAAGACCCGCACCACCCCATCCGAGGATCTTCAGTGACCGCACGCCCGGCCGCCCGTACTCTGCTCGCCGTCGCGGGGGCATCGATCGCCTCCCTGCTCCTCGCCGCCTGCGGGGGCGGGTCGTCGGACACGGGCGAGTCGTCCGCCGCGTCGGCATCATCGGAGGCCCTCTCCCACGTCCACGGTCTGGGTGTCGACCCGGCCGACGGCCGTGTATACGTCGCGACTCACCAGGGCCTCTATACGGTCGCCGAGGGACAGAAGCCGAAGCTCGTCGGCGACAGCAGGGACGACTTCATGGGCTTCACCGTGACCGGCGAGAACACCTTCATCGCCAGCGGACACGGCGCTCCCGGAAGCGACCGTCCGGGCAACGTCGGCCTGATCGAGACCAAGGACGCCGGCCGCACCTGGACCACCCGATCGCTGTCCGGGGAGGCCGACTTCCACTCCCTGGACTCGGCGAAGGGCACCGTCTACGGGTACGAAGCCGGCCGGATCCGGATCAGCAGCGACCTGAAGAGCTGGGACGACCGCGCGACGCTGGAGGCCCTCGATGTCGCGGTGAGCCCGACCGGGGACAAGCTGCTGGCCACCACGGCGGAGGGGGTCGTCACCAGCACCGACGGCGGCCGTACATTCGGCAAGGGATCCGGGAACGTCCAGGCGTTTGTGTCCTGGCCCGCGGAGAAGTCCCTCTTCGGCATCGACATGTCCGGGAAACTGAGCAGCAGCGCGGACGGCGGCAAGACTTGGAAGGAACTCACCACCGTGCCCGGGGGCCAGCCCCAGGCGCTGACCGCTGTCAACGCCGACCACATCCTGGCGGCGACGATGTCCGGCGTGTACGAGTCACGCGACGGCGGCAAGACCTTCTCGGAGCTGGCGCCGCTTGTTTCCTGACCATCAGTGGCAGGTCGCTGATCTCCCTTTTGCTGATCGTCCTTTGACGGTCATGCGTCAGAGTCGGGGCTCTGCTCGGACGCCCCGAACATGGCGTCGCCGTTGAGGTAGCGCCTCGGGGAGGTACCGACCGTTCGCCGGAACGCCGCCAGGAAGGCGCTCGCTGTCGCGTACCCCACGGAGTGTGCGACGCGGGACACGGGCTGACCGTCGGCGAGGAGAGACAGGGCTGCACGCAGCCGCACATGAGTGCGCCACCGATCGAAGTTCATGCCGGTGTCGTGGACGAACAGCCGTGTCAGGGTGCGTCGGCTCACTCCGACGGCCCGTGCGTGGGACTCGAGGCTGCGCGGGTCCGCGGGGTCGGCGAGCAGCGTGTCGGCCACGGTGCGCAGCCGCTCGTCAGCGGGATAGGGCACGTCGATGGGCATGGCGGGCAGCGGGCGCAGCAGGTCCAGCACGACCGCCTCGGCCCGCAGACGCGCGTCGTCGGCGAGGTCGTGACGGGCGAGGTAGGTAATCAGGTGGGCCAGCAGGCCGTCGACGCCGACCGGCGTTGGCTCGGCCCAGTCCAGGCCGCAGCGGTCCGGTTCGAGATAGAGGCTGCACATCACCGCATCGCGGGTCGCACCGGTCCGGTGGACGACCCCCGCGGGCAACCACAGCGCCCGTGTGGGCGGCAGTACCCAGTACATGTCGTCGACGGCGACGCCGAGCACCCCACGCCGAGTCCAGGCCAGCTGGTGCTGTGGATGGCTGTGCGGATCGAACCACTCCCCCGACGACAGCGGAAAGCTCCCAACGACGATCGCCCCCACGCCAGTTGGGGCCGCGCACGCGACAGCCTCATCCATGCGACCCAGCGTATGTCCTCAACGCGATACGCCATGGCCCCGTAGCGCATCGCGGCCAACGAGGCCGGTGCATAGCCTCGCTTCATGCCGATCACACATCCGCGCCCGGGGCGCCGCCATCGCCGTACACACCTGCCGGACAGGCCCACCACCGGATACCCGGTATGACCTCCGCTCCCGCCTCCGCCTCAGACACCAATCGCCGTCTCCCCACCCTGATCGTGCTGTGCTTCGTGCAGTTCATGCTCGTCCTGGACGACACCGTCGTGAGCGTCGCGCTCCCCAGCATCCAGGGCGATCTCGGCTTCAGCACCGCGGGTCTGGCCTGGGTCGTCAACGCCTACTTCCTCGCCTTCGGCGGACTGCTGCTGCTGTTCGGCCGTGCGGCCGATCTGCTGGGCCGTCGACGGGTGTTCCTGGCCGGCGTCGCGGTGTTCGGTGCGGCGAGCCTGGTCTGCGGCCTCGCACAGGAACCCTGGCAGCTCGTGGCCGGACGGTTCGTCCAGGGTGCGGGCGCCGCCATGGCGAGCCCCGCCGCGCTGGCCCTGATCACGCTCCTGTTCCCGGGCACCGAGGAGCGCGCCAAGGCGCTCGGCGTCTGGGGCGGCATCGCGGGTCTGGGCGGCACGCTGGGATTGGTGATCTCCGGTGCGCTGACCGGCCTCGCGTCGTGGCGCTGGATCTTCCTCATCAACCTGCCGGTGGCCGTTGTGGCCCTCGCGCTGCTGCCGCGCCTGGCCGCCGAGAGCCGGGCCCGACGCCAGGCACGCATGGACGTACCCGGTGCCGTGCTGGGCACAGGGGCTCTCGTCTCGCTGGTCTACGGTCTGCTCCAGACCGGGGAGTCGGGCTGGGGTCATGCGGCCTCCGTTGTGCCACTGCTCCTCGCCGTCGTCCTGGCGGTCTCCTTCCTCGCGGTCGAGGCACGTACCGCCGAGCCCCTCGTTCCGTTGGCGTTCCTGTCCGCACGGATCCGAGCCGTCGCCAACGGTGCGACCTTGCTGTTCTCAGCCGCCTTCTATGCGATGGCGTTCCTGTTGATGCTGCATCTGCAGACCGTTCTGGACTACGGCCCGCTCACCGCCGGCATCGCATACCTTCCCTACGGCGGCGGCATCCTCGCCGGCATGTGGCTCTCCCCCCGCGCGGTGCTCAGGGTCGGGCTGCGCCCGACCCTCATCACGGGGTTTCTGATCAGCGCGGCCGGACTGCTCCTGCTGTCCGGCGTGGCAGCCGGCGACGGCTACGCGTCCGGAGTGCTGCCCGGCATGCTGGTGACGAGCCTTGGATGCGGACTGAGCCTGCCCGCCCTCGCGGTCGCCGCACTGACGGGTACCACCGAGGAGAACGCCGGCCTGGGCTCGGCGGTCGTGAGTTCAGTACAACAAGTCGGTGGCGCCGTGGGGTTGGCGGCGCTGGTCACCCTGGCGGCACACCGCAGCGACGACCTGGCCGCCTCGGCCACTCCGGAACGCGCCGCGACGGAAGGCTTCTCGCTCGCGCTCACCGTCGCAGCCGTCCTCTTGGCGCTGGGCTCCGGCATCGTCGCCACCCTGATCCGGAAGAATCAGCACACGGACCAGGTGGTCGACGCTCGCCGATCTCCAGCAGAGCAGGGGTAGTGGCTCGCGCAAGGCACGTTTCACCTGTCCCCGTATCAGGAGACTGTCAGACCTGCTGCTTGGTCGCCTCGCGCTGCGGGCCGCTGCTGGACTCGCGGTTCCTGCTGCTTGCGCCACCCGTAACGGGTCAGACCCTTCGGCTTGTACACCGACAGCGCGACCGCCACGAGCAGTACCAGCAGCGCAGCGGCGGCGTCGGCCAGCAACTGGACCCTCATCCCGATGAGGTCGCCACCGGACAGGTTCGTCCCGGCTGCGGCATCTGCGACGTGACCGGCCACCTGCATGTGCACCAGCAGATAGAGGCGGTAGACGATACGGCGGCCCTCGCGCTGTCCGGTGACCAGTCCCAGGGTGCGCAACAGCCGGAGTTGGTGGGAAACGGCGGACTGCTCCATACCGATGGCAGCGGCGAGTTCGGTGACCGAGTAAGCGGACTGGCGCAGCGTGGTGAGGATCAGCAGCCGGGACGGTGTGGCCAGGGCCTGGAGCGTGCTGGCCACGGAGGCGGCGGTGACCTCGTCGAGCGGAGCGCATGGTGAGCGAACCATGTCCGTGGGGCCAGGGGAGACGGCAGCCGGGATGACATCACGGCCGCCGTCTCGGCCGTCGCGTTCAGCGGCGTGCACGAGCCCTCGCCTCGCGCGGTGGCTGGACGAACTGCAACGCCAGGGTGGGCGGGGGCTCGGCGATCCCGGGTCCGCCCGCTGTGGCCCAGGCGAGCAGGTCATCGGTGCAGTCGTCGTCCATGGCGAAGCCGATCCAGGTCGCCTGGCCGCCGGCCCGCCGTCCGGCGGTGGAGGGCTGGACGACGATGACGTTGGCCTGGTCGCACGGACCAAGGCAGTCCGACGTACGCACCGCGAAGCCGCCGCCCGATGCGGTGGCACCGGCGCGCAGCCGCTCCAGCTGCCAGGCATGGTCGGTGCCAGGGTACTTGCGAGGGTTGCCGCAGCAGCAGCCGCGGCAGACGACCAGCGTGCACGGCCGGTTGGCAGCACGAACAACCGACCGCTGCACCGGCCGGCTCACAGTGCTGTCCGCGAGGGCAGGCCGTAGGCCCGGACGCGTCCGTCGCGGTGGGCGGTGATCAGCAGGTGCGGTCCGGCCCAGGCCAGGTCGGCGACCGCGGAGTCGACGTCGTCCAGTGTGCGCACGGGGCGTAGCCGGTTGGCTGGCTGTCCGGCGGTGGCGTACCACAGCGCGACCGTGCCGTCGTGGCCGCCACTGGCGAGGTGTCCGGCAGGGCCGGGCCGCCAGGCGAGCGCGGTGATCGTCTCGTGACAGCGGAGCTGGCGGGGTGCGGTGCCGGCGGGGCCCTTGCCGGAGAAGTCCCAGACGGTCAAGTCGGGGGCGCCGTCGGCGGCGAGCCAGAAGCCGGTGTCGTCGAAGGCGAGGCGGGAAACCTTCTCCGGATAGCCGGACATGGTCAGTTCGCTTCCGTCCCGGGTGCGCCAGATATGGATGGAGGCGTCCTGGTTGCCGCTGCAGATCCACTTCTCGGTCGGGGCCACGGCGAGCGCGAGGTGCGAGCCGATGTAGGGATAGGTGACGACGGGCTGCGCGGTGTGCCTCTCGTGGCCTCGCACCGCCCCGTATGCCGCAACGGCCAGCCGCCGCCCCCGGCGCAGCCAGGCGAGGTCGGTGACGGTGGACGCAGCGGGCTCCGTATGCCACAACTCCTCGCCGTCCGCGTCGAGTACGACCGCTGTGCGCCCGGAGGCGATGGCCGCCCGTTCGTCGTTGGCCCAGGCGGCAGAGGAGGACCAGGCGCCGGATTCGCGCACGACCGTGCGGCCGTCCGAGCGGCGCCACAGCGCGTACCCCATGGGGCCGGTGACCGCCAAGTGCCGGGCATTGGGGGAGAGTTGGGCCTTCAGGGCGCCGCCGGGCAGGTCGAGTGCGCCCATCTCGGCGCCCATCGCGGCATCGAGGACTCGTACCGTGCCCTCGGCTCCTGCGACGGCCACGAGGTCGCCGCGGGCGCTGAGCGCGACGGGTGCGTCGTCGATGGTGATCTCCCAGGCGACGGTCAGGGCCTGGTCGGGTGCGGTGATGCTCACGCGGCCGCTCCCGCCGTGGCCAGGCAGTCGGCGAAGCCGCGCTCCAACTCGTCGCGGTCGAGGTTGCGGCCGATGAAGACCAGCCGGTTGCGGCGCGGCTCGTCGGTTCGCCACTGGGCGCCCTCTTCGCCCATGAGCAGCATGTGCACGCCCTGGAAGACGTACTGCCTGCCCGAACCGGCAATGGCGAGGATGCCCTTGGAGCGGAAGATGTCGGCGCCCTTGGTACGCAGCAGGTTGCCGAGCCAGGCGTTGAGGCGGGCGTCGTCGACCTCGCCGTCGAGTTCGATGCCGACGGAGGTGACGGTGGTGTCGTGCTGGTGCTCGGTCTCGGTGAGGAAGGACGGGTCGTCCTTCAGGACCCGGTCGAGGTCGAAGGCGCCGACGTCGAGGATCTGCTTCAGGTCGACCTCGGCGTTGCGGGCGCGCAGGATCTGCACGGGTGCATTGATGGCCTTCACCCGGGCCTCGACCTCGGCGATGGTGGTCTCGTCCACCAGGTCGGTCTTATTGAGCACGATGCGGTCGGCGAAGGCGATCTGCTCGACCGCCTCGTTCTCCACGCCTTCCGGCTTGACCTCGTCGAGGTGCTGGAGGACATGGGCGGCGTCGACGAGGGTGATGATGGCGTCCAGGCGCAGTTGGGCGGCGATCTCGTCGTCCATGAAGAAGGTCTGCGCGACGGGGGCCGGGTCGGCCAGGCCGGTGGTCTCGATGAGGATGTGGTCGAACTTCTCCCGGCGGCGCATCAGGGCACCGAGGATGCGGATGAGATCTCCTCGGACGGTGCAGCAGATGCAGCCGTTGTTCATCTCGAAGATCTCTTCCTCGGCGTCGAGGACGAGGGCGTCGTCGATGCCGATCTCGCCGAACTCGTTCTCGATGACGGCGATACGGAGTCCGTGGTGCTCGGTGAGGATGCGGTTGAGGAGGGTTGTCTTGCCCGAGCCGAGAAAGCCGGTCAGGACGGTGACGGGGACGCGGCCGTCGACAGGCGCGGCGGAATCGGTCATGCGGAGTGGGCTCCTTCGGGTGCGGTGGTGAGCAGGGCGGCCTTGAGGTCGTCCTCGGTGATCTCGTCGGTGGGTTGGTGCAGGGTCCAGCGGCGGGCCTTGCCGTTCATCGGCAGGACGGCGACGACCGTCTCCAGGGGCGGGCAGCCCGGTTCGGTGCAGGCGAGCTGGCGGATCATGACGGTGGTGTCGTCGTCGAGGTCCAGCAGGGTGCGTACGGTCTCCTTCAGCTCGCGCAGATGCGGGCTCGGTGCGGCGGGGTTTCCCGGGCCGAATCCCAGGGGCATGGCGGCAGTTCTCCTCACTCGGTGGCGGGTTGGCAGCCGGCGCAGACGCCGGTGAGTTCGACGGTGTGCTCCACCGCGGCGAAGCCGGAGTCGGAGGCGATCCGTCCGGCCCACTCCTCGACGACCTCGGAATCCACCGGCCGACTGCTGCCGCAGGCGCGGCAGATCAGGTAGTGGCGGTGTTCATCGGTGGGCCGCCACCGGTAAAGCCGTTCACCGGCGCTGGCTTGGATGACATCGACCGCGTCCGCGGCCTCCAGGTCACGCAAGCCTCGGTAAACGGTGGTCAGACCGATCCGTGTGCCGTCGGCGGTCATGCGCGCATACAGGTCCTGCTCGGAGACGAAGTCGCGACAGTTCGCGAGTGCTTTCACAAGGGCCGATCGCTGCCGGGTGGGCCGCTGTTGGGTCATCGGGTCGCTCACACCAACGTTCACCCCCAGTGACGAATCAGGGAAGAGATGAAAATGAAATCCATCTCCATATGAACGATAGCTCATGTGTAGCTGAGTGCGCGAGGGGCCCGACCTGGCGGAAGGAGACAGATGAGTTTCCAGGGGAAGAAAGTCAGACCGTCGAGCGAGAGACATCGGCCATCCGCGACATGGAGGGCCAGGCCCGGTCGAATGCTTCGACGCCAGCCGGTGCAGCCCGGCCTGCAGATCCGACTCGCCAGACCGACAGCGTGCGGGTCAGCGCACGCGCCGTTCCTCCAGCGGTGCGGCGCGCAGGCGTGCGGCGGTGTCGCTCGGCAGGTGGGACCTGCCCTTCGCGGTACACGGGATCAGCGAACTGCCCTTCGCCGGCGCCTCGGCCGCGCTGCTGATCGGCGTGAACATCGTGGGCGGCTCGATCGTCGGCTCACTGATCGCAGCCGGGGCGATCGGGCTGCTCGGGGCGCGCGCCCGGGACCGCAACTCGGTGATCGGCACACTCATGCCGTTCGGCCTCGGTCTCGGCGTGCTGTTCCTCGCCCTGTACAAGGGCCGGGCGGCGAACAAGTTCGGCCTCCTCACCGGGCAGATCGTCGCCGTCGACACCCCCCAGATGTCCTGGCTGCTCGGCACGTCGGCCGTGGTACTCGTGGCGCTGGCGGCCATGTGGCGACCGCTCACCTTCGCCAGCGCCGACCCGGACGTGGCCGAGGCACGAGGTGTGCCGGTCCGCGGACTCTCGTTCGCCTTCATGATCGTGCTGGGCCTCGCGGTCGCGCTGTCCGTGCAGATCGTCGGGGCGCTGCTGGTCCTCACCCTCCTCGTCACCCCGGCGGCCGCCGCTGCCCGGGTCACGGCCTCACCTGTGCTGCTGCCCGTGCTGAGCGTGGTGTTCGCGGTGCTCTCCATCGAGGGCGGGATCCTGCTGGCCCTGGGCAGCAGCATCCCGATCAGCCCCTACGTCACCACCATCTCCTTCACGATCTACATCGTCTGCCGACTGGTGGGCACCTACCGGACCCGGCAGTGGGGAACCGGACGAACCGCTCCCGAGCCCGGCTGACCAACGCTCGCACCTTCGCTCCTGCCGTCCGCTGTCCCGCCTCAAGAGCGAAATTGTCGCTGAACGAGCACGGCTGCCCGCACTGTAAGAGGCGTTGACACTCGTCCGCCGGTGAACGCCTCGTTCAGCGCGTGTGCTTCCTCAGTCCCGCGTCCGGTCGGGCTTCGCTCCGGCTCCCCTAGTCACGCTCGGCCGTTCATGTCCCGAGCATCTCAGCAATCTCATTGCACACCCTTTATGAAAACGATTATCGTCTTACTCGTGCCCGAGGGGGCATGAACATGACCCATGGGGGGTTCCTTTTGCGTACCCGCAGACGCCTGCTGACCGTCACCGGCATCGCCGCCGCCGCGCTCGCCACGGCCGGTCTCAACACCTCCGCCTTCGCCGCCACCACCCTGAGCAGCGGCCACGTCGACGTCCTCGACGCCGAGTGGGACGGCGCCGCCCTGCACCTCCACGTCCACGACGAGGAGACCGCCACCGAGTACGAGCCCGCCGACGTGACCCTGTCGGTGCCGGCGGCCGCGAAGGTCGCCAACCCGGGCTACGGCTTCCTCGGCTCCGGCAGCCAGATCTGGCTGCTGCCCGACACCGAGGCCGAGGCCGACGCCGCCGGGGTGCTCTTCCCCGGCATCTCCACCGAGCACCTCACCACCGGCGTCTTCGCCAACAACACCGTCACGTACACCCTGGTCAGCGCCACTCGCAACGGCGCGGTCACCGAGGACTTCAGCATCTACGCGGGCAGTGGAAGCCGCTGGTTCGACAGCAACACCGCCACCACCAGCTTCAAGTCCAGGAGCTTCGGCGTCGCCACCCACAACCACGCCAACTGGGCCTTCGAAGAGGCCGGAACCTACGTACTGAAGTTCAAGGTCTCCGGCACGGTCAACGGTGCTCTCAAGGAGTCCGCCACCGAGACCTACACCGTCGTCGTCAGCTCGTGATGCGGGCCCTGACGCGCGGCAGACGCGCCTTCACAAGTGCGGCGCTCCTCGCGGCGACCGCGGTGCTCCTGGGCGCGGCAGGGCTGGCCACCGCCGGCGGCAGCGGGCCTGCCCGCGCCGCCGGTGGTGCCGTCGTCCTCGACGAGGGCGAGCTCGATCTCACGCCCCGACTGGCCGACGGAAAGCTCGAGTTGCAGATCGACGACCGCAGTGGCGACGCGGCGGTCGTGCGTGAGCCGTCCCAGGTCGTGCTGCACGCCCCGGCGTCCTCCCTGCAGTACACCGCCGACCCGGTGGCCACGGCGCTCGGCACGACCAACATGGACTCCTGGCAGCTCAACGGCTGGGAGGCGGAGAACATCTTCGCGCCGGAGCCGGGCTGGAACGGCTCCGCGGCGGGAGACGACACCGAGGTCACGCTGTCCGGGTACGAAGGTCCCGGGGACTTCGGCATGGCCGCCTACACCCGAGAGATGGACAACGCGGACGCTCCGGCGATCCCGTACCTCGGCAGTGTCGCCTCCGTCCAGCGCACCTTCACGCTGCCGCGCGACGAGGAACGGCTGCTGCCCATCTGGCAGTTCACTGCGGAGGGCGTCTACCGGCTCACCTTCACCGTATCGAGCGGCGGCTCCTCGGACACCGAGACCCTCGCCGTGGTCGTCGGCGACGACGTCGACCCGGCCGACGTCCTGCCCGGTGACGGCTCCACTCCGACGGCTTCCCCGACCGATTCGCCCACCGGCTCGGCGACCGCGAGCCCGTCGCCCACTACCCCGGCGGCGCATGTCATCGCCGAAGGTCACGTCGACCTGGCGGCCCGTCCGGCAGACGGTGACCTGGAGTTCCAGATCAAGGAGGGTACCGAGCTCAACCACAAGTGGTACGAGCCGGGCCAGGTCGTCATGCACGTACGGCCCGCCGCCAAGCGGAAGATCCCGCAGGGATACGGCTTCCTCGGCACCCCGGGCGACGCGGTGTGGTGGCTGCCTCTGCAGCAGAACGCCGGCATCGTGTGGCCGGGCTGGAACACCACGGAGTTCGCCAAGGCCGACCTCGACGGCCGCGTCTCCTTCCGGCTGGACTCCGTACAGGGCCCCGGAAACATCGCGATGTTCCACAACGGCGCGATGGGCGACCCGGTCGTCTCGCTCAACAGCGGTGACGGTCTGCCCGACGCCCACACCCTCGGTGCGGGCACGCACAGCCACTTCGACTGGGTCTTCGGCGCCGAGGGCGTCTACCGCACCACTTTCACCGTCAGCGCGACCCTCGCCGACGGAACGAAGGTCAGCGACACGGAGACCATCGCCTGGGTGGTCGGGGACGACACCGATCCGTCGACCGTGACGCCGGGTGAGGGCAACGAGCCAACGGCGACGCCGACGGCGACCCCGTCGGCGTCGGCCTCGCAGACGCCGACCGCTACCGCCAGCCCGGCCGACTCGCCCAGCGCCTCGGCTTCGGCAACCGCTCCTGGCTCCAGCTCCTCTGGGACAACCGGCGGAAGTTCCTCGACCGGAGCCAGCGGCAGCAGTGGAACCTCGACGGCCGGCGGCCTGGCCTCCACCGGCGCGCAGGTCGGTGTGATCGCGGGCATCGCCGTGACCGCCCTGCTGCTGGGCGGCGTCGCGGTGTTCGTCGTACGACGTCGCCGTACCGCTCAGTGAAAGCTCCGCGTACGACGGACCGGCGCATGGCAGCCACCCGGTCCGTCGTACGCGGCATTGTCGTGTTGAAGAGAAGGAGGAGCCCCATGTGGGGCCACCCCAAACCCACCACTACCGTCGCCGTGCTGATCGCGGCGAGCGCGTTACTGTCCGGGTGCAGCGGGCTTCAAGCCGGGTCATCGGATGCCGAGTTGAGGGTGTCGACGACCACCGGGATCATCGCCGACCTGGTCGAGCAGGTCGGCGGCGACCGCGTCGACGTCACCTCGATCGTGCCGCACCACGGCGACCCGCACTCCTACGAGCCCAGCCCCGGCGACGCCGCCAAGGTCGCCAAGGCCGACGTCGTGTTCAGCAACGGGCTGCTGCTCGAAGAGCCCGGGATCACGAAGATGATCCACACCAACGCCCGTAAGTCCGCCCCGAAGATCGAGATCGCCGAGAAGCTGGAGCAGTACGGCGGCACGGTCATCAAGCTGGAGGAGGACCTCGGGCTCGACGTGCTGTGGCTCGGCTGGGCCGTCGAGGGCGAGGTCGCTGGAGACGGCTCCCAGGTCCGTACGACTGCGACGAAGTTGGAGGGGCCCGGCGAGCTGCGCGTGTATCTCACCGACACGCTCGGCAAGCCCAAGGCCTACATCGACTCCGCCGACGGCCTCGACGACGCAGACTCCTTCACCCTGCCCCCTGAGGCACACACCCACGTCAACTGGGCCTTCAGCAAGCCCGGAACGTACCGGCTGACCGTCCAGGGACAGACCGAGACCCTCGACGGCAAGACCGAAGAGATCAGCAGCGGCACCTTCACCTTCACCGTCGGCGACGACACCGAGACGCCGGAGCGAGCCAGAGTCCTCGACGGCGGGCACGCCGACGTCGCGCTCAACGCCGAGACCGGGAAGGTGTACGTCCGCGCCGATGACGACAAGAGCGGTGAGCCTGAGCGTCTCCCGGCGGACGAGGTGGTGCTGAACGTTCCCGACCGGGCGAAGGAGGCGGTGCCGAAGGAGGAGCCGTACGGCTTCCTCGGCAAGCCCGGCGACGAGCTGTGGGTACTGCCGCAGGCCGTGATCGGCAAGCACGTGCACGGCGACATGGACCCGCACGCCTGGGCGGACGTCGCCAACGCGGCGGCCTACGTCCGGCGGATCGAAGCCGAGCTGATCAAGGCGGACCCGGACGGGAAGGCGACGTACGAGAAGAACGCCGCCGCCTATCTGAAGACGCTCGGCGCCCTCGACGAGGAGGTCGCCGAGAAGCTCGCCACCGTGCCGGAGCAGAACCGCAAGCTGATCACCACCCACGACGCCTTCGGCTACCTCGCGAAGGCGTACGGCATGGAGATCGCGGGCTTCGTCGTGCCGGTGCCCAACCAGGAGCCGAGCGCGGCTGAGGTCGAGGAGCTCGGCGACACCATCAGGGAGAAGAAGGTCCCGTCCGTGTTCCTCGAGCCGAACCTGGCTGCGCGCGCCGACGTCCTGCGCCGGGTCGCCGAGGACGAGGGCGTCGGCATCTGCACGATCTACGGCGACTCGTTCGACGACAACGTCCACGACTACGTATCGATGATGCGGCACAACGCGACCGAGCTCGCCAAGTGCCTGGGGAGGGGCGCCTGATGAGGGGCATGCACAGAGTTCAGCGAGTCGCCGTGGCGGTGGTGCTCGCGGCAACCCTGGCCGGGGGCGGCGTCGCCGTCGCGGACGACGGCACGGTGCGTGCGGCAGGGTCCGGACTCGGCCGGATCGCCTACACGGACTGGGTTCTGACCCTCGATCCGGCCGACGGCGCCCATGTGATCGAGGTCGGCAGCGCGGACGTGGCAGACGCCTCGGCTCCCGGGTGGGACACCACCGGCGTACCCGAGGGCGCGCTGTCAGGGGACACCGTGCGGTGGGCACTCACCGGGCTCGACGGCCCCGGTGACCTCAAGGTGTACTCGGACGAGGACGAGAGGGCCGATGGAGCTGAGGACGCGCTGCTGTTCGACAGTGCGGACGATCGGCCCGACGCGTATGACCTGCCGGTAGGTCAGCAGGGCGGCACACGCTGGCAGTTCAGTGAGGAGGGCACGTACCGGGTCATCTTCACCGCCGAGGCCACGGCCGCGGACGGGCGGGAACTGTCCGTCGGGACCGTGTACACGGTCGTGGTCGGGGACAGTGCGGGCGGGGAGGACGCGCCCGGCAACGAGCCGGCTGCTGAGGAGACCCCCACCGAGGAAGCAGCTGAGAAGGCGCAGATCCCGACGGCAGCCGGGAAGGCCGTGACGGAGGCGGCCGAGATCGAGCGGCGCACCGCCCTGGCCGCCACGACCGCTGCCACCGATGTCGTGTCCGACAGAAAGGTCCTCGACGAGGGCCATGTCGACTTCGCCGCCCGCGTCGTCGACAACAAGCTGCAGATCCACATCAAGGACGGCACGGTCTCCGGGAAGCCCACCTGGCGCGAACCCTCCTCCGTGGTCCTGCACGTCAAGCCCGCCGCCAAGAACACCCTCCCGGCGGGCGACGAGTTCGCGTTCCTCGGCAAGGGCGGCGACCCGGTGTGGCTGCTCGACCAGGTGCAGCAGGAGGGGCTGCTGTGGCCCGGCTGGTCGACGGACAACATCAAGGCGGGCGCGGCCAAGGGGGGCGTGGAGTTCTCCCTCACCAAGGTCGACGGTCCGGGAACCTACGCGCTCTACACGTACGACGCCATGTCGGGCGCGAACGTCCTGTTCAACAGCAAGGACGGGGTGCCTGACTCCTTCGACGTGCCCGCCAACACCCACGCGCACGGCGGATGGGCGTTCACCAAGCAGGGGACGTACCGGCTCACATTCAAGATGAGCGGCACGCTGGCCAGCGGCACGAAGGTCTCCGACACGGAGACGGTGACGTTCGTGGTCGGCGACACCGACCCCGGGACGGTGACGCCGGGCGACGGCTCCGGCAAGGGTGAGGCCGGGACGTCCGGTTCCTCTTCCTCGGACACGGCAGGCTCCGCGTCCGACTCCGGCTCCACGGGCGGCTCTTCGAGGGACGACACCGACGGTTCGATGGCCTCCACCGGTGCCGGCCAGGCTGTACTCCTGAGCTCGGCCGCCGCCGCGCTCACCGCCGTGGGCGCCGTGGCCTTCCTGGCCGCCCGGCGCAGGAGGACCGCACATGGCTGACCGAGCGGAACCGCTGCTGCGGGTCACCGGCGCGACCGTCGTCCTCGGCGGGCGAATCGCCCTGGAGAAGGCCGACCTCTCAGTCGACGCGGGCGAGCTGGTGGGCCTCATCGGCCCGAACGGCGCCGGCAAGACGACCCTTCTGCGCGCCGCCCTCGGGCTCGTCCCGTTGGCTGGTGGAGATGTGGCCGTCGAGGGCCGGACCGAACGGCGCGCCGGGCGGAGCATCGGCTACGTGCCGCAACGGCACGAGTTCGCCTGGGACTTCCCCATCGACATCGCCGGCGCGGTCCTCACCGGCCGCACCCGCCAGATGGGCTGGCTGCGCCGCCCGGGCCGAGCCGACCGGGCCGCGGTGGACGAGGCACTGGAGCTGACCGGACTCGCCGACCTGCGGCGGCGCCCGATCGGCGAGCTCTCCGGCGGCCAGCGGCAGCGGGTCCTGGTGGCCCGCGCCCTCGCCGCAGGCCCCCGCATCCTGCTCCTCGACGAACCGTTCACCGGAGTCGACGTCCCCACCCAGGACCTGCTGAACGAGCTGTTCGGCCGACTGGCCACGGAAGGTAAGGCGCTGCTGATGACCACCCACGACCTGGCGGCCGCCGCCCGCACCTGCCACCGGGTGGCACTGATCAACCGCACGGTCGTCGCCGAGGGCGGCCCCGACATCCTCGCCGACCCCGACCAGATGCTGCGCGCCTTCGGCCTCGACCGCGCGATCGGAGCCGCAGCGTGATCGAGTTCCTCACCGACCCATGGCAACTCCCCTTCATGCAAAGGGCCTTCACCGTCGCTGCGATCATCGGCCTGGTATGCGGCGTCGTCGGCGTGTACGTCGTACTGCGCGGCATGGCGTTCATCGGTGACGCCGTCGCCCACTCCGCCTTCCCCGGCGTCGCACTCGCCTACGCCTTCGAGGGCAACCTCCTTCTCGGCGGCGCCGCGGCCGGCATCACCACGGCCGTCCTCATCGCCTTCGTCTCCCAGAACCGGCGGCTGAAGGAGGACACCGTCATCGGTGTCTTCTTCGCCTTCGCCTTCGGCCTCGGCATCGTCCTGGTCTCCACCAGGGACAGCTGGACGACAGACCTGTCCTCCTTCCTCTTCGGCCAGGTCCTCGCGGTCAGCGCGTCGGACGTATGGACCGTCGCCGCCATCGGCGCCGTACTCGTCCTCGCCGTGCTGGCAATCGGCAAGGAACTGGTCGCCGTCAGCCTCGATCGCGAAACGGCACGCGCCGCGGGCCTGCCGGTGTTCCGCCTCGACCTGGCGCTCTACGTCGTCGTCACCACGACGATCGTGATGTCCCTGGAAGCGGTCGGCAACATCCTCGTCCTCGCCCTGCTCATCACCCCCGCAGCCACCGCCCGGATGCTCACCGAACGGCTGTGGGCGATGACCCTGCTGGCCTCGCTCATCGGCTGCACGGGCAGCGTGGCCGGTCTGTACGTCTCCTACACCTACGACCTGGCTGCCGGCGGCTCCGTGGTCGTCGTCCTCACCGGCCTGTTTGCCCTCACTTGGTGCCTGGCCCCCCGCCACGGGCTCCTGGCGAAGCGCATCCGGCGCCATGAGCCCAGCGTTCCCGCAATTGCGCCCGCGCCTGCCGGACGGTGACAGCTCGACGAGCAGCCCTCGTCCGTGCGGGCAGGGCTGCTCGTCGCCTTCCTCCAGGGGCAGCGGGTGCCGCGTGGCTCCGCTACTGCCCCTCCCCCTGCGACGGACGCACGGGGCGGCAGAAGCCGTGGAGTCCGTCGCCAGTAGCGCCGGTCAACCCGTCCACCTGCACCGCGTGGCAGACCACAGTTGGCTCGCTCCTGCGCGCCGGTTCCGGAGGGCAGCGATGTACTTGCGCGCCCGCGCCACGATGCCTGCCGGGGACGGCACCGAGATGAACCACTCGCTAAGGAGAGGCCAGAGATGACAAAGACCGCCACGGGTGAGGCCGACCTCGCCGATCAAGGACTCGGCTATGCCGTCAACGGGCCCTATTACGACGTCATTTTCCCCGAGCCGGTACGGGCCTCGCTCTCGGACGCCCTGAGGCTGCTGGTGCCCGGTGCCCGCACAGTTGCCGACATCGGACCTGGCACAGGGGTGTTCACCGAGACGCTGCTGGCGTTGGTAGGGCGGGAGGGCGAGATCTTCGCGGTCGAGCCGACGCGCATCATGCGCGCCGCTCTGGTGACACGGCTGTCCCGCATGCCGGCAGCCGCGGACACGGTGACCGTGTTGCCCGAGGACGCGCTGGAAGCCGAGGTGGACGTCCCCCTGGACGCTGTTGTGCTGTTCAACGTGATCATGCACTTCTCACCCGAGCAGCGGGCTCGGCTCTGGCGCAAGTGGGCCGATGCGCTCAGTCCAGGCGGCCTCCTGGTCATGGAGTCCCAGCACCCTCAGACGGCAACCGCCATCCCGCCATCGGTGGTGCCGGGAGGCAGGCTGGGACGGCACCGCTACGACACCGTCGCGCGGGCGGACGTCGTGGGTGAGGACCTGATCCGATGGGTGATGACCTACCGGACCTGGCGCGGCGACGACCTCATTCGTGAAGAGGCAGCCGAGTTTGACTGCCATGTCGTCTCCGACGAGGTGCTGGCCGCCGAGCTGACGGCGGTGGGGCTCGAACGTCACCCGGCCGCGCCCGAAGGCATCCAGGCGTGGCGGCGCGCGCAGACTCGCTGAGCCTCTCTCCCCGCCCCGGGGACCGGCAGCGCATGAACTCGGCGGAACTCATCGCCCGTCCTGCCTTGGGCTTTCGAAGAGGGGCGGCTGCCGATCATACGGCAGTCCGCTTCTTCGGGCGTCACTCGTGGGGCGGCTCAGGTCAGACCAGCTCGCGTCGTAGCGCCGGTCCGGCTGACGCGGTTCTCTCCTCAGCCCGACGCCGAAGGTTGCCGACCGGTGTTGCCGTCATCACTGGCGCAGCCAGCAGCAAAGTAGTGGGAGGCAGCCAATTCCACCGGCCAGCGACCGTGGGAGTCCCTGGACGCTGCCCGGCTCACCCGCCGTTCCGCCTGTCCGTCCGTCGACGTGAACTCCGGCCTACTCGGAGAGGCCCAATGTGAGGGACGCCCCGTCTACGAAGCCGACTTCGACCCGTAGGGGACCCGCGTTGCCGGGCACGGTCTTTAGGCCGCTGGGCTTTCCACCGCACCAGCCTTCGATGACGTCGGCCGGGCCGGCCACATCGATGCCCGTGACGCCAACGGGCTGGCGGCGATGCGCGGCGCTGAGGACACCGGGGCCTTGCGGCCAGTGGATGAGGCAGGGCAGGAAGCGCCGTTCGAAGTTCTGGCCGAAGCCGGCCAGCGTGTAGGGCGGATAGCCCGGGCCCTCCGCGGGAGCCTCGATGACGGACATCTCGTTCGCGGCGGCGAGCTCGCGCAGCCTTTGCTCGTCCTCGACCACCACCAGCCACGCCATCGGGATCAGCGGCGCCGAGGGATGCGCGGCGAGTGCCTCGTTGTCGAACTCCAGCAGCGGCGGGGCGCCGGTCGCGGGAGTCTCACCGTTCGGATAGTGGATCTCCAGCACCTGACCATGTCGCAGCGGCACGACGAGGTTGGACAGCCCCAGCCCTGGAATGGGCCGGCCGCGGGCGACACCCAGACCGGCGCGGCTGAGTACCTCCTCGGCGTCCGCTCTGGAGCGGGCAGCCAGCACGACGTGGTCGATCTCCATCGGATCTCACCCTCCATAGGAATCCATCCGCACCGTGACCGACCCTCACATTAACCGTGGTGAAATTCGTTTTCAATAAAGGTCGCCGACAGGAGGTTGAGCATGAGGAGGCCGCTGCCACGAGTCTCCTAGTAGAGCCGCACCGATGCGGCCAGACTCGCGACCTTCCTCGCCCGGGAACGCCACGACTCTCATGGGCGCATCTCTTCCATCGCGTGCGAACAGGTGACGGCACGGGTCCGCGTCACGGGGTACACCTGCGCCGGTGGTGGACGATGAAGCCGCCCATCCCGATGAGTTTCACGAGGACGACCGCCACGACGACGGCACCGACGCCCCAACCCAGCCACTGCGAGGCAGCCAGCACAGAGCCGCCCAGCACCAGGTGCGCGACGGCCGGCACTGCCACGACTCCGATGGCCGCTCTCACCGTCCATCGGCGGGACGCTCCACCCGCGTGACCGTGTCCTTTCGGCTGCGGGGCATCCGCAGCCGCCGGGAGACGCATCGGGTCGACTGTGGCAGTGAGAGCGCTGGGGTCTTCGAGCTGCTGCCAGTCCACCGTCAGGCGGTCGCGCCTGCCGATCTTCTCGACGCGTGCGGCGATGAGATCCTGCATCCGTCACAGATCCTCCTCGGTGTCGGCCTCGATACGCATCACCAGCGCGTCCTGCGTGGCCCACAAGGTCCACCGGCCCAGGCTCAGGCGGACGGTCGCATCGGTGTCGGACCATTCGACGTCATGTACCGCTGGGGGCCTGTGCGCGTCCGCGCCGTCATGAGGGTCCTGCCGACAGCGAGGGTGACGTCCCATCTGCTGGGCGTGTCGGCAGAGTTGGTCGAGGTAGCGGCCGGCGCGTTCGGTCTCGACGCGGGCTTCCGCGGTCAGCATTGCGTTCCTTTCCGGCCCGTTACAGCTTCAGATCCTGGTCAGGGCGACGAGCCATGCCCGGATGCCGTCCGGGTCCGTGGTGATGTCGATCGTGCTGGGGTCGATGGAGTCGATGCGCCATCCGTTGGTGAGCGATGCCTCGATCTCCGCACGCGTGAGCTTGTGCACGCACCCCCAATCGCCGGGCTGCCGGTCGCTTAAGCCCAGCATGAAGTACCGGCCACCCGGGCGGATCGCGGCCCTCAGGTTGTCGACATAGGCGGCGCGGTCGTCGGCGTCGACGATGTGGAAGAGGCCGCAGTCGAGCACGGTGCCGAAGGTTTCCCGCAGCTCGGACAGCTTCCGGGCGTCCCCGTGCAGGAACCGCGCCGTGCGACCCCGCTCGCGGGCTTTCTCCTCGGCAGCGCAGGGCCCGGGAGGCGAGGTCGACGCCCGTGGCGTCCAAGCCGAGCCCGGCACACATGAGTACGTGCTCGCCGGTCCCGCAGCCGACGTCCAGCACCTGGCCCGGATGACACCCGCCTCGGCGAGAGCGAGGAATGCCGGCTGCGGTCGGCCGATGCCCCAGGGCGGCGGCTCGGCGTAGAGGTCGTCGGGCTCCGGCGGCGCCCCGGAGCCGGGGTGGACGTGGTGGGGGTAACGGGATCCGGCCATACCGGTGTCCTTCCCGATGCGTCGGAGGTTCCCGATCGCCTTCCGGACCTCATGCCATTGACCAGCTTTATCGAGACACTACGTCTCTGTCGATTCAGCCTGTCGCTAAAAAGGATCATTGGAGTCGACGGTGCAGCCTCGTTCGGACTCGCTATGATCACGCCGTGCTCACGGACCGGACGGCCACAGCCCTGCCGCGAGCCCGTACGCGGGCTCCGCAGCTGACCCGTCTTGTGTGGCTCGCGACGCTGCTGTTCGGTCTCCTGTTGGCGCACGGACTGAACGGCGAGAGTTCCGCCGGACACCTGGAAGCTGGCGTCACCGCATCGCTTCCCGTACATGGGGCGGAACCCTCCGCCGATCACGATCAACACCAGCGCGAGGACGGCGAGTCCGAGGCCGTCGGCCACAACAACTGTGCACCCGGCCAGCCGGACGACGCGCTCGCCGTCCCGCTTCCCGGAACATCGCCGGCGGTCGACCACTGTCACGCGTCGCCGCACTCCGGCCAGCAGACCATCGCCACCGCTCCGCCCCTCAGGCCTCCCGGCACGACATCCGTGTTGCGCATCTAGGCGGACGGGAGCCATCCCCGTCGGGCAGGCGCTGCCTGCCCACCTGCGCCTGCGCGCACCCCTGCCTCCACGGTCAATTCCCTGACGGGATTCGCACGACGACCCGCACCGCCAGGCAGTGATGCCTCACACCTTCAACGGCAGCTGAGCGCCCGCACCGCACCGATGGCTCCACTTTCACTGCCTTCTTCCCCTTCCCGAAACCCCGAGTCGCCGAAAGGCCCTGCCTTGCCCCTCGTCACCGAGCGCCCCGCACACCCCACACGCTCCATGCCCCAGCCGCCCCCTGGCGGCGGCCGAGCCGCCGCCCGCCGCGGGCGCGGACGCCGCCGCGCCCGCAAGCCTGTTCCGCTCGCGGGGCGCTACATCGGATACGTGCTGTACTTCGTAGGAGCGGGACTCATCAGCGGCGCCGTGGTGCACCACCCGCTGGATCCGGCCCGGTACACGAAGATCGCCATCATCGGCGTCCTGGTCTTCATGGTCGCCACGCTGGTCAACGAGTTCCTGCTCGCCGCCGAGCGGCCCGGGCTGCCGCGCGCCGTCCTCGTCATCGTCGCGTCGTTGCTGCTCTCGTTCGGCATCGGCATGCTCAGCGGTGGCCTGCAGCACTTCGAGGACTTCCCCGCACGGGGCGCCGCGCTCGTCCCCGTGGGGATAACGGTCTCGTTCATCGCATTCGTACTCAAGGACGCGGAATCCTCCTGGCGCCGCCTCTTCAGCCCGCTGGGGCTGGCCGTCCTCCTCACCGCGAGCGTCAGCTTCTTCGGCCTGCGCACGATCGCGGACGGACTGGGTGAAGCCTCCGGCGAGAGCGGGCACAGCCATGGCACGGGCATGGAAGAGGAACCGGACGAACACGGAGCCGAGAAGGAGTCCCCCGCGTCCGCACCCGAATCAACGGCGCCGGAAACGGCCCCAGCCACCGGTGCGGAGTCCGGCCACTCGGACGACGGCCACAGCCACTAGACAGGCTTGACGTCCGGAGCCAGTCATCTACTAAGTCGCTTAGATTTGATCGGGTAACGTAGGCGTCGCACCCATGCGCAGGGTGCATCGGAGGGGGAAATGACCGGACACAGCGACGCCTACGCCCCGAGCTCCTTCGCCGACGCCATCCGTGTCGCGTCGGACATCAAGGAAGATCAGAGCCAGTTCACTTCATGGGCCTCCGCCGCCGGCCTGATTGCGGCGGTGCTGGTCATTGCCCTGGTCGTGTTCCTGACGATTGAGCTGGCATGGCGGGAGAGGCGGCAGCGCAGGCGAGACACAGAGGCGGATCCGACTCCCGAACAGCACCTCCATGATGGTGAAATCTCATCGTGACCAGAGCTGACATCAGCTGTGCTTGATTTACTGATCACCTCAGTGGAGTCGCCTGTCTCCGCAGTGCAACCCGCACAGACAACTCTGGTCGATCGGCTCCGCCGAGAGTCTGCTCAGCGGCGCCGCGCGGTAGACCTATGCGGCGACCGAGCCGTCCACAGCCATCGAGGTACGTGAGGGCCGGGCATCGAGCGTGCACGGGACTTCGGCTTCATCGTCAAACGTCGTACGACACCCAGCTCACCTGCGTCATCGGCGTCGCACGCAAGCCGGAGAAGTGAGGCGCCGGCCACGCGCCGCTCCGGACGAGCCCATCGACCCTCCAATGAGCCCGCCCGAACGGCGCATTGAACATCAGGCCTTGTAGGCCACGTTCGCCATCATCCCGGCCTCGCCGTGGTACGCGTTGTGGCAGTGCAGCATCCACTGACCCGGGTTGTCGGCGTCAAAGAACACGGACAGCTTCTTCTTGGGCAGCACGATCGCAGTGTCCTTGCGTGGCCCGGAGTCACCGATCTGGTATGTGTGGCCGTGCAGGTGCATCGGGTGCCACATGTCGGTGTCGTTGAAGAAGTCGAGCCGTACGCGCTGGCCCTCCTCGATGAGGATCGGGTTCGCCTCGGGGCCCTTCATGTCGAACGGCCTGCCGTTGATGGCCCAGTTGTACTTGTCCATGCCGCCGGTCAGCTTGATCTGGTGCGTCACGTCGGTCTTGGCGGACTTGAGCCGCACATCGTCGGCGGCGCGGAGCTGGGAGGCCGACATGATCATGCCGTCGAGTTCCTTCGGACGGACGGTCGGCTTCGGCGCGCTCCCGGAGCCCGTGCGCACGAGCGCCAGTCCGTTGGCGTTCTTGCCCTCGGCCAGAGTGACGAGAGGGAAGACGCCGTCGCCGAGGGTGACGAGAACGTCGTAGCGCTCGCCCATGCCCACCAGCAGGGCGTCGACTTCCTGGTGCTGGACCGGGAAGCCGTCGGTGTGGGTGATGGTCAGCTTGTGGCCGCCGAGAGCGACCCGGTAGGCGGTGTCCCCTCCCGCGTTGATGATGCGCAGCCGGACTTTCTTGCCGGGCTTGCCGGTGTAGATGTCCGGGTCGGTGGCCACCCGGCCGTTGATCAGATGGTGCGGGTACTTCACGTCGCCGGCGTCCCCGCCGAGCAGTGGGCTTTCGGCGCCCATGAGCATGAATTTCATCGACATGCCGGCGGACGAGGAGGCCGAGGCGGACGGGGAGTCCCCCATGTCCATCCCGCCCATGTCCCCCATGTCGTGGCCTTCCATGCCACTGGAGCTGGGGCTGCTGCTCTCCCCCATGTCGTGGCCCTCCATGCCGCCCATGCCCTGCCTGAGTTCGGCGAAGACCTCGTCAGGGGTACCGGTGACGCCGTCGACCCAGTCGTCGAGGAGGACGACCCACTCGTCGTCGTAGGCGAGGGTCTCCTTGGGGTCGTCGACGATCAACGGGGCGTACAGGCCGCGGTCGAGCTGGACGCCGACGTGCGGGTGGAAGAAGTACGTGCCCGGGGCGTCGGCGATGAACTGGTAGGTGAAGCTGGAACCGGCTCGGACAGCGGTCTGTGTGGTGGGCGGCACGCCGTCCATGTCGTTGCGCAGCGCGAGGCCGTGCCAGTGGATCGACGTGGTGGTCTTGTTCGGGAGCTGGTTGGACAGCTCTGCGACCAGGGTGTCGCCGACCGAGAGCCGGATCTCCTTGCCCGGGGTACGGCCGTCGAATGCCCAGGTCTTGGGCATGATGCCGCCACCGAGATCGATCACGGCGGGTGCCGCGGTCAGGGTGAGCTTCTGCTGCCGTCCGGTGCCCTTGCGCTTCTTCTCCGTGGCGGCGACCACCGAGCCGGACGGGTTGACCAGGGCGTTGCCGCCACCGGAGCCGCTTCCGCTGCTGCAGGCGGCGAGCGCGCCCGCGCCGGCGACTCCCAGCCCGGCGAGCAGGACGGAGCGGCGGTTGATGCTGTTCATGGGGTTGTGTCCTCTGTTCTCGTAACTGCCGATGTGGTCGCGGAGGGACGGCACATCGCGCGCCGTCCGGCGCGGCCTATATGCGCAGTTGGGAGAGGACAGAGAGGTCGGGCGGGGCGCGACCGACCGTACCGGCGGGTACGGGCGCCGATACGACCTCGGGAAGGTCCGTGAGCAGTGAGAACTCGTTTTCGCCAGGAGCGGCGAGTTGGACGGAGCTGATGCTCGCTGTGGTGCAGTGCTGCATGCCGGGGGCAGCGCAACCACCGGTGTCAATGCTGTGCGAGGAGGACGGTTCCCAGGCGGTTGGCGTCGCCTCATCCGGCATGACGTGGCCGGCATGAGCGGCGCCGTGCATCGGCGTGCCATCATCCATTGCGGGCATGGACGAAGCGCTCATCAAGCGAGAGGCGCCCGTCGCGACCGTCTGGTGGTGGACGAGCACGGCCAGCGCGACGCACAGGGCGAGGAACACCCCGTACGTCCAGCGGACGGCCTTGCCGCCGCTGTGAGCTGCCCGTATCGCCATGATCTCCACCTGGTCGCGCTTGCGGGTCACCGAGGTCGCATCCTACCCCCTGGGGGTACCTTTCCGCGTTGGTAGTCCAATGAGATCTTCGGTTGGACGGCAACCCTCCGTAAGAGTGCCGGGCGCGGATGAGGACGCCGACTCGGTTGCAGTTGAAGGCGAAGAGACGAACGCCACCAGGCCGAGCATGGGGCCCAGACCCAGTCGCGGCTCCGGGCGCACTCCGCCCGCACCGCACCCGCGACGAGGCGGCCGTGCGCCGCCGTCGGCAGCTCCGGGACCGCCACCCAGGCCGTGAGGGGTCTTCCGGAGGCGCGGCCGCGGGGCGATGCCAGCACTTGCGTGCTGCTTCCTGTTGCAGCGTCCACGGCCGCGCTCCTTTTCCGGCCGCGTCAGGGCGCGACCAGAGTCTGTGGTACCGCCGGACGCCACTCCACGCAGGCGGCAGCAAAGGCGAGCAGATGAACGGCGTTCGCCGAGCGCATTAGCCAGCAATCAGCCGACCGTCCTCGGACCCCCGGGCGGCCCGACGGCGGCGATTGGTCGCACAGTTATCGCCGGCGCCGGAGGGACAGCGAGGCTACGAACTATATTAGTAGCCGCGGAAGGAGTTTGGCACGCGGCCTAATCCGTTCTGCGACCGCCCCTGTCGCCCTTTTGTCACCCCAGGGCGCCGGGAAGGCGCTCGTGCTGATCCGGCGGTTCGACCCGCATCCGTGGGCCATCACGCGAGCGGCAGCCCTGGTCGTCACGGCCGCGCGCCTGGCGGTGATTCCGGTACCAGTCGGACTCGGGCACCCTGCGCCGGGCTCTCATCAGTACTGTGCGCAGACCTGTGGATAGCCTTGACCGTTCGCTCAAGTCGCGGGTTCAGCGACAGGGCCATAGACCGGACGTATGGTGCTGCGACCGCCGGTGGAACCGATGTTGGCGCAGGCACGCGACCGGCTGCCCGCGCCCGGAGCCCTGCCCGGCGGCCTGGTCTTTCAGCCGAAGTTCGACGGATATCGCGCCTTGCTGTACACGCCGTGTCCCGCACCGGGAGTCGTGGTCGTGCAGTCGCGGCGCGGGAGCCTGATCGAGTCCCGCTTCCCTGAGCTTGTCCGTGCTGCCGAGCACCTGCCTGACGGCCTGGTACTCGATGGTGAGCTGGTCGTGTGGACCGGCGAGCAGTTGTCGTTCGAGGCGCTCCAACGGCGGACTGCCTCCAGCGGGCGCACCGCTGTCCAGCTGGCCGAGGAGCTGCCCGCGCACTTCATCGTCTTCGACGTGCTCCAGGCGGAGGGCCAGGAGCTGCTCCGTAAGCCCTACGCCGACCGGCGCACACAGCTGGAAGAGCTGTTCGCCCACCAGGATCTGGGCGCGCCATGGACCCTGTGCCCGGAGACGAGCGACGTGCCGGCAGCACAGGAATGGCTGACCTCGTGGACCGGCGTGCCGGGCGTGGAAGGGCTGGTGATCAAAGGAAGGGGACAAATGTATCTTCCGGGCGTGCGCGGCTGGTACAAGATCCGTCGCCGTGACACAACCGAGGGGATCATCGGCGGCATCACCGGCACACTGCGCCGGCCACACACGCTCCTGCTCGGCCGCTACGACCAGGATGGGACGCTGCGGCTGGTCGCCCGCAGCGCCCGGCTGCATCCCGACCTGGCGCGGCAACTGGCGGCGCAGCTGACAGCAGCGGTTCCGGGACATCCCTGGGAGGACGTGCGGTTCACGACATCCTGGGGGTCGCGTATGCCGCTCGACGTCGTCCTCGTCGAGCCCCAACTGGTAGCCGAGATCGACGTGGACACCGCGCAGGACAGGGGAGCGTGGCGGCACCCCGTACGGTTCGTCCGACTACGCGAGGACATGGCGCCCAGCGACGTCGCGGCCTTCGGCGAAGGGGCCTTGCCGGCCTCCGGGTGAGCCGTCGGTAGGTGCGCCGTCGGTATAAGGCGGGAGAAGAACCCTTGGCAGGGGAGACGTCGGCCGCCCTGCAGGCGGGGCAGAGCACCTGTGCCTGCGGCCCGTAGCGGCGGGTGAGCCCCTGGCATCGCGGGCAGTAGCCGACCTCCGTCGGGGTGCACCCCAGGAGGAGCGCAGCGACTGCTCGGTCTGTGCTCGGATCGATGCGTTGCGGCATCCCGTCCATGTGTCCGAATGTACGTCCGGCGCCCCCTATGAGCAGGTCGTACGCGGCTGGCTCCCTATGCAAAGTCGATGCCGAGCTCGGTGTCCGGCCGACAGAACTGGCAGGCCGTGATGTTCGGGTCGGTGAGGGCAGCACGCGCTTCATCGGCCCGGATCGAATGCGGCGTGCCCTCGATCATGGTGCAGTCGGCCACGTGGATCAGAGCGGGTTCCGGCCCGGTTGGTGTCCGTTTCTGCTGGACGACGTAGCCCCTTCTTCATGGACGGAGGCGTGAAACTGGGTAGTTGCCCAGGGCATCTCGAACGGCATCTCGCTGAAGACGCAGGTAGAGGGTGACCGTCTCGCTGTCCTCGATCTGTCGGTCGAGGTGGGCCAGGATCGCCCGGAGGCGGGGCGAGTCAGGCGGCAGCAAGGGCATGGGGCGCACCATCCCCTACGCGGCGACGCCGCTCATCGTGAACTCCTTCCCCGACGCCCAGCGGCATGCAAGGCCGACCAGGACGCCCTCTGTCCGCCGTCCTGCCAGTGCGGAGGGGACATCACCGTGGCCGATAGCCGGATAAGTCGCTGCCGCAGCGCGGTGCGTGGTTGCTCGGCAAGCTGGCTGTAGGTGGTGTGCCACGCCTCAACGGCTTGGGCGAGGTCGTCGGGAAGCGGTCGCATGACTAGATTCAATCATGTGTTCGATTTCATCCCCTGGGGTAGTCAAGCGGGCTGTGACAGACGTTCGACGAGGACGACGTCGCGCAGCGGCCGTGGTGGCGGCCAATGCGTTTGCAGGAGGCGATCACGCGGATTCCGGCCCGTTGGTGAAGGGCGAGGCTCGCGGTGCTCCCAGGGAAGATGCCGGACGGGAGGTCCAGATTTCGGCGCTCTCCGTTGAGCTCATGAGCCACCTGAACAACCTCCGCTCCCGAAACGTACTAAGGGCAATAGCAGTTGACGCCTACCGGCGCCCTGGGGCGCTCCGTACGGCGAGACGGCATGGCCGACGCAGGCCCGCCGAGCTCGGACGATCGGGAAGGTCAAGATGGGAATTCTGGTGCTCAGTTGGGCCATCGCGCTGGTCTCGATCCTCGTGGCCGCCGTCAGCGTGGTCCGGTTGGTGACCACCAGCGGTGAAGCACGGTTCGCAGCGGGCGGCGACCTGCTGATGGGCGTGTGCATGGCCGCCATGGCACTGCCGGCGACGGTCGGCTGGTACTCGGGCTACGGCATGTGGTGGGCGGCGGCATTCGGCGTACTCGGACTCGGGGCTGTGGCGATGGCGGTGAAGCAGGCGCGCCAGGGCGGGTGGAAGCAGGGACGTCACTGGGTGCACCTCATCATCGGCAGCGCGGGCATGGTGATCATGACGCTCGCCATGACGAGTACCTCGTCCGGACCGGTACTCGCCCTGGGTGGTGGGCACTCCATGGCGCACATGCCGGGCATGGAGAACACAGCGAGTTCGACGCACACGCATCAGACAGGCGACATGGAGTCGATGCACGGGATGGACTCCATGCACGGGGCGGGGACTACGCACGGCGCGGGGACTACGCACGGGGCAGGGACTACGCACGGGGCGCACGGGATGGACATGGCGGATATGGCCAACGCCGCTGCCGAGACTGGCTCCTCAGCAGGGTCTGGCTCTGTGTGGCGGTTCGTGATCGCCGCGCTCGCTGTGTACTTCCTGCTTTCCATCGGCGCGTCCGTGTGGGCGAGGGTCCGCGGCACCGGCAGGCGCGGAAGGGGTGCCGACTCGCGGATCAGTCCGGGTCGCTGGCTGCTGGCCATGCCGGACACGATCTTCGTCTTCCTGGCGTCGCTGACGATCTCCGTGTGGGACAAGGCCAGGAGCACGCAGCGGCCGGGGCACGGACGGCGCCGCAAACTCGGAGCCGCCCCGGACGCGGCGCTGGCGGCCCACATCGGCATGGGCGGGACTATGTCCGCGATGCTGCTGATGATGGCGGCGTGAGTAACGCAGGGGCATCGGTGACCGGCACACGGGGTCCCGGATCGCAGCACGTCACGACCGGTTTCCGCATCACGACGGACTGGGTTCGGTATATCGCCGGACCTGCGTACCCTGCTCGCATTCAGTGCCTACGGCGGTGAGAATGGACGCAAGCGATCCACGTGCACCGGCGGGCTCGGACTCCCCGCTCCGGGCAGGCCGCCCGCGGGCGCCCGTCCGAAGGGTCCGGTCCGATGTCGCCTGCATTCCCCCGCAGAGGTGCCTTTCCATGGGCGCTCGGAGCAGCCGTCGCCCTGCTGCTCGCGACCGCGTGTGCCGACGGGGACGACGAACCCGCCCCGACTTCGCCCCGTCCCACCGCCTCCCCCACGAGTCCATCGCCCACCGCAACAGGCGCCGCCGTCATCACGATGGAGGGCTTCGAGTTCAGCCCGGCGAATCCGCAGGTGCGGCCGGGCGAGAAGATCACGGTGGTGAACAAGGACTCCGAAGCACACACCGTCACGGCCACGGAAGGCGATGCCTTCGACACCGGGAGCATCGACGGCGGGAAGTCCGGAACGTTCACGGCCCCGTCCGAGGCCGGCGAGTACGCCTTCGTCTGCACCTTCCACCCGAACATGACGGGCACCCTGGTCGTCCGCTGAGCCGCACAGGCCCTCGCTCGGCGCCCCTGCCCGATGAAGGGCGGCGGTCGGCTGACACTGGCGGGCGCCGGCCAGACCGCGGCTCCGCCTGGGAGGGCGCCGCGCGCCCGAGCAGGGACAGAAGTGACGTCACGAGTGCCCCTCTCAGTGGCAGCGGCCGGCAAAGAGGTGCCGGCCGTCGTGGGCGAACTCGTGGACGTAGTTGACGGATGCCGCGATCTTGCCCAGGACCGGGTGACAGCAGCGCGCCCTGGTCCAGGAAGACCGACGCCCAGCGCGACCAGGGCGACGATCACCGCCGCAACAGCGATCAGCCCGTCCGGCAGCGGGTGGACGACCAGGCCGACAGCCGGTCGTGCCCAGGGAGCCGCCAAAGCACTCATGGAACCAACTCGCGGGGTGCACACGCCCCGCCGTTCAAGAGGACGACGGGTCAGTGTCTGACTCCCAGGACGCACCCGGTCCCAGTGGCGAGACCGCCCTGGACTCTCACCGGGTTCCTGCTCACCGTCGCCTCGATGTGAAGTAGTTGTCGCAGGTCGCGACGGCCTACTAAGCGAGTTAGCGATTCGGGTTTGCTTCAAACAGATCGCGTGGGCAGGATCACAGGCAGGCGGAATACCCCTAGGGGGTATAGTGTTCCCATCAGTCGGGAGAGGCAGGGAAGCGGCGCCCCTCCCGGAAATGACCCACGCACCCGAACCTCCGAGGAAGAAGCCATGACCACCGAGACGACGAACTCCGGCTCTTGCTGCGGCTCCTGCAGCACGGACGCGACCGTCGACGTCCAGAGCGTCGGCGTCACCACCGTCTACAAGGTGACCGGCATGACCTGCGGCCACTGCGAGGGCGCGGTCTCGAAGGAGATCTCCGCGTTGGACGGTGTCACCGCGATCCAGGCCGTCGCCAAGACCGGCGAGGTGACCGTCACCTCCGCCGCCCCGCTCGACGAGGAGGCCGTCCGCGCCGCCGTCGACGAGGCGGGCTACGAGCTCGTCGGCCGCGCCTGACAGCTCAGTCGGGGCCCATGGCCTCGGACAAGCGAATTCCTCCCGCGCCGGGACGCATCGCTCCGCTGATACGGACGCTGTGCGTCCCGGCCTCCCCCTGGAGATACGCACATGACCAGCACGGCTCCCGAGAAGGCAATCCCTGGCACAACGCCCGTGCCCACCTCCGAGGTCGAGCTCTCCATCGGCGGGATGACCTGCGCCTCGTGCGCGGCCCGCATCGAGAAGAAGCTCAACCGCATGGACGGCGTCACGGCGACCGTCAACTTCGCCACTGAGAAGGCGAAGGTCTCGTACACGGACGGCATCGAGGTCGCCGACCTGATCGCCACCGTCGAGAAAACCGGGTACACCGCCGAGGAGCCGCCCCCGCCCGCGTCCGCCGGCGCCGACGAAAGCGAAGGCGAGGCCGCTCCGGCAGCGGACGGTGAGCTGCTGTCACTGCGGCAGCGGCTGTACGTGTCACTGGTGCTCACCGTGCCCGTCGTCCTGATGGCGATGGTGCCGGCCCTGCAGTTCGACAACTGGCAGTGGCTGTCGCTGACCCTGGCCGCACCGGTCGTCGTCTGGGGCGCGTTCCCCTTCCACAAGGCCGCCTGGACGAACGCCCGCCACGGCGCCGCCACGATGGACACCCTGGTGTCCATCGGCACGCTCGCCGCACTCGGCTGGTCGGTGTGGGCGTTGTTCTTCGGCCACGCGGGCATGCCGGGCATGCGGCACGGCTTCGAGTTCACCATCTCCCGCGGGGACGGCTCGTCATCCATCTATCTGGAGGCCGCGGCCGGTGTGACCGCATTCATCCTCGCCGGGCGCTATCTGGAGGCGAAGTCCAAGCGCAGGGCGGGGGCGGCACTGCGGGCGCTCATGGAACTGGGCGCGAAGGATGTGTCGGTGCTGCGGGGCGGCAAGGAAGTACGCATTCCCGTCGCGCAGTTGGCTGTCGGTGACCGGTTCGTCGTACGCCCCGGAGAGAAGGTCGCCACCGACGGCACTGTCGTCGAGGGCTCGTCGGCCGTGGACGCCTCCATGCTGACCGGCGAGTCCGTGCCGGTGGACGTGACGGTCGGCGACGCCGTGACCGGCGCGACCGTGAACGCCGGGGGCCGGCTGGTTGTCGAGGCCACCCGGATCGGTGCGGACACCCAGCTCGCACGGATGGCGAAGCTCGTCGAGGACGCGCAGAACGGCAAGGCCGAGGTGCAGCGGCTCGCCGACCGGATCTCAGGGATCTTCGTGCCGGTGGTCATCTTCATTGCGGTCGCCACCTTCGGAGTGTGGCTCGGAGCCACGGTCGACACCGTGGCCGCGTTCACGGCTGCCATCGCCGTACTGATCATCGCCTGCCCGTGCGCACTGGGTCTGGCCACGCCGACTGCGCTGATGGTCGGCACGGGTCGCGGTGCCCAGCTCGGCATTCTCATCAAGGGCCCCGAGGTCCTGGAGTCCACCCGCCGCGTCGACACGATCGTCCTGGACAAGACCGGCACGGTCACCACGGGACGGATGCAGCTGCAGGACGTCCTCCCCGCCCATGGCGTGGACAAGGACGAACTGCTGCGACTGGCGGGCGCGTTGGAGCACGCTTCCGAGCACCCGATCGCCCAGGCAGTCGCGGCCGGGGCCACCGAGCGGGTCGGCAGCCTGCCGGTGCCGGAGAACTTCGAGAACGTCGCCGGTCTGGGAGTCCAGGGCGTCGTGGACGGGCACGCGGTGGTTGTGGGCCGCGAGACGCTCCTGAAGGAGTGGGTCATCGAGCTCCCCAGGGAGCTGGCCGGGGCCAAGGCAGCAGCGGAGGCCGAGGGACAAACGGCGGTCGCCGTGGCCTGGGACGGCGAGGCCCGCGGCGTCCTCACCGTCGCCGACGCCATCAAGGAGACCAGTGCGGAAGCGGTGGCCGAGCTACGCCGACTGGGCCTGAAGCCCGTACTGCTGACCGGCGACAACCAGCTGGTCGCCGAGTCCGTCGCCCGCTCCGTCGGCATCGACGAGGTGATCGCCGAAGTCCTGCCCGAGGACAAGGTGGACGTCGTCAAGCGACTGCAGAGCGAGGGCCGTACGGTCGCCATGGTCGGCGACGGCGTCAACGACGCAGCTGCCCTCGCCACCGCCGACCTGGGCCTGGCCATGGGCACCGGCACGGACGCGGCGATCGAGGCGGGCGACCTGACCCTCGTACGCGGCGACCTGCGGGTTGCGGCCGACGCGATACGCCTGTCCCGCAAGACGCTGGCCACCATCAAGGGCAACCTCTTCTGGGCCTTCGGCTACAACGTCGCCGCCCTCCCCCTTGCCGCCCTCGGCATGCTCAACCCGATGATCGCGGGCGCCGCGATGGCGTTCTCGTCGGTCTTCGTGGTGACCAACAGCCTGCGGCTTCGGTCCTTCAAGTAACCGCACACGCACACCGTTGGCCGCGGCGCCCGGCTCCTCCAGCCGGGCGCCGCGCTGTTGGTTCGCTCTGAGCCCCGTCCACTCGATCGCCGAGTGTGTCGAGGAAGCCCCCCACCGCAGCGTTCAAGGCGTCCGGGCGTTCCAGTATCGGCGTGTAGCCGGTGGTTCGAGGACGACGGTCTCCAACGCGGCGATGGCACGCGCGAAGCCACCCACCCGAGCGACGGGTGAGATCGGATCACGGTCCGCTCTACCCACGAGGACCGGGGCCAACGGTATGCGGGTGCCGGGGGACACTGGGCGTCTCTCTTGCCAACGCGCCGAAGGGTGCGCGTACGGGCAGGCGCCTCGGAGGACGTGTCCACACCTCCCCTGCCCGTACGCGCGGCTCATGGGGTTACTCAAGATCGGAACTCCGGCTGCCTGACCTGGCCGGTCGACGTCCCACTCCGGGCACCCGCTCTCCGGGGCAGGCCGCGCTGCTGCGGATCGCCGAGACCAGCACGGAGCGACGAACGCAGCAGCGCGGCTCGATGGGGGCGGGTTGTCCCGCCCATTTCACCGCGCCGTGATACTAACCTTCTTAATGGATGCCCTGCATCCCGTCGTTCCAGCAACGGCTGTCGACTGCCCCGGTCCGGCCCCTTCGCATCCGACTGATGAGGAACAGAACAGGCGACGCAGGATTCCCCATCAGCCCAAATGAAGTCGGCGCGCTCAACGATCCGCACCAGCCTTTGCGCCGGCCAAGCTCACGTACGCAGCAGCCGCTCGATGGCCTGCGACGCCTCGGTGACCTTCTCCTGGGCCACTTCTCCCCCGGCCGCCATGGCTTCCCGCACGCAGTGGTCCAGATGCTTCTCCAGCAGTTGCATGGCCACGGACTGGAGACTCTTCGTGGTCGCCGCGACCTGCGTAAGCACGTCGATGCAGTACTGACCCTCCTGCACCAGGCGCTGCAGGCCACGAACCTGCCCCTCGATACGCCGGAGTCGCTTGAGGACGGCATCCTTGTCGTCGTGGTAACCCGGCGGCGCCTGCTCGACCTCGGCTTGCTCCAGCCGTTCCATACCCCCCAAAGGTATTATCTCCGAGCACTGGAGGGAAGGGGACGCTCGCCCGCACCGGGGGTCCAGGCCCCGACTACCCATCGGCAGCCACGCCGTGACCACGGATGCTTCCGCCGAGCCATGCAAAATACGATCTGGTTAAAGACCTTTCGGTTGAGCCATGTACTAAGTACCTTCCGGATGCCGGTCAGTTGGTGACCGGCATCACCTCGTTATGGGCCGGTAATCCCGGCCGCACGAGTGGGAGGTCAAGCATGCGCAAGGCCCACAGACGGACCGGCGTGGGCGTGCTCGCGGCGGCACTCTTCGCCACGACAGCTCTCGCCGGTTCCTCACAGGCACATGACGGCGTTTCAGCGACCGACGGCGCCATCGACAACGCTGCGGCCACACATGACCACGACCAGCACGGCGGCAGCGAAGGACACCTGCCGGCCACCCAGAAGAACGTCCGCCTGGTCAGCAAACTCAAGCTGAGCAACGTCGTCGAGGGAAAGATCGCCGATGTCGGCGTCTACAAGGGCTACGCCTACCTCGCCTCCTGGGGCGGCGTCGGCTGCGACAACACCGGCGTGTACGTGGTCGACATCCGCAAGCCCAGCAAGCCCAAGGAGGTCGGCTTCATCCCCGCCCCGGCCGGGAGCGCTCCCGGCGAGGGCATCCAGACGGTGCACCTGTCCACGCCGTCCTTCAACGGCGACGTACTCGTCAGCAACAACGAGATCTGCGGCGAGACCGGCTCCGGCGGCATGAACATCTACGACGTCACCGACCCCACCAAGCCGAAGACGCTCGCCGAGGGCGTCGGCGACTTCACCCTCGAGGGCGAGACGACGGAGACCGCCCGCCAGATCCACAGCGTGTTCGCTTGGGACGCGGGCAGCAAGGCGTACGCCGTGATCGTCGACAACGAAGAGGGCACCGATGTCGACATCATGGACATCACCGACCCGACCAAGCCGCAGCTCATAGCCGAGTACGACCTCGACGAAACCTTCCCGCAGATCCTGCAGGCGGCTCCGGAGAACCTCACCGAGGTCTTCCTGCACGACATGGTCGTCAAGAACATCCGCGGCCGCCAGGTCCTGCTGGCCTCCTACTGGGACGCGGGTTACGTGGCGCTCGACGCGACCGACCCCAAGAACCTCAAGTACATCGGCGACACGGACTTCACCAACCCCGACCCGGAAGGCACCGCGGCGGGGCGCGACGTGGCACCGGAAGGCAACGGCCACCAGGCGGAGTTCACTCTCGGCAACCGGTATGTGATCGGCGCCGACGAGGACTTCGGCCCGTACGCGCTGTCGGCACGCAACCTGGACGACGGCACAGCCGTCACGGCCGGCCAGGGCATCCCGCTGGAGACGGGCAAGAGCATCACCGGCGACACGGTGTACGTCGGCCTGGGCTGCAACAGCAGCCCAGCCGTCCCCGCGGGCGACCCGGCTGCTGTGGACATCGCCGTTGTGGAGCGAGGCGTGTGCACCTTCACCGAAAAAGTCGCAGGCGTCGAGGCGGCGGGCGGCTACGACGCCATCCTCGTCTTCAACCGCACCGGCTCGGATGCCTGCGACACGCAGAGCGGCATGACCGTCGAGGGCACCCTCCCGACCTTCGGCGTCGCACCGCGCGGGCAGGGCTTCGCCGTCTTCGACCAGGCGTACAGCGACGCCGACTGCCTCGCCGGCACCGGCCCCGCCACCCTGCCGGTGGACATCGGCACGAAGGGCGACCGGCTCACCTTCTCGTCGTACTTCGACGGCTGGGGCTATGTCCATCTCTACCGCAACAAGGGCGGGAAGATGACCGAGCTGGACACCTACGCCATCCCGGAGGGCCAGGACCCCGCGTACGCGTCCGGCTTCGGTGACCTGAGCGTCCACGAGGTGGCGACCTCGGGCATCCGGCCCGACCTGGCTTACTTCTCCTACTACGCGGGCGGATTCCGGGTCACGAAGATCAAGAACGACAAGCTCGTGGAGGTCGGCCGCTTCATAGACGAAGGCGGCAACAACTTCTGGGGCGTCGAGACCTTCAACTCCTTCGGGAAGGAGTACGTCGCGGCGTCCGACCGTGACTTCGGGCTCTACATCTTCCAGTACACGGGGCACTGAGATGACCTGGCTGAGGTGATCTGAGCGCGGCGGGGTCCGTACACCAGGCGGCGCGCGGACCCCGCCCCGCACCGGGACTTCCGTACGACTTTGCCCCGGACGCCTACCGCACCGATGCGGGACAGTCCCCGGAGACGACGATGCGCAGCCTCAACCACAGACCCAACATCTTCTTCATCAGGATGAATTCGGCAGACCCCATCCCACACGCCGATCGACAGACGCGGCTCGCTGGAGTCAGCGAAAGCTCTCCTATACGCATGAAGTAAATGATACCCCCTGGGGGTATATGGAAGACATTGGATGGTCGACCGCCGCAACCTTCCTGGCCCTCCATGTCGAGATCAAGCCACTCGGCGATCCACTGCGGCGCATGCACAAGCAGCACTGCCGGGTGCGCCAGTCGTCGCGCGGGCAGAGCAGAGACCCCTGCTTCCAGGCCAGGGACAGACGGGCGGCGCTCGAGGATGAGGAGCGGTGGTGCGCCGGCCTGCTGCCGCATGAACGGATCAACACCCACTCCACCAGCGACACACGATCGCCCTGCCCACGGCCAGCGCGTCGTCGAATCTCGGCCCCGCCATTGATCCCTTCACCAATCCGCTCATTGCTACTAAGTCGATTAGTGATTTAGCATGGCCGCCAGGCGCCGACCGGAGACCGCCCGTAGGCGCCCCCCGTTCGCCGGGCTCTCCGGTCGGCGGCCTGATTCCGAGGAGCAACCTCATGCGCACCTGGCCCGCCCGCAGATGGGTCGCGGCAGCCGCGGTCACTGTCATCGCCGCGCTCGTCATCGGCGTCCCGACGGGCGTCCTACCGACCCCCTTCTACACGCGAATGACTCCGGTGCTCTGGTGGAACTACCCGGTATGGTTGGTCAGCTCCGTGCTCGAGGGGCTCCTGGTGGCCACGTACGTGGGTATCGATCCGGCCAATACCCCCGCAGCCGAGCCACCCGAGCGTCCCCGTACCGTTCGCGCCCTGGGCGCGGGACTGCTGTCGGCCTTCGCTGTCGGCTGCCCGATCTGCAACAAGCTCGTGGTGCTGGCCGTCGGCGTCAGCGGCGCCCTGTCGTTCTTCGCGCCGGTACAGCCAGTGCTCGCCGTGGCGTCGGTAGCCCTGCTCCTGCATGCGCTGGTCCGGCGACTGCGCACCGCGAACGCCTGCGCGGTGCCTTCGTGAGGGCCGACCCGCCGCGCGTGGCCCGCCGCAGTGCGGCCACGCTCCGTTCCTGGGTGGCGGCATGCGCCGGCGGGCTGCTGCTCTACACCTCGTTCCCGCCGGTCGATGGTCGCTCCTGGCTCCTCTCGGTCCCGCTCCGCTTCGGACTCTGCGGGGCGGGCGGGATGGACGCCAATCGTGAGCAACGCGGGCCGGCTGAAGCCGGGGCGCCGACGTAGTACCGAACAGGGGCACTTTGTCAGCCATGGTGTCGAACGTTCCATATGCCACTGGTGGCTGACATGCTGCCCGCGGGGTAACCGTTTGAGCGCGTTCGTCGGAAAGGGGCCCGCATGGAGTCGTCGGACTGGCAACCGGTCCTGGTCCTCCTCGTGCTGGTCGTGGCGGCCGTCGTGCTGCTCCATGCCATGTCCATCGCACTGCGGGCGATCCGCGAGCCACTGCATACCGGGCCCTTCAGCGGAGGACTCGAACCGCGGGAGCACCCCCTCTCCCGGTTCCACGTGCGCTGGTACCCGGTCACGATGATCTTCCTCGCCTTCGACATGGAGATGCTGTTCATGTATCCGTGGACGAAGGTCGTCTCGGCCGTCGGCACGCCTGCAGTCGTCGAGATGTTCCTCTTCCTGGGCATCCTGCTCGCCGGTGTCGGTTACGCCTGGCGGGAGGGGGCCTTCCGGTGGAGTTGAGGCGCAGGCTCGTGCGAACGGCGCTGTCCCGGCCCGGAGTTCTGCTGGCGGTGACTCCCGGCGCTACCCGGGAGCGGCTCGCCGTCGAGGCCGAGCTCGTACGTCGAGGGTGGCGGTCCGTGAGTGCGCCGGCGGAGGCGGACCTGCTGGTTGTTCTGGGCGGTCACTACGCCGAGAAGAGCGACGAAGAGAGCGACTGGGCGGCGAATCTGTGGCGTGCCATCCCGGCGCCCAAGGCCCGGGTGGCATTCACAGACGCCGGGCAGGTCACCGAAGTCCTCGATCGCGGACTCGCTGAGCTTCGGCGTGGGGAACCGCCGGGGCACCATCACCACCAGGTTGACGCGCACCTCCACCATGGCGAGCACGGGCGCCGCGACGACTCGGCCGCGCATGAAGATCACGGTGCTCACGAGGCCCACGACTCGGGCGGGGAGCAGGAGGGACACCACGAGCACGGTGGAGGCGCTCAGCGCCCCCGTCATGGCGGGCAGGACGAGGCCGAGCACCCGGCGCACGACGCTCATGAACCTCACGGAGCGCCCGAGAGCCGCCACGACATGCACAGGGACCATCACGAAGAGCGCAGCGGCCACGCGGAACACGGTGAGGGACACGACGGTCACGACATGCACGGCGGCCATCCCGCTCACGCCGGACACGACATGGGCGTCGTGGGCGGCCTGCCCATGGCCGATCGTGCCGACGACCGTGACGGGCTGAGGCTCGACCGGCTCCATGTGCCGCTCGGGCCGGCCCTCGCCGACTGGCCTGCGGGGTTGGTCCTGCGTGTGGCTCTGCAGGGTGACCTCGTCCAGCAGGTCGGGGTCGAGGCGGAGAGTTCCGCATCTCCACATCCGCCGTTCTGGAATGAGCCGTGGCTACGGGCACTCAGCGGAGAGCCCATTGTGCGGGGCGTCGCCGCTCGGCGGCTGTGCGCCGCTCATCTGGACAGTCTGGGAAGGCTGTTCGCCGTGATGGGATGGGCCGACATGGCCGCCCGATTCCGGCACGTACGGGATCACGCCCTGGCCGGGGCGGGCGCCGCGGAACTCTCCGGTCGCCTGCGTCCCCTGATCCGCCGGGCGGAGCGATCGCGCAGCCTGCGGTGGCTGGCCACCGGGCTAGGGCCTCTGACCGCAGAACGCGCGCACGAACTCGGGGTCACGGGCCCTGCCCTCGTTGCCGACGGAGACGTGTACGACCGGCTGCGCGTGTGGCTCGATGCGACTAGGCACGCCGCAGCGCAGTGCGACGACACCGAGCCTCTGGGAATTGCCGAAGCCACCGGGCCGCGCGGGCGGCTCGACGGGCCGATGCCCCCGTCCCGGGCGCTCCTGGACGCCTTGCCGGGCTTGCTGGAGGGTGCCGAGTTCGCCGGTGCGCGGATCATCATCGCGAGCCTGGACCCGGATCTCGACGAGATCGCACATGTGTCGGCGGCGGAGACGGCCCATGGCTGACAGCACACCGCTATGGGCGGTCTTCGTCCTGCCTGTTCTCCTGCTCGCGGTCGCTGTTGTCACAGCTGGTTTCGACGCCGTACTCGCGGCCGGTGCTCGCGGCGGGCGGACGTCGTCGCTGCGCGAGGTGGTCCTCCGCGGGGCAGAGCCAGGCCGGGAGGTGCTGCGGCACCTCGTGCAGCAGCCGCGGCGGACTCGGGCGTCCGATGTGCCGCTGGCCCGGGTCGGGGCGGCGCTCCTGCCCGTCGCCGCGATTCTCGCCGCCGTCGTACTCCCGCTGGGCTTCGGGTCGGTCAGTGATCTGCCGGAGGGGATCGTCTGGTTCAACGCGATGGAGGCGCTGGCGTGGGCGGCGGTGTGGCTGGCGGGCTGGGGGCCGAACTCGACGCTTTCGCTCATCGGCGGTTACCGGTTCCTGGCTCAGGGGCTGGCGTACGAGCTGCCTCACATGCTGGCGATCACCACGGCCGCGCTCGGTGCCGAGTCGCTGCGGGTCGGCGATGTCGTCGACACACAGGCCGGGTTGTGGTTCGCGGTGTGGATGCCGGCGGCCTTCGGGATCTATCTGCTCAGTGCGATGGCGATGGCGTTCTGGGGGCCGTTCGACCAGCCCGCCGGGAGGGACGTGGCCGGCGGTGCGGCCGCCGAGTTGTCCGGCGCGGACCGGGTGCTCTTCCTCGGTGGCCGGTGGCTGCTGCTGGTCGTGGCGGCGGCGTTCAGCGTGCCGCTCTTCCTGGGCGGTGGGCACGGGCCGTGGTTGCCCGCCTGGATCTGGACCGTGCTCAAGACCGCTGCCGTACTGGCGCTCCTGGTCTGGTTCCGGCACCGGGTCCCGACCGTGCGGATGGAGCGCTATGTGGAGCTGGCCTGGGTGGTGCTGACTCCGCTCGCCATCATGCAGGCGCTGGTCGTGGCCGTGGTGGTGCTCAACCGGTGAAGTCGATGAAGTCCAGGACGAGAGCGAGGTGTCGTACGTAAATGGATGTCGCGGTCTTCTGGGTGCTGGCCGCTCTTGCGGTCGTCAGCGGGGCGATGGTGTTCCGCTTCGACTCCATGGCTCGTGCGACGTTCTCCCTGCTGACCTCGCTGTTGTGCGTCGGGGGGCTCGTCCTGCTGCTGGGGCTGGACTATCTGGGCGTCGTCATCGTGCTGATGATGACCATCGAGATGGCCATCATGGCCGTCTTCATGGTGATGTACATGATGAATCCGGCCGGGCTCATGCCGATGACGATGATGCACAACAAACGGGGTGCGGCGGTCGTCTGCGGCCTTGTCTTCGTACTCCTGGCCGCCGGGGTCCTGTTTGCTCCCTGGCCCGCACGCCGGGGCAGGGCCTCGGACGATCCGACGACGGATCTCGGCATGTCGCTCATGGGTCCGCAGATGCTGACCATGATGACGTTGGGGATGGCGCTGTTCGCGACCATCCTGGCCACCGTCGTACTGGCCACCCGCCGGGGACGCTACGACCGGCTCGGCGACGATCTGCGGGCACGTCGCGCGGACGATCCCGTACGAGGCGGTGTCGGCCGGTGACCCTGGAACTGTTCCTGCTGCTGGCCGCCGCGCTGTTCTGCATCGGGCTGTTCGGGGCGCTCACGCAGCAGTCGATCGTGATGCTGATGATGGGCCTGGAGCTGATGCTGGGCGGCGTCATCCTGGCCGCCGCGACCGCCTGGCATTACATCGCACCGGCCACCGCCGACGGACAGGTGCTGGTCGTCGTCGCGATCACGGCGATGGCCGTGGAGATGGCAGTCGGATTCGCCGTGGTCACCGCCCTGTTCCGGTCGCGTGAGATCGACATGACCGACATGGCGGCGGAGTTGAAGGAGTGAGCGCCCTGCTGTGGGCGCTCGTCGCCGTTCCGCTCGGTGCCGGCGTCCTGCTGATGGCGGTCGGGCGCAGGGCCGACCGGCTGGCACCCGGCCTGGCGATCGCCGTCGCGGTCGCTGCCGGCGGGCTCGCCATCGCGGCGGCGTTTCGGCATCCGGTCGCGCAGGCACCGCTCCTCGACGGGCTGCCGGTGCGGCTTGCGGTGGACGGGCTGTCCGGGCTGCTGGTGGTGACGGTCATGGCGGTCACCCTCGTCGTGCTCCTCTTCAGCGCCGCAGAGTTCGGGGCGGGCGAGGCACGCGCCCGCTTCTTCGGGCTGATGCTGCTGTTCGCCGGGAGCATGCTCGTCACCGTCACGGCCGCGACCCTCCCGATCCTGCTGATGGCGTGGGAGGTCATGGGCGCCACCTCCTGGGCGCTCATCGGCTACTGGTGGCAGGATCCGCTGCGTACGCGGGCGGCCGACACGGCATTCCTGACCACCCGCACCGCCGACCTCGGCCTCTACCTCGCGGCGGGCGCGGCCCTGGCCGGCGGCCAGGATTCGACGCTCTCGCTCGACGGTCTCGCACGCGCCGACGAGCCGTGGCTGTCCTTCATCGCCGCCGGCCTCATCGCTTCCGCCCTGGGCAAGTCGGCCCAGCTGCCCTTCAGTTTCTGGCTGTCCAAGGCCATGCAGGGCCCGAGCCCGGTCTCCGCGCTGCTGCACTCGGCGACCATGGTCGTCGCGGGAGCGTATCTGCTGCTGCGGACCGGGCCGTTGCTGGACGCCTCCGGCTGGGGCGACGACGTGGTCGCGTGGACGGGCGCCGCCACCGCGCTCTGCCTCGGGCTGGTCGCGGTGGCGCAGACCGACCTCAAACAGCTGCTTGCCGCATCGACGTGTGCGCAGATCGGCTTCATGGTGCTCGCCGCCGGAACCGACGCGACCACCGGTGGCACGCTGCAACTCATCGCCCATGCGGCGGCGAAGAGCCTGCTCTTCCTGGCGGCGGGGGCATGGCTGACAGCGCTGGGCACCCAACAGCTCCCCCAGCTGCTCGGCGCGGCGCGCCACAACCGGGCGGTCGGTGTTGCCTTCACCGTCGGCGCGCTCTCCCTGGCAGGGATTCCGCCGCTCTCGCTCTGGGCCGCCAAGGACGTGCTTCTCGCGGGGGCCCTGGAGACCGGCCTCTCGCTGTACTCCGTCGCCCTGGCAGCCGCCTTGCTGTCAGCGGTCTATAGCGCCAAGGCGTTGTGGTTCGTGTGGCGGCCCGCGGTGCCATGGCCCGATGCGCGCCGTATTCCGAGCGGTGCCGTGGGGCCGCTGGCCCTGCTGGCTCTGGCGTGCCTCGCGCTGACGCCGGTGGCTTTCCCTCCGCTGCGTGACAGTGTGGGGCGCGTACTGGGGCACGCTGGTCAACCCGAGCCGCGCGCGTGGGAGTTCGCGCTCTCCGGGGCTCTTGCTCTGCTGGCGGCAGCAGTCACCTGGGCCTGGGGCACACGCCCGGTGCCGCTACCCGCGCGGGCGAAGTCGGGTGTCGCGGACTGGCTGCTCCTCGAGCGCGCGGCTCATGTCCTCCTGGTCGCTCCCGTGATGCGGCTCGCACGGGCCGCCGCGGCCTTCGACGACCGGGGGCTGGACCGTGCCGTCGACGGTGCGGCCGCGGGCACCGTACGGCTCGCCCGCTGGACGGACGGCGTCCTGGAACGCATGGTCGACGGCACGGTGACCGCGGTTGCCGCCGGGACCCGCACCCTCGGCCGCTGGGCCCGCCGCCCGCAGACCGGTCAGCTGCACCAGTACCTCGCCCAGGCCGTCGCGGCCTTCACCGTCCTCGCCGTCGTGCTCGTCCTCGTGAGGTGACCCGCGTGCTGACCGTCCTCGTCTTCGTACCCGCGGCCGTGGCGCTGCTGCTGTTCGCCCTGCCTCGTCGTACGACACCGCAGGTGTTCCGGGCCCTGTGGGTGGTGACGTCCGCGCTCGAACTGGCCCTGGTCATCGCCATGTGGGCCGGGTACGAGGCCGACGGCGGCATGCAGTACGAGCAAAGCGCCCGATGGATTCCCAGCGCCGGTGTCGGCTACCACGTCGGTGTCGACGGTCTGTCGCTGCCGATGATCGCGCTCACCTGCCTGCTGTTCCTGGCCTGTGCGCTGTACTCGCTGCGCGAGGACCGCCGTATCCGCGATTTCGCCGCGCTGTTCCTCTTCCTGCACACCACCTGCCTGGGTCTGTTCGCGGCCTTGGACCTCATCCTGTTCTTCGTCTTCTTCGACCTGTCCATCGTGGCGATGTACTTCGTCATCGCCGGATGGGGCCACCGCCAAGCGGGCCGTGCCGCGCTGAAGTTCTTCCTCTACACCTTCATCGGTTCGCTCGCGCTGCTGCTCGGCTTCATCGGCCTGTACCTCGCCGCGTCCCCGCACACCTTCGACATGGTCGAACTGACCGAGCAGAACCCGCTGGCCGGGCGCTCCGTCTACGGCGCTCTCGTGCTGCTGGCCGTGGTCGTCGGCCTGGCGGTGAAGACCCCGACGGTGCCCTTCCACACGTGGCTGCCGCCGGCCCACGTCGAGGCGCCCGCGGCCGGATCCGCGATCCTGGCCGGGATCCTGCTCAAGATGGGCACCTACGGGTTCGTACGCATCGCCATGCCGATGCTCCCCGAAGCCTGGCGCCGCTATGCCGTGGTCCTGGTCGTCATCGGCGTCCTCTCGGTCCTCCACGGAGCCCTGGTCGCCCTCGCGCAGACCGACTTCAAACGGATGGTCGCCTACACCTCCGTGAACCACATGGGCTACATCGTGCTCGCGGTCGGTGCCGCCGCGGCGACCGCGGACACCTCCGAGCAGGCCCGCTCCCTCGCCGTCACCGGAGCGGTGACGCAGATGGTCAGCCATGGACTGCTCACGGGTGCGCTGTTCCTGCTCGCCGGGGTGCTGTACGAGCGCGGGCGGACGTACGACATGGGTTCCTATTCCGGAGTCGCCGCCGTGGCGCCCGCGTTCGCCGCCATGACCGGCGTCGCGGCCTTCGCCTCGCTCGGGCTGCCGGGATTCTCGGGCTTCATCGCCGAGTTCCAGATCTTCACCGGGAGTCTGGGCCCGCGACCCTTGGCCACGGCGCTCTCGGTCCTCGGCATCCTCCTCACCGCCGGGCTGTTCCTGCGTGCGCTGCGGCAGGTCTTCACCGGGCCACTGCGCCTGCCCGACGCGCCGGGAACGCCACGCGCGTTCCCCGACATCCGCGCGCACGAGAGCCTGGCCGTCGTTCCGCTCCTGGTCCTGGCCGTCGTTCTCGGCGTGGCTCCCCGCTTCCTCCTCGACGTCATCGAGCCGGCCTCCCGGTCCGTCCTGGAGTTGCTCGCCCGATGACCGAGATGAACGAAAACCCGCTCGACCTCCTGCCCGAGGTACTGCTGGCCGCCTCGGCTGTACTTGGGCTGCTGTTCGGCGCTTGGCTGCCGCGTGCCCGGCAGTGGCTCGTGGGTGTGTTGGCGGTCGTGGCGTGCGTGGCCGGGATCGCCGCCGCGTCGGTGGCCGCAGCGGAGCCCGCCCTGACCGCCTTCGGTGAGGCATTCTCCGTCGACCCGGTCACGAGTACCTCCCGGATCGTGGTCCTCGGCGGCACGCTCCTCGTTCTCGGCGTCTCCTTCCGTCCCCTGGGAGGAGATGCGCGGGAGACCGAGTTCTACGTCCTGGTGCAACTGGCGGCCCTCGGCGCGCTGATGATGGCCGGCGCCCAGGACCTGCTCCTGCTTGCCGCCGGCTACCTGCTGGCGAGCATCCCCTCCTACGCCCTCGCCGGGTTCCGCAAGGACGGACCGGGCACCGAGGCAGCCCTCAAGTTCTACGTGATCGGTGCCTTGTTGGGCGTACTGATGCTGACCGGGATCACGGTCCTGTACGCGACCGGACGCGGCACGGGGTATCCCCTCCTCGGGGAGGCGTTCCGCGACGCGCCCAGGGCACTGATCGCCACCGGCGCCATAGGGCTTCTGGCCGGAGTGCTGTTCAAGGCCGGAGGCGTGCCGGCACACTTCTGGGTGCCCGACGCCGTGCAGGGCAGCAGCCCACCGGTGGCAGCGCTCCTCACCACGCTCCCGAAGATCGGCGCACTCGCCGCGCTCTTCCGCCTCGGCGAGGTGGTCTTCGCGGACAGCACCCTGCCGTGGGCCGCACTCGTCGCTGTGCTGGCCGCCGCGTCCATGACGCTCGGCAACCTCGGAGCGTTCTTCCAGCAGGACGTCAAACGGCTGCTCGCCTACTCGACTATCAGCCAGGTCGGGTACCTGCTCATGCCCATTGCCGTCGCGGGCCGTTCGGACCTCGCCCAACAGGCGCTGCTGTACTACCTGGCGGCGTACGCGGTCACCAACCTCGGCGCCTTCGCCGTGGTCTGTGCCCTCCCCCATTCGCACACGGTGGACGACTACCGAGGACTGGCGAAGGAACACCCGCTCCTGGCGGCAAGTCTCGTCGTCTGCCTACTCGGGCTCGTCGGCACCCCACCCACGGCGGTCTTCCTCGGCAAACTCGAGGCGTTCAGCGCCGCGTTCGACGGCGACTACGCCTGGCTCGTCGCTCTTGCCGCCGCCAACACCGTTGCGTCCCTGTTCTACTACCTGCGCTGGATCGTGCCCGCGGTCTCCCGAAGCGGCTCTCCACAGCCCGTTGAGGGCAACCGTACGGCGCGCGTCATCGCGTATGCGGCAACGGCGATCTCACTCGGCCTCGGTCTGGCGGGCGGACCGGTCCTCGACGCCCTTACAGGTCCCATCAACCGCTGACGGCGGCGCTCCCCCCGGCTGCACCTGACAGCACATCAAGACGATTTCTTTGCGGTCGCGCTCATGACAAGCCTGGCGCAATTCCCTTAACCTGCATGCGGTTCGGCACCACGAACCGACTGGAGCCCCACCGGTACGCCTTGTCGCATGCCGTCCAGCCTGAACAGTCAGTCACACCGCACCACCCGCACGGTAGTTCGTGACCTTGGCTGGGCTGTCGACGAAGGGGCTCATCCGGGGTCGCGTGTGGCTTTCATCCCCAACCACTGAGGAGACCCCTCGTGCGTATGAAGCTGCTCGCCGCCGTCACCGCAGCGACCGCCGCCACCCTGACGTTCAGCACCACCGCCCAGGCCAATCACTCGTGGGGCGGCTACCACTGGGCCCGCACCGCCAACCCGTTCACGCTCAAGCTCGGCGACAACCTCTCCTCCACCTGGAAGAGCTACCTGAGCACCGCCTCCACCGACTGGTCCAAGTCCAACGTCCTGGACACCACCGTGGTGGCCGGCCAGTCCTCCGCCCGCCGCTGTGCCGCGACCTCCGGCCGGGTCGAGGTCTGCAACAACACCTACGGCAACAACGGCTGGCTCGGCATCGCCTCCATATCCGTGACCGGCGGCACCCACATCACCGCGGGAACGGTCAAGCTCAACGACACGTACTTCAACACGGCGACGTACAACACGCCGTCCTGGAGATCCCTGGTGACCTGCCAGGAGGTCGGGCACACCTTCGGCCTCGACCACCAGGACGAGGCCTTCGACAACCCGAACCTGGGCACCTGCATGGACTACACGAGCAACCCCGACGGGCCGCCCAGCAACCTCCACCCCAACCAGCACGACTACGACCAGTTGGCGAGCATCTACGCCCACCTCGACTCGACCAGCACCGTCGACCAGTCGGCGGCCGTGCCGCAGGTCGGCAACGACAAGAGGAGTTGGGGCAAGCGCGTGGCGCACTCCGCGCACGGTGACACCTATGTCCGCGACTTCGGAGGCGGCAAGTCGGTCGTCACGTTCGTGATCTGGGCGAGCTGACGGCCCGAGGACGAGTACGGGAAGCGCCTCGCCGCCTCACGGGCACCTGCGGGCTCATCGGGTCCGTGCGGCAGGCAACCGCCCAGTGATCCACAACGCCCCCGGCGCCCTGTTGGGTGTTGGGGGCGCTTGTTGTTCTACACAGAGTTCACTGGGGACGCTGCGCCCTAACGACCTCGTGCACGGTTGGCCGTGGCTCGTCGAGAGTTGCGGTCCTGACAGTGGTCACGCTTGAACGCGGCGGGATGGAGCGGCGGTCTGCTGGTGCGAGAGCAGTCCAGCGACGGCTTGGACGATGTCGCTCATGTGCTCGCGACGGCCAAGATGGCGGGCAAGAGCCCGCCAGTTCTTCAAGTGCGCGATGCCATGCTCGACGCGGATACGCCGTGAAGAGTGCGCTTTGCGCTGGAGTTCGTGCCGCTCCTCGTACCAGGTGGGAGCGTTCTTCTTGAACTTGCGGTGTGGCGGCGTGACCACCCGTCCGCCGGTCTGCGCGCCCATGCCCTGGTAGCCGGCGTCCGCGAGGATCTCCATGAACGGGCCATCGGCCAGGAGCTTGACCAGTCCCAGCTGCCGGGCCTGGGTGATGTCGGCGCAATTGCCCGGCCGGACCGGGCTGCAGTACAGCAGCCGCCCTTCGGCGTCCGTGAGGACCATGGCCTTCACGGCGTTCTGCTTGGTCTTGCCGGAGACGAACTTGTCCCGGTCCTTGCGGCCTGCGGCCGGGCGCCGCACACGGATCTCCGTGCCATCGGTGATCCCGGTCTGGCCGTCGGCACCCAGGTGCTCGATGACCTCGGCGAGAGTGCGCAGCCGGATGCCCGGTGCGACGGTGCAGCCCCGCCGCGCGAGCAGGGGCCGCACCTCGCCGATGGCGCGGGTGATGGTGGAGCGGTCCACGCCGAACCAGCAGGCCAGCACGTCATGAGTGGTGCCATGGCGCAGACTCACCAGCGTGGCCAGCAGCCGGTCGACGAAGACGAACTTGTGCTTCGCTCCGGCTCCTACAGCCCTACGCCGCGGCCGAGCCGTGAGCCGAGCCTGATGCTGCTCGTGCCACAACGGCCCTACCTCAGCGATGAGTTCAGCGATCACATCCGGCGACAGCCCAGTGACCAGATACTCCGCCACGATCAGCTCACGCGCCCCAGCCCCCACATGCACGTTTCAACGAGCTACCTGAGCGACGAGCCACGGCCAACCGTGCACGAGGTCGTAAGGGGTGTCCCGTAATTGAGCTGGTGGTGCACGGCAGGGACGGGCTTCGTCTCAACGAACCGTTCTGAGCTCGAGTGTGGGCGACAAAGATGGTGTTTGTCAGGACACGCAACTGTGTGCCGTCCTGGGCTATCCGGTCTGCCCAGGGTTCTTGAGGATTTCTGTCAGTGCAGAGATGCTGTGGCCGCCGTGGCCGGCTTCGACCGCTCGCTCCAGCAGGTCATGAAAGGGCTTGTGCCAACCCATGTCGAGGTTCGCTTCCTTGCCGAGTTCCTCGTCATGGGCAGCTCCGGCCAGGAAGAGGTTTACGGAGGAGGCGGGCTTGCTGTAATCGCCGCTGTCGATCTCCTCGGCGAGGACCGGCAGTACCGAGTTGATCATTTCGAACCACTTGATGCTGAACCGAACCATTGAGGCCGCCGTGAGGCCGCGGGCCTGCATTGCTGCCGCGCCCTGGAAGAAACCGACGAGCGCGGGCAGCAGAGTGCCGCCCACCGCCATCTCGTAAAGGGCGGCGAGGTCGGCGTCGGCACCGAGGTAGACGGTGTCGCCGCCCAGCACCCGCAGTGTCGAATCGAACTCCTCGAAGACGCTCTTGTCGCCGCCGTAGTACAGGAGGGTGTCTTCGGCGCCCACGGCGGATGGCACGTTCTTGATCGCTCCGCCGAGGAAGCGTGCTCCGTGCCCAACCGCCCACTCGGCCATCTGCCGGGCCCCGGCTGGTGAACCGCTGTTCAGGGTCACAAGGGCCCGCCCTTTGAGCCCGGCAGCGCCCGCTTCGAGGGCCTCGATGGTGTTTTCGTAGGTGGTTAGGCAGGCGATGACCAGCGGACTCGCCGCGATCGCCTCGTCCATCGTCTGCGCGTGAACGGCACCCTTGGACACGAGCGGCGCGGCCTTCGGCGGAGTCCTGTTCCAGACGGTGGTCGGGTGTCCGGCGTCGATGAATGCCTCGGCCAGTGCACTGCCCATCGAGCCCAGCCCGACGACAGTCACGGGAGTGCGGTGATGCCCGGTCATACGTTGCTCCTGCCTGAGACGGATCTTCCTGAGCGTCTGAAACGGCATCAAACGCAGTTCACACCGCACGGAGTTGTCGCGATCTCGGTGTGATGCCTGCTCCATGCTGTGGGCGCACCAACACTTCTGCAAGTACCTACAATTTTGTCTGGTACCCACATTTTTGTTAGGAGGAGTGCCGCTGATGAAGAGGCGCAGCTATACCTGCGGGCTGGACGCCGCCATCGACGTCATGGGAGGGAAATGGAAGGGGCTGATCCTGTTCTGGCTCGGCGAAGGGCCGCTGCGCTTCGGCGAGTTGCGCCGGACAGTGTCCGGTATCAGTGAGCGGATGCTGATCCTGCAGCTGCGGGAACTGGAGGCCAGCGGCCTGGTGCACCGCGAGGTCCATCACCAGGTCCCACCGAAGGTGGAGTACTCGCTGACCGACTTCGGTCACTCGCTCATCGCCGCTCTCGCCCCACTCGGCCAGTGGGGCGAGGAACACATGGAGCGCCTCGAGGCCCTCCCGTGAGCCCGGCACGCAGGAGGCAGTCGGGATCGGCGCCGCTCTCACTGGCACCCTGTAGGTGATCTCGAAGTGGGACGATCCTGGTCGTGGCAGGAGTGATCACGGCATCAGAGTCGTCCTGGATAACCCCGTTCAGCGGGCTGAGCCCGCGCAGCTTCAACAAGCTCAGGACGCCACCGAACTGGCCCAGCTGCGGACCGACGTCGAGCACCTCGTCCGCGCTGTCAACCAACTGACCGCGCACAACCGGCAGTTGCTCCACGCCCTGTCCCAGCCCACCTCCCCGGTCCGAGCGCTGCCAACGCAACCGCACCCGGACTCGAGCCACTGAGTTCCTGCGCGCGTGGTAAGCCTCCTGCCGCTCGGCTTCGACACCCTGCAAGCGCGCTGACCCGGTTCTCTCCTACTCGCGGCGGGCCCCGCCACCCCTGGTCAAGCGCGGCCCGCCCGGCGGGCTACAGGTCGACGACGCGGAGGCTCCACCGGCACGAGCCGGCCCCCGGAGGCCCAGCTCGTTTTACGGCACCCACACGGTGGACATCGACGGCGAGCCGACCACGCTCGATGCCGACGGCTACCGGCCGCTGCGGCTACCCGCCCAGGGCTGACCTCTGGCCGCGCGGCCTACGGTGGCCGGATCGTTCGGTCCTGCTGGCGCGGGTTAGACGGTTCGGGCCCCGGTTCCCACGCCGACGCGCGTGGTGGAGCTCGATGCGGTCATTTCAGGTGGGGCGGCGGATGGCCTGTACGGCGGTGTCGTAGAGGTCGAACATGTCGGCCTGTCCGCCCAGGCGTACCCATTCCTCGTTGGCTGCCTGCAGGCAGACGATCGCCGCGGCCGCGATCGCGCGGGCTTGCAGGGTGCGGCGGTCGGAGTCGGGCAGTCGCGGCTCGATGTGCGGTGCGAACAGGTCTTGCCAGCGGGCTTGCTTCTCGGCGTGTCCGGCGCGCAGGGAATCGTTGCCGAACAGCAGCGTGATGAACTCCAGGCGCCCTTCGGCTGTCATGTCGATCTCCTCGAGCACCTGGAACGCCGCGCGTAGCGCCGTCCAGGCATCCTCCTCGGCCGGGCGCTCGGCGAGGCGCGCGGCGATCAGTTCGCCCTGTTCGTCCAGGCCGCTGAGCGCGAGGTCTTCCTTGTTGCGGAAGTAGTTGAACAGGGTCCGCCGGGAGACGCCCGCGGCTGCGGCGACCTCATCGAGGGTCGTGTCGTCGAAGCCCTTGGTGGCGAAAAGCTCGATGGCGGTCCGGGCCAGCAGTGATCGGACCACGGAGCGGGTCTGTTCCCGGATAGGTGTCGGTTTCTGAGGCATGCACCGATGGTACTTCGCCTCACACCATGCATCTACTTGCACTCAGTGCAAAAGCGTGCGTAGAGTGAATGTCATGAGCGACATCGACTACCACCGCCAGACCGTCATCGTCACCGGCGCCAGCTCCGGCCTCGGCGCCGAATTCGCCCGCCAGCTCGCCCGCCGCGGCGCCAACCTCGTGCTCGTGGCCCGCCGTGCGGACCGGCTGGAGAGCCTGGCCGCCGAACTCACCCGCGCCCACGGCGTCACCGTGACCACCGTCGCCCGCGACCTCGGCCGGCCCGACGCCGGCCGCACGCTGCGCGCCGAACTGGAGTCCCGCGGCATCTACGCCACCGGACTGGTCAACAACGCCGGCTTCGGCACCCACGACGCGTTCACCGACGAGGACCCCGACCGCCTGCAGAGCATGATCGCGCTGAACATCAGCGCGCTGGTCGACCTCAGCCGCGCCTACATCGACCCGCTGACCTCCGCCGACACCGGCATCCTGATCAACGTCGCGAGCCTGCTGGGCTTCCAGCCGACCCCCTACATGAGCGCCTACGGCGCCACCAAGGCCTTCGTCCTCAACTTCACCGAATCGCTGTGGGAGGAGGCCCGCGGCACCGGTCTGCGCGTCCTGGCCGTGAACCCTGGCGCCACGAAGACCGAGTTCTACGACGTCGCCGGCAGCTCCGCCGACTACGGCACGAAGCGGGCAACCCCCGAGCAGGTCGTGAAGATCGCCCTCGACACGCTCGACCGCAGGTCCGCGCCCCCGTCAGTGATCACCAACGGCCGGCCGGTCGCTCTCCTCGGAAGGCTCCTGCCGCGCCGCTCGATGGTCCGGCTCATGGGCTGGATGGACCGCCGCCAGCGCCCGCAGCACCCCATCGCCCCCGCCCTCATCAACAGCCAAGGAACACGATCATGACCAGCACCGACATCACCAGACAGCCCACCGACGCGGAGCGCTTCAACCACATACTCCAGACCCAGCGCGCCGCCTACCTCCGCGACGGAGCGCCCTCCCTGGAGGCGCGGCGCCGCGATCTGAGCAGGTTCAAGGCGGCCCTGATCGCCCGGCGCGGCGACATCGAGGAGGCGATCGACGCCGACTTCGGACACCGCTCGCGGCACGAGAGCGCGCTGATGGAAGTCGTGGGTGTCGTGCAGGGCATCGACTACCTGCACCGCAACCTTCGCCGGTTCATGCGCCCGACCCGCCGTCACATCGAGCTGCTGCTGCGCTTCGGCAGCAACCGCATCGAATACCAGCCGCTGGGCGTGGTCGGCGTCATCTCGCCGTGGAACTATCCGGTCAACCTGTCGCTCATGCCCGTCGTCACCGCCATCGCCGCCGGCAACCGCGTCATGCTCAAGCCGTCGAAGCTGACCCCGGCGACGAACGCGGTGCTCGCGTCGATGCTCAGCGAGCTCTTCCCGCCGGAGCAGGTCACCATCGTCAGCGGCGACGGCTCTGCGTTCTCCTCCTTGCCGTTCGACCATCTCGTCTTCACCGGCAGCACCGAGGTCGGGCGAGCCGTGATGAAGGCGGCCAGCGACCACCTCGTCCCCGTCACGCTGGAACTCGGCGGCAAGTCCCCGACCATCGTGGCCAAGGGACACGTCCGGGACCAGGCCGTGGCCGACATCGTCTTCGGCAAGCTGCTCAGCGGCGGGCAGACCTGCATCGCCCCCGACTACGCCCTGGTCCACGAATCCGAGATCGACGCCTTCATCGCCGCCTACGACAGACTGGTGAAGACTGCCTACCCCGACGGCCCCACCAGCGACGACTACACCTCGATCATCGACGACAAGCAGTACAAGATCCTCACCGACCTGATCGAGGACGCCCGCGCTCACGGGGCGCGGATCATCGAGGTCGGACACCGGCCGGGCGACGCGGACGGCCGTCCGCACACCCTCGCACCGACCATCGTGCTCGGCGTCACCGACGACATGCGCATCGCCCACGAGGAGATCTTCGGCCCCATCCTGCCGATCTTCGGCTACCGCGACATCGACGACGCCATCGACTACGTCAACGCACGGCCGCGGCCGCTCGCGCTCTACTACTTCGGCGACAACGGCCCCGACCGGCGCAAGGTCCTTGACCGCACGACCTCCGGCAACGTCACCGTCAACGGCACCATCATGCACGTCGCCCAGGACGACCTCCCCTTCGGCGGCGTCGGCGCCAGCGGGATGGGCAAGTACCACGGCATCGAAGGCTTCCGCACGCTCAGCCACCCCAAGGGCATCTACGTACAAGGCCGCTGGAACGCCACCCGCCTGCTGCGCGCCCCGTTCAACAAGCGCACCGAAACCCTCCTCAACTTCCTCCTCCGGTGAAGGAGGCAGCGCCGACGCCCGCCGCTCCTCAGCACCCCCTGCACAAGTGCGGCCGTCCGTTCGGCGAGACCGTCAGAGGATCGGCGGAAAGGGTGTCCACCCCGAGCGGCGTCGAACGCCAGGACGCACGACCGCCCGTGCAGCGGCCCGGGCATGGCCGAGGCACACACCTCCGCAACGAGGCCCCCGATGGCTGATCACGACCTCGTTCCCGTCACCGGGGACACCTCAAACGTCACGACCATCGCCCAGGCGGGCTCCGAGCCCGCCTCGGCAACAGATGAGCACTCGATGACGGTCGCCGACCGTCGCAAGGATTGAAAGGAGAAGGGAGGAGGTACCCGCGAGGGCACCGTGTCCCCGACCGCCATGAACAAGATCGACTACCGTACCCAGACCACATTGATCACCGGGGCGAGTGCCGGACTCGGCGCGGAGTTCGCCCGCCAGTTCGCCGAGCGCGGCTCGAACCTCGTGCTGGTGGCCCGCCGCGCGGACCGACTTCAGGCCCTGGCCGACGAGCTGTCCGCGAAGCACCAGGTCACCGTCACGACGGTGCCGTTCGACCTCACCGTGCCGGCCGCGGGTGATGCGCTGGCCAAGGAGGTGGCCCGGCGTGGGATCACCGTCACCAGCCTCGTCAACAACGCCGGCTTCGGCACCCACAGCCCGTTCCGCCAGGAGGACCCGGCGCGCGTCCAGCAGGAGATCGGCCTGAACGTGGCCAGCCTGGTCGACGTCACCAGGGCGTTCATCGGCCAGCTGACCGGTGTCCTGGTCAACGTCGCCAGCTCCCTCGGGTACCAGCCATGGCCGAACGCCGCCGTCTACGGGGCGACCAAGGCCTTCGTGCTGAGCTTCACCGAGGCGCTGTGGCAGGAATCGCGAGGGACCGGGCTGCGCGTGCTCGCTCTCTCCCCGGGTCCGACCCGCACCGAGTTCTTCGACGCGGCCGGCTCCGACGACATGGCCCGCGGTGTCCGGCTGCAGACGCCGAGTCAGGTGGTCACGACCGCACTGCGCACGCTGGACCGGCGCAACCCGCCGCCCAGCGTCGTCTCCGGCACCTTCAACTGGGTGATGACCCTGACCTCGCGCTTCACCACCCGCCGAGCCAACGTTCTGGCCTTCGGCGCGATGACCCAGTGGCAGATGCGCTCGAGCCGACCCGGCCACCACTGACCCCCTCCGGGCCACCGCCACACCACATCGACAAGCGCCCCCTCGACGGCCTCCGGGTGGCGCCGAACATCGTCCATCGCCCTTCCCGGCCGTGCTGGTGACCGTGGAGAGCCCCGACTTCTGCTTCGGCGGCGCGACCTCGATCTGACCGCAGGCGACGCCGACCGATCTTCATACGAGCACCAGCCCGCGCGGGCACGGTGCCCATCCCCTTACCCACGGCTCGCCGTGCCCGTCACCGAGCCGATCCCGCATGGGAATCATGGCCGGCCGTTCGGCGAGGACCGATCGGCGACGCCGAGCACCAACACTGCCGCCCGTGCAACGGCCAGGACCTGGCCGGGGCGAACACCTCCGAAAGGAAGCCACCGATGGCTGATCACGACCTTGTCCTCGTCACCGGCGCCGGCGGCATGGGCCGCCTCGTCACCGAGCGGCTGCGCGCGCAGAACGTGCCGGTCCGCGTCCTGATCCGCCGCGAGGACGAGCGCGCGGCCGAGGTGAGGGCATGGGGCGCCGAGGTCGTCACCGGGGACCTGACCCGGCCCGAAACGGTGGCGGCCGCGCTCGACGGCGTCCGCCGGACGTACTTCGGGCTCAGTGTGTCCCCGGACCACCTGCTGGCGGCGACCGTCATGGCCACGGTCGCGAAGGCACACGGCGAACTCGACCTGCTGGTGGACATGTCGCAGATGACGGTGTCGCAAATGACCGCCACCAGCACCGCGGAATCCCACCAGCAACGGCTGCACTGGCTGGCGGAGCAGGTGCTGGACTGGTCGGGCCTGCCCGTGGTGCACGTGCGCCCGACGACGTTCCTCGACAATCCGCTGTTCACCGCCCTCGCGGCGCGCTCGATCCGCGAGAACGGCACGCTGGCGCTGCCGTTCGGGACCGGACGCACCTCGCCAGTCGCCGCCGACGACGTCGCCCAAGTGGTCGCAACCATCCTGCGCAACCCCGAGGAGCACGCCGGGAAGGTGTACGAGCTGACCGGACCGCGGGCGCTCGACATGACCGAAGTAGCCCAGGAATTCTCCAAGGCGCTCGGCCGCACGGTGACCTATCTGGACGTCCCCCTGCAATGGTGGCGTACAGAGGTACTCGCGAACGCGGGCCTGCCGCAGCACACCGAGCAGCACATCGCGACCATGGCGCAGCTGCACCGCGCGAACCGTTACGACAGGGCGACTATCGACGTCGAGCGCATCACCGGTAAGCGGCCCCTGACGGTCGAGGAATTCGTCGCCGTCCGCAAGGACTTCTACCTCGGCTGACTGCCGCAGGAATCCCAGGAGAAGGGGGCATCACCGAAATCGCCGTCGGGCACCTCGACGGTGGGCCTGAAAGGCAAACGGCATACCGATATCCAGCAGCGCCCTCCTGGGCGACGGCCAGCACCAGATTTGCTGGACAGTGACGCCCCACTAACGCAACACGCTGGACTTGACAGGGAACGGACCTGGTCGGACGAGACGACCCACGCCATCCACGAGTCCCAGACCCTGCGCAGCGAGCGCGTCCACGAAACACCTGCCCACGAGACCGCGTGGACCGTGGCCGCTTACGAGACACCCGTATCCGACCGCATGTGGGTCCTCACCGTGACCGACGCCACCCCCGCCCCGGTGATAGAGGAGCTTCTCAATCACCTCGCCGACGGCAAGGGCTGGGACACAGCCATCGGCGCCCCGGTGGACGAGAAGATGGTCACCGCGGCCACGCAGCCCCCCGGCACCCGGCGGCGGCACGTTCGTCGAGATCGCGTCCTCGGCGGATCCGCCGGGCCGTCGCACGGGCATGCGTGGGACCTTGCTCGGTGAGGGCGGGCTGCCCCGGCTGGCCGGCACGTTCAGCCGGGGGGAGAAATGGCCGGTCCTGGTGGCGGTCAAGGAGGGCGCCGACTAACACGCTCCACCTCTACCGCGACGGCCGCCTGGTGGCCGCCCACGCCTGGTGGGCCGACCCGGCCGAGATGCCGACGCAGCAGGAGGCAGTGGAGCGGGCGACCACGCTGGCGGCGGCCTACGGGATGACGGATTACCGCCCCCTCACCGCGGTCCTGCGCGGCACCGGCGATCCGCGGCACCACCTCGACGAGGCGTTCACGGCGCTCGGGCCACCCTCACTCCCGGCCGGCTTCGGGCGTCGCACCGAGCCGCTGTCCGAACTGCCGGGTGCGCAGGTGGTGGAGCGCCGGTCCTTCTTCCGGGCGATGAAGGAGTCGCTGTCCTCGGGCAGCGGCGGTGCCTCCGGCGGCGAGCTGCCCCCGCTGTCCTGACGCGGTCCACCGCACCATGCGGTTGCGATCCTGGGGCACACCAAGCCCCGCTGCCCCGCTAGGAACGGGGGGACGCGGCGCTGCGGCGCGTCTGTTCGAGGTGGATGTCGATGTACCGGGTGAGGATCAGCGCATCCTGGGGCTCGTCGGCCTGGAAGGTGACGCGGCGCAGCAGGCTGACCCCGTCGAGTACGACGCCTTCGCGGGCGAGGACGAAGACGAGGGTGAGGAAGGCGGCCCGTGCGTTGCCGTCGTCGAAGGGATGGAAGAAGCAGACGTCGAGGCAGGCACGTGCGGCCCGGGCGGTCAGGGGAAGTGGCCGCCCGGCGTCCTTCGCACTGTCGGCCAGGCAGGCGTCCAGGCGGGCGCGGGTGTCAGCGCTGATGCCGTAGCGTTCCCTGCCCCCCTTGGCGAAGGCGGGCATGCTGCGGAACGGCGGCGGCTGCGGTGTGTCCAGGACGTGTTGCTGCCATCGCTGGATCAGCTCGAAGTCGAGGCAAGCGCCGCGCGCCGCGTCGGCCCGCAGCAACTCCAGTGCAGCGAGCAGGCCCTGGGCCCGAGCGGGGTCCAGGGCGCCGTCGAAGGCGCGGATGTCCTCCGCCGCGCCGTCGCGCGACAGGGTCAGCGGTTGGCCGCCGCCGTCCGGGGCCTGCTCCCACGGCACGGCGTCGCGTACCGCGAGCCAGCGCTGCAGGTGGTCCGGCGCGGGCCCGGCGGATCGTGCGCCGTCGTCCGGTCGCAGCGATCGTGCGAGGCGCTCCGCGACGTCCTCGACCAACACCGGGTCGGGGCCGGTCCAGCTCTGGAAGCGCCCCCCGACCGCCTGATCGACCAGCTCCTGCGCGAGGTCGGCTGCGACGCCCCAACGGCTGAGGAACCAGGACAGCACCTGATGGCAGTGGCCGTACCAGCCGCTGCCGCAGCCGGTGCGGTCGACGACCTGCAGGATCAGGTTTCGGGCGGCGCGGTCCCACAGGATCCGCTGGTCCTCGACGTCTGCCAGATCCAGCGGGTACGCCTCGAACCACCCTGCGAGGCTCTCCAGCCACGCCCGCCACTCGCACAGCGCCGCGATGACACGGTCGAGCGTCTCCTCGGGGGTGGTGATCGAGTCCCGTGGGCAGCACCAGTTCCCGACCGGCCCTCCGTCGAAGTCCCCTTCGTCGTGCGCCCAGCGCCAGCCCACGACCCAGCGGCCGTAGTGCTCGCCAAGGGCGTGCGACATGGCATCGGCCCAGGGCTTGCCCTCCTCCCAGCTCCAGGCACTCATCGCCGGGTCACCGAAGGGGATCTCGGGACGACGGGGCACCCTCCGGGCCGGCTCGAGCGACCGCACCACCTCCGCAGCCGATGTGCTGTCGAAGGGGTGCCGGGCGGGGTCCACATCGTCCCAGCTCATATACCCAAGGGCCAGTTCGACCATCACCGCGCAAGCCTGCCATGTCCACCCGAGTGCGGTTCAAGTGGATGCACATCGAAGCTCCGTCGCGGGCAGAGGACTTGGGAAGGTCATCTGCATCAACCGGGCTTCTTTGCGTCAGGCACGGCCGCCGCGACCTGCGACGCTACAAGATCACGCGACTCCGCAACGACCCTGCGCCGGGACCTGTCATGCTGAGCAAGTTGGTTTCCATCCGCATACCTTGGAGGTTGTGATGCGTGCAGGCATCGTCGTCAGCGCGCACCCCGGAGTGGAAGACCTCGCCGTGCGGGCCGAGGAGTTGGGCTTGCACAGCTTCTGGGTCAACGACACCCCGATGGTCCACGGCGATCCCTTCATCGCCTTGAGCCTGTGTGCGAAGGCCACCAGCCGCATCAAGCTCGGTATCGGCGTGACCTCGCCGGCGCTGCGCTCGGCTCCGGCCGCTGCGAGCGGGCTCGCCAGCCTCAACGCCCTGGCACCGGGCCGGATCATCTGCGGCGTCGGCACCGGAAACACCGCCCGGCGCACCCTGGGCATGCGGCCGACCACGGCGGCCAGGCTGGAGAACTTCATCGCCGCACTGCAGGACCTGTGCGCCGCACGCTCGACCGAGTACCGCGAAGGTGACCGGGTCCGCGACATCCGGTTCCTGCACACCGGGGCACACGTGAACACCGCCGACCCGATCGAGTTCGTCGTGGCCGCGCTCGGGCCGCAGGCCGCCGCCGTCGCCGGCCGCCGCGGCACCGGCCTCATCTCCTTCGGCCTGCTGGACCCCACCGCCTGGCACGCGCTGCACGAAGCCCGCCGCCACACCGCCCAGGACACACCCCGCGACCCCGACTCCCACACGGACTCCTACGTCGTCACCTCGCTCCACATACTCGACGAGGACGACGACCCCCACGGCGACGCGGCCCTGGACGCGACCGGCCACCTCGTCCTGTCGCTGCTGGCCTTCGCCGCCGACACAGCCGCCGAAAGACCCGCATTCGCCGAGCAACTCAGCCCTGAGGAACGCGAGGCGGTGCGGCGGCTCCTCGACCGGCGAGGCACCACCGCCACCGCGCCGGACCGGCACACCAAGCTCTACCCCAACTACCTCGGACGCATCGCACCACAGGACCGGGACCTGGTTCTGCCCTCGCTGATGAACACCCTGGCCCTGGTCGGCACCCGCGACGACCTCCTCGCCCGCATCGCCACCCTGGAACAGGCCGGCATCGACGAACTCCTCATCCAGCCGGTGATCGACCCGCCCACCGAGATGGCCCAGCTCGCGAAACTCCTCGCCTGAGTGGACCCGAAGACCACATTGCGGCTGATGCCCACCGCAGTCAGCAGGATCAGGACCGCACGCCGGCGCGGCGGCAAGTGCTGCAACGCGGCCAACAGCGCCAGACCCAGGCCGCCGCGGGCCAGGACGACGACAGCCGTGTCGCCGACGGCCGCGCACAGGCCGTGCGCGAGGTGCTGAACGGGGTCGTCGCCGCCTTGGTTCTGTTCACGAGAACCGGCTCTGGTCCACTTCTTGTGACGCCGTCGCGGTGAGTGATCAATGGGACGAACTTGCCGGCTGCTGGCAGATCACGGGGAAAGCGCAGAGGAGCCATGTATTCGATCTGACCAGCACCCACACCTCGGGCAGACCGCACGCCTGGCCGTCGCCCGGGCCTCGATCCTGACGACCGTGTCGGTCACCTCGACCGACTCCACGGACACACCGTCGATCGAGGAGAACAGCAGGGTTCATCCAGCTGCGGCAGCACTTCGTTCACGGCGAAGGACTGTCGACTACACCCCATTCCAGCCGAGCGATTTTCGGGCGACCTCAACCGGCATGACGCGGAGATCAACAGTCACCTTGCGTACGCGACCACAAGAAGTGGACCAGAGCCGGTTCTCGTGAACAAGGCCACCGCCTGTCGCTCCGACGCGGCGGTGGTGATCAGCACAGGCGGCATCCGGCTGCCCGGCGAGGGCGAGCTGCCCACCGAGCGCCGCCGCGCCACCTGGGTGCTGTCCCGGCACGACTCGGTGGACGTGCCACGTCGCCGAAGCCGGCCTCGGCGCACAGACGGCGTACGACCGCCTCGGGCATACCGCACGTCCCGAGGGCGGCTCCGCCGCTCGCGAGGGACGTGGTCATGCAGTAGAACACGCTGAACCCGTAGAACATCGAGGCAACGGGGCCCACATTGTCCTCGGGGAGGTCCTCACAGTTGATCTCCAGCATCAGGTAGTCGCCGTCGTCCTTGACCGCACCCTTGGCGGACAAGGGCGCTCAGCTGCGGTCCCTCCCGTAATCGATCTTCAGACGAGCCGCGGAGACCGAACCGCTGACTAAGGCGAGGGCGGGGGATAGAGCCACAGTCGCAGCAGTCGGCTGAGGCACGGCATCAGCACATAGGTCAGCGTGGGCAGCAGTGCCGCCGGGAAGATCACCGCGCGTAGCGGCAGCGGCCAGCCGGTCGTGTGGGGCACGAGCAGCCACTGCACCAGCAGAACGAGCGGATAGGCCGCGAGGAACGTGGTCAGCACCATCTTCCAGCGGGGCGGGGAGTGGACCGTCGTGCCGGGCAGGCTGAACCAGCTCTCCATCCCGGTGGTCGACTGCCGCTCGCCGCTGATCTCGGTGGCGATGCCCTCGATCCGTGCGTGCCACTGCGCCCGTTCCCGGGACGTCAGCCACTGCGACAGCCGCTCCGGGTCGGCGAAGTGCACCACCGCGTGGAAGCGGTGCCCGCCTTCGGGGCGCAGCCAGGCGACCCCCTGGTTGCCGGGGAACCGCGACGCGATACGGGTGATGCCACGGGTCCACTGCTCGAATTCGGCTTCCCTGCCGGGGCGCACCTTCCAGGTGAAGACCGCCGTGACCGGTTCGGTGCACTGGGTGCTGTGGTCCGAAGGGAGAGCGCTGTGGTTCATACGGAACCGCGTGCCACGGACCGGGCCGGTCATGCCCCGCGCAGGTCACCGCCTTCCTGATCCGGTCCCCGCCTTCCCGCGGCGAGAACGCCACGAACTCCCGATCCGAGTCGACGGCCCGCCGCCCACGTCCCAGTGCCGGGGCCGGCCGAACGGGCCGACCCCGCTGCCAGGCCCTGCGCCGGCGGTCAGGCCTCATAGGCGACCAGTGCCATCATGCCGACCTCTGCGTGGTATGAGTTGTGGCAGTGCAGCATCCACTGGCCGGGGTTGTCGGCGTCGAAGACGACGGACAGCTTCTTCTTCGGCAGCACGATCGAGGTGTCCTTGCGCGAGCCGCTGGCCCCGAGCTGGTAGGTGTGACCGTGCAGGTGCAGCGACGGCTGCTCGCCCCGCCCGACGCGATCGTGGTGTTCGTCGCCTCCCTGGCCCTCTCCGTCTGGGACAGGACTCGCGTGGGAGGTGCCAAGCGCCGGGCCCATGCGGCGGGAGGCAACCGGAGCCGCCGTCGCCCGCCGGGCACGTCACCGGGAGCGGCCCTGACGGTCCATATCGGCATGGGCGGCACTATGTGCGCCATGCTCGTCATAATGGCCGCCTGACCGCCCGTCGCCGGCCCTCCCCTCCGGCGTCACGCCGCTCGGAGAGTCTCGCCAGGCCTTTCAGGTCGCGGCACTCGACCGATCAGTGGCCTCCGCTCGATGTGACGGCCAGGCGCTTCTTGAACGTTCTGCCGCCGTCCTTCGACCCGAACACCCCGGTTCGAGTGGCGGCGAGGACGTGCTCGGCGGAGACAGCCGTGAGCGCCTGCGGCTGACCGCCCGGCACGATGGAGACCGTCTTCCACGTGCTGCCGCCATCCGTACTGCGGTTCAGGCCGCCGGAGGTGTCGATGCCGTAGAGGGCGTCCTTCATGCTCCATGAAAGGAAGGCCATCACAGGCTTGCGCCCTTGGGCGAAGGTCTTCCCGCCGTCGCTGCTGCGGGCGACTCCCTCGGCCGTGGTGGCCAGGATGACGCCGGGGTCGGTGGGGCTGACCGCTATGTCCAGGGCTTCGAGCTGGGCCCCGTCCTTCCAGGAGACGCCGTCCTTGGTTGTGCGGACCACGCCCATCAGCCGTCCCGCCCCGGGACGCGATCTCCGCGCGCCAGTGCTCCCATCCTCCGCCGGCACTCGGCGGCGTCGACACGGCCATGCATCAGCAGGCCGACCAGCCACCGCTCCGCGGCGGCCAGAGCGGCCCGGCACCCCCGCAGCCTCGCCAAGGGAGGGAGCCGCGATTCGCCATGCGCCCATCCCGCCCGGCCTCCGTCCTCGGCGTTGGACGGCCTTGATGACGGCAGCCGCCTCGTCCCTGTTCACCCACCACTCCGGCACCTCGGGCGGCGCCGTCCCCGTGTTCCCATGGGGCCTGATCATTCCCGCCGGCACCGGATCAGTGCCAGCCTCTCACCACCGGACGACCGGCCTGTGACGTTCTCCGGGTCCGCCTCCGTTCCACCGTGAACGAGACAGCACAGAGACACGACCGCCAAATCGAAGAGCACGGACTCGCCGATTCTCGACCGAGGCGGCGGGAAGCGGCCCGCGTCACGCCTGCGCGATTGCTCCGGCACGCAGGAACTCGCCACGACGCGGAGCCTCCAACACGGTGTAGCCGGAGTCGGCCACTGGCCGCAGTGGCCGACGTTGCCGGCGTGCGGCGCGCGTATCGGCATCTTCTGGCGGAATTTCCTACTGCGGTGCTGACCCCTGGCACTACACCATCCGGTGGCTTATGACCGCTACAGGGTTATTCATATCACCTTATTTCCTATCCATTCCACTGTCCGGCTCTTGGTGCTGACCACCCGTCATGAGGCCCTGAACCAAGTCGAGGAGAGTGGAGACAATGACAACATCGCCGAGATGGCGATCTGTTCTGACGCCGGCGGCCATGGCTGCCGCACTCGCCGCAGCCGCGCTGGGGAGCGCCGGCCCCGCCGGCGCCCAGGACCACACCACCCCCTACCCGCCGTACCCGGCCAAGCCCGCCCACCCTGCGCATGTGGCGAAGCCCGCGTATCCGGTGCACCCGGGAAAGCCGGTGCACCCCGGAAAGCCGGTGTACCCGGTCAAGCCTGAGAAGCCCGCGTATCCGGTCAAGCCCGAGAAGCCGGTATACCCCGTCAAGCCCGAGAGGCCCGCTTACCCGGTCAAGCCCGAGAAGCCGGTGTACCCCGTCAAGCCCGAGAAGCCGGTGTACCCCGTCAAGCCCGAGAAGCCGGTGTACCCCGTCAAGCCCGAGAAGCCGGTGTACCCCGTCAAGCCGGTCAAGCCTGTGCTTCCCGCCAAGCCTGAGCTGCCGGTCAAGCCGGTGAAGCCCGCCTACCCGGTGAAGCCGGAGCTCCCGGCCAAGCCCGTGCTCCCGGTCAAGCCGGTCAAGCCGGAGCTCCCGGCCAAGCCCGAACTGCCGGTCAAGCCGGTGAAGCCCGCCTACCCGGTGAAGCCGGAGCTCCCGGCCAAGCCCGTGCTCCCGGTCAAGCCCGAACTGCCGGTCAAGCCGGTCAAGCCAGAACTCCCGGTCAAGCCTGTTCTCCCCGCGAAGCCGAAACTCCCCGCCAAGCCCGCCTACCCGGTCAAGCCGGAACTCCCGGCAAAGCCCGTGCTCCCGGTCAAGCCGGTCAAGCCGGAACTCCCGACCAAGCCGGTCCTTCCCGCCAAGCCGGAACTGCCCTCCAAGCCTGCACTCCCAGAGAAGCCCGCGATCCCCGCGAAGCCCGCGATCCCCGTGAAGCCGGCGATCCCCGCGAAGCCCGCTCTGCCCGTCAAGCCGGAACTCCCTTCCAAACCTGCACTCCCTGCCAAGCCGGAGCTGCCGTCCAAGCCTGCCATCCCCGCGAAGCCGACCAAGCCGGAACTTCCTTCCAAGCCCGCCATCCCGACCAAGCCGGAGCTGCCTTCCAAGCCCAGCAAGCCTGCACTCCCCTCCAAGCCGGAACTCCCCTCCAAGCCGGCCATTCCCTCGAAGCCGGAGCTGCCGTCCAAGCCCTCTCTCCCCGCCAAGCCGGAACTCCCTTCCAAGCCCTCCAAGCCTCACCACCACAAGAAGTCCGACCACCACGAGAAGTCCGACCACCACGAGGACTCCAAGAAGCACGGCTGATTACCCCAGCCAGGAAAGTTTGACCCTCTGCCGGGCCCGGGTATCCGGGCCCGGCACTTCCCTGTCAGCCTGCGGCTGCCCGGTGGAGGGCGTTCCGGCAGGCCAGGACTCCTGGATGGCGGCCGCGGCCTCGGCGTACGACGGTGAACACTCGGCGTTTGCGTTGGCCGCGAGGGAGTTGCCGCAGGGGGACCGTGGGAGGTTGCCCGCTCCAGACGAGGTCGGGGAGGAAGGCGGCGGCGTGCCGCTGCTCGACCAGGCGGACGTGGAGGAGAAGGTCGGTGGTCTCGAACCGTACGTCGGGTTCGAAGCCCGCGTTGCGGCACAGGGTCATGGCCCAGTGCCGGGCTGCCGTGCCTTCCGGTTCCATCACCCAGGGATGGTCGGCCAGCGAGCGCAGCGCCGCCGGCAGGGTGTCGGCGGGGTCCGTGACCGAGCCGTCGGAATGCCCGGGCAGCGCGAGGTGGAGGGGGTCGTCGAGCGTGTCCTCCTCTTCGAGTCCGGCGGGCCGCGGGTTGGGGTTGCCGGGGTACTCCTCGGCCAGGACCAGGTCGAAGTCACGGGCCTGCAGGGCGGGCAGAGCCCTTTCCGGTTCCATCTGCGTGATGTGGACGCGCAGGTGCGGGTGCAGTTCACGCAGCAGGCCGAGCGCGGTCGGTACCAGGGTCAGGGCGGCCGTCTGGAACGAGGCGATGCGCAGGGTGCCGGTCAGGTCGGTCAGTGAGGCGGCGATGTCCGCCTCCGCGCGCTCCAGGCGTTCCAGCACCGCCTCGGTGTGGGCCACGAGGATCTCCGCCTGCTCGGTCAGCCGTACCCGCCGCCCGACCGGTTCCAGCAGCCGTACGCCGACCTCGGCCTCCAACTGGGACAGCTGCTGGGAGACCGAGGAGGGGGGGTTAGGAAAGGGCCGCGGCGACCGCCGCCGGCGTGCCGCGGTGCTTGAGTTCGCGCAGCAGGCGCAGTCGGTGCAGGTCGCACATCGCCAAGAACGTTTCCTTCTCGAGACGCCATGCTGACCCACCTCACCGCCGCACTCGGTGTGCTCGGCCTCCTGACGGTCATGCCCGGACCCGACATGGCCGTGGTCACGGGGCGTGCCGTCGCGGTCGGCCCCGGGGACGCGCTGCGCACCGTGGGCGGGATCGTGACCGGGTTGGGTCTGGGCATGCTCACCGCGGCCGGCCTCGCGGCGGTGCCGGCCGCTTCGCCCGGGGCGTACCTGGCCGTCGAGCTCCTGGGCGCCGCCTACCTCGTGTTCCTGGGCGGGCAGGCACTGTGGCAGCACCGCCGCATCGCAGCCCATACCTCTGCCCCACGCCCCCCTGCCCCACACGCCCCTGCCCCACACGCCCCCGCCACTGTCGGGAACGCCTGCCCCACACGCCCCCGCCACTGTCGGGAACGCCTGGCGCACCGGCCTGGTCACCAACCTCCTCACCCCGAAGATCGCCGTCTTCTACACCGGACTGCTCCCCACCCTCGCCCTGCCCCGCCTGCCCGCCACCTGGGCGATGACGCTCCTCGTACTCCTCCACGCCGTCCTCACCCTCGTCTGGCTGGGAGGCTACGTGCTCCTCCTCTCCAAAGCCGCTTCGGTCTTGGAGAGGCCACGGGTCCGCCGGGTGCTCGGCCGGACAACCGGCGTCGTGTTGATCGGTTTCGGTCTGACGGTCGGGGTTGCCGCGCGCTGAGCCGCGCTGACCTGGCAGGTCCGCGCAGGCCAGGCACTTCCCCAGGGTCATCCACGGCATGGATGGATCGGATCCGGGATTCGGATCGCCCGGAGGATGGCGGCGGGGAATCGGACGGCCCATAGTCGTCCTACCCGCACGCCGCTGTCCGGACCAGCCGCTGGGGTGCGGTCGCCCACCGCGTCCGACGTGTGGGCATCCACATGCATGCCGTGCGCCGTCGGCGCCCGTGAAAGGCATGCCCGCTCCCGCACACCGTCCCCTGGAGTCGCCATGCCCGGTTCCGTGTCCCCGCCCCCGCCCGCCTCGGCGGTCGACGACGCCGCGCCGCCGCCCGTCGCCGTGTCGGGCCCCGCTCATCTGCTGCGCGTGACCCTGCTGATGGCCGGGAGCTGTCTGCCCATTCTGGGTGCCGTGCTGATCGCCCCGGTGCTGCCGAAGATGCAGGACCACTTCGCCTCGACCCCGGGCGCCAAGGCGCTCGTCCCGCTCGCGCTCACCGTGCCGGCACTGTCGCTGGCGCTGCTCGCTCCGTTCGCCGGGGTGATCGTGGACCGGCTGGGACGCAAACGGCTGCTGATCGTCACCACCGTCCTGTACGCCGTGTTCGGCACCGCTCCGCTCTGGCTGGACTCGCTGGGCGCGATCATCGCCAGCCGGGCCCTGGTCGGGGTCGCCGAGGCCGCCATCATGACCTGCTGCACGACCCTGATCGGCGATTACTACAGCGGTCACCGCCGGGTGAAGTACCTCGCGCTGCAGACGATGTGCGCCTCCGCGTCGGCCACCGTCTTCTTCGTGCTCGGCGGAGCCGTGGGCGCGGCGGGCTGGAAGGTGCCCTTCTGGCTCTACGCCGTGAGCCTGGTCCTCGCGCCGCTGATGGCCTCCGCGCTGCCGAACCCGGCGGCCCGCGCGGCCATCGACGAAGCCGCAGCCGGAGCCTCAGGCCCGACGGCCCGACGTCCCTTCCCCTGGCGGCGACTGGCGGGAATCTGTGCCCTCACCTTCTTCGGGGCGATGGTCTTCTACACCGTCCCGGTGGAGATGGCGTACCTGCTCGACGACCTCGGCGTGGAGAACACCGGGGTGATCGGTCTGGCCACCGCGATCGCGAGTGCCGCCACCGTGGGCGGGGCCGTCGTCTTCGCCCGGTCGAAGCGCTCGCCCGATCCGCTGCTGCCCGGCGTCTTCGCGCTCTGCGCGGCCGGGTTCGGGGTGATGTTCCTGGCGGGGAACGTGCCGCTGCTGGTCGTCGGAGCGGTGATCAACTGTCTGGGGACGGGGATGCTGCTGCCCGCCCTTCTCACCAGTGCCATGTCCCGGCTGGCGTTCGAGGACCGTGGCCGGGGGACGGGGCTGTGGATGGCGGCCTTCTTCGGGGGTGAGTTCGTCTGTCCGCTGGTGCTGCTCGCCGGGGAGTCGGCGGTCGGCAGCCTCGCGGGAGCGGTGGGGGTGCTGGGGGTGGCTGCGGCGCTGCTTGCGGCGGGGTTGTGGACTGCCGGTCGGCGGCGGGCCGGGACGGTCGATGCACAGCCGTTGCCGGAGCGACTGGCCTGACGGCAACGCGCGTTGAGGCGTGGGGCGGTATCGGCTTGCGGCTTCGCTCACCGCAGGTCACCGCCCTCCTCCATCAACGTCGCCCCCACCTCCGCCGCCTTCTGCCGCAGCCAGATGTGCGCCGCGTCCTGCGCGTGCACCGGATGCCACCACAACGCCACCTGCACCGGCACCGCCTCGAACGGACAGGGCAACACCCGCACCCCCGCCGAACGCACCGCGCGACGCGCCAGCCGCTCCTGGATCATCGCGACCCTGCGGGTGCCCTCGACCATGTACGGCAGCAGTTGGAAGGTCTGGACGGAGACCTCCACGTGAGGGCTGATGCCGAGCATGCTCAACTGACGGGCGGCGGGGGCGTCGTACGGCCGCTGGTAGACGGCCCAGGGCAGCCGGGCCAGGTGGTCGAGGGTGAGGGCGTCGCCGACCTCGGGGTGGTCGTCGGCGATCATGCACAGCCAACGGTCCTGGTAGAGGTCGACGGCGGGGAAACCGTCGATGACGCCGTGCGGCATCAGCAGTCCGTCGACCGTGCTCAGCAGGGCCGCGGTGTTCTCGGTGACGGAGGGCGCCGGGTGCTGGAAGGTGAGACGGATGCCGGGGGCCTCACGGTGGACGGCGCGGGACAGGGCGGCGCCGAACACGGCCGCGCTGTAGTCGGAGGCGAGGAGGGTGAACTCGCGTGTCTCGGCGGCCGGGTCGAAGTCGGCCTGGCTGGAGAAGACGCGTTCCAGCAGGTCGCAGGCGGTGGCGCTGCGGTCCCGCAACGCGACGCCGAGCGGGGTCAGTTCATAGGCGTTTCCGGTCCGGGCGAGCAGTTCGTCGTCGAAATGGCGGCGCAGCCGGGACAGTGCCGCGCTCATCGCCGGCTGGCTGAGTCCGATGCGCTCGCCGGCCCGGGTGACATTGCGCTCCTCCAGCAGCGCCCGCAGGGCGACGACCAGATTGAGGTCGAGTCGGGACAGGTTCACCGGGCACCACCTGACAAGAGAGTCATCCATGCTGTGGATGCCATGCATCCACAGGATTGATTTCCGTGATCAGTCGAACGGGGTCAGAGTAGACCGCAACCCAGCAGGAGGAAATCTGATGGCAACGCTCGCGCAACCTGCCGGCCCGTTCGCGCTCGGCACGTTCTCCGCGCCGGACGGGGACCCGTTCCCCGGTCTCCTGGCCAAGGGCCGGGTGCTCGACCTGGGCCGGGCCCTGGACTGGTCGCCGTCCGAGGTGCGTGCCCTGCTGGAGCGGTGGGAGGAGACGCTCCCCGCGCTCCGTGCCCTGGCGGACGACGACGCCCAGGAGTGGCAGCCGCTGGAGGGACTGCGGGTGCACGCCCCCGTCGAGCCCCGGCAGATCTTCCAGTCCGGTGCAAACTACCGGCAGCACGTGATCGACCTGGAGGTCGCCCACCGCTCCCCCGACGACCCGCGCACGGTCGAGGAGGCGCGGGCCGAGATCGCCGCCGTCATGGACCGGCGGGCCGCCGAGGACCTGCCGTACGTGTTCATCGGCCTGCCCAGCACCGTCGCGGGTCCGTACGACGATGTCGTCCTGCCCGCCTGGGCCGAACAGCCCGACTGGGAACTGGAGTTGGCGGCCGTCATCGCCAGGCCCGCCCACCGGGTGTCCGTCGAGGAGGCCCTGGAGTACGTCGCCGGGTACACCATCGCCAACGACCTCACCGACCGCGCCACCGTCTTCCGCCGGGACATGAAGGCCATCGGCACCGACTGGTTGCGCTGCAAGAACGCCCCCGGTTTCACACCGCTCGGGCCCTGGCTCGTCCCCGCCGAGTCGATCGCCGACCCCGGCGACCTGCGGGTCACCCTCAGGCTCAACGGCGACACCATGCAGGACGAGTCCACCAAGGACATGCTCTTCGGCGTCGCGCGGCTGGTGTCGTACATCTCGCAGACCGCCCGGCTTCTGCCCGGTGACCTGGTGTTGACCGGCAGCCCGGCCGGCAACGGCATGCACTGGGGACGGCTGCTGCGCGACGGCGACGTCATGGAGGGGTCGATCACCGGTCTGGGCGTACAGCGCACGCGTTGCGTGGAGGAGGTGCGGCGATGAGGCTGAACCGGCAGGACCCCGAGGGCGCGATCGCCGAGGCCGCCAAGGCCTACTCCAACTGGGGGCGCTGGGGCGAGGACGACGTGCTCGGCACCCTCAACTTCCTCGACGAGGCCAAGCGCCGCGAGGGCGCCGCGCTGGTGCGGCGGGGCGTGAGCTTCTCACTCGCGCAGCGGTTCGACATGAACGGGCCGCAGAAGGGCTGGCGCCGGCGCACCAACCCCGTGCACACGATGCTCGACACCGGCACCGACGCGGCGCTGGGCAACCAGGGCTTCCCGCACGGCATCGGTGGTGCCGACGACGTGATCGCGATGCCGCTGCAGTGCTCCACCCAGTGGGACGGGCTCGGGCACATCTTCGACCACGGCAACGCCTGGAACGGACGGGCGGCGGAGAAGGTCGTCACCTCCGACGGCGACCTCGTCACCGGCATCGAGCACATGGCGCCGTACGTCGCCGGGCGTGGCGTCCTGCTGGACGTGGGCCGCGTGGTCGGCGAGGGCGGTGAGAGCGGCGAGCTGCCCGACGGGTTCGCCGTCACCGAGGAGCACCTGGCCGCGACCGCCGAGGCGCACGGGGTGACCGTCGGACGCGGTGACATCGTCGTCGTACGGACCGGGCAGCTGGCCCGGGTGCGCCGCGACGGCTGGGGCGACTACGCGGGCGGACCCGCGCCGGGCCTGTCCTTCACGACGGCCGGCTGGCTGCACCGTACGGAGATCGCCGCGATCGCCACCGACACCTGGGGCTTCGAGGTACGGCCGAACGAGTTCGAGAACGCCTTCCAGCCCCTGCACCAGGTCGTCATCCCCAACATGGGGCTGCTGATCGGCGAGATGTGGGACCTGGAGCTCCTCGCCGAGGACTGCGCCGGTGACGGCGTATACGAGTTCTGGCTCACCGCCGCCCCGCTGCCCATCACCGGGGCCGTCGGCTCCCCCGTCAACCCCATCGCCGTCAAGTAGCGCCCGGCTGCCGGCGCCCCCGCCCCGGCAGTGCGTCCAACCCCCTGGCCACCCGCCAGTCCGCTCACTGCCGGGTGGCCGCTCACACCACCGACTTCGAGTATCCACCGAGATCGTCCGGCCCGCACTCGGAGCAGCCGAGGCCCACACGCACCGCACCCGCCGCATCCCCGCACCCCCAGCCGCCCGACGCCGCGCGGCCCAACCTCGGGAGGGACCCCGACATGACCGACAGCCGCACCCTCCCCCAGCCACCGGCTGGGGGGACCCGCACCGTCCTCGTCATCGGCGGGGGCGCCGCCGGCAACGCCGTCACCGTCCTGCTGCGCCGCGCCGGCATCGCCGTCGACTTGATCGAGGCCAAGCCCGACTGGAACGCCACCACCGGCTCCGGCATCACCCTCCAGGGCAACGCCCTGCGGGTCCTGCGCGAACTGGGTGTGTGGAAACAGGTGGAAGCCTCCGGATACCCCTTCGGCTCACTGGGCGTGACCGCTCCCGACGGCACCGTTCTGTTCGTCGCCGAGGACATCCAGACCGGCGGGGAAGACCTGCCCGCCACCCTCGGCATGCAGCGCCCCCAGCTGCAGCAGATCCTCATCGACGCGGTCCGCGCCTCCGGCGCCACCGTCCGGCTCGGCACCACCGCCGAGGCGCTGGAGCAGGACGCCGACGGTGTCTCCGTCCGCTTCAGCGACGGCAGCGAAGGCCACTACGACCTGGTGATCGGCGCCGACGGCCTGGGCTCCGCCACCCGCGCCGCGATCGGCATCACCGACAGACCCGAGCCCACCGGCATGGCCATCTGGCGCATCGCCGCCCCACGCCCCGAGAGCGTGACCCGCACCGACCTCGCCTACGGCGGCCCCGCCTACATCGCCGGCTACACCCCGACCGGCGAGCACACCCTCTACGCCTACGTCGTCGAGGCGTGCCGCGCCCGCGCCGCCGTCGACCCGGCCGCCTACGCCGACGAGATGCGCCGCCTGGCGCAGGCCTACGGCGGCGCCTGGCCGGAGATCACCGAGCACATCACCGACCCGGCGAAGGTCAACTACACCTGGTTCAACCGCATGCTGGTCGAGGGCTCCTGGCACCGCGGCCGGGTCGTGCTCGTCGGCGACGCCGCCCACTGCTGCCCGCCGACCGTCGCGCAGGGCGCGGCGATGTCCCTGGAAGACGCCTCCGTCCTCGCCGAGCTGCTGACCAGCGGTCGGGAGTGGGACGACGAGCTGTTCCAGGCCTACTACGACCGCCGTGTCCCCCGGGTGCGCACCGTCGTCGACGCGTCGGTGCAGATCGGCCAGTGGCAGCTGGACCGCGTGCGCGACGCCGATGTGCCCGGGCTGATCGGCCGCACCATGAACCTCCTCAAGGAGCGCCCGTGACCACCACCGCATCCTCCGCGCCGACCATCGACGTCCACGCCCACCTCCTGCTCCCGGAGATCGAGGAGGCCGTGGCCGGACACCCCGGTCTCGCCGGGGCCCGTGACCTCGACGCCCGCCGCAACGGCCCGGCGGCCCTCGCCGTGAACGGCCCCATGGTGGGCGCGCGCGTACCGAGGCTGACGGACGTCGCCGTACGCCTGGCCGCCATGGACGAGGCCGGCGTGGACCTGCAGCTGGTGAGCCCCTCGCCCGGCCACTACCACTACTGGGCCGACCCGGAACTGGCCGCCCGTGTCTGCCGGTTGGCAAATGAGGGGACCGCCGCGCACTGCGCCAAGGCCCCCGACCGCCTGCACGGCCTCGGCCTCGTCCCCCTCCAGCACCCCGACCTCGCGGTGGCGCTGCTCGACCACGCGCTGGAGCAGGGACTGAAGGGCGTCGAGATCTCCTCGCACGCCCCGGGCGCGGACGGGACACGGGAGGTCGAGCTGTCCGACCGCCGGCTCGCGCCCTTCTGGACGCGCGCGGAGGAGACCGGCGCGCTGGTCTTCCTGCATCCGTTCGGCTGCACGCTCGACGAGCGCCTCGACCGGTGGTACCTGTCCAACACCGTCGGCCAGCCCACCGAGAACGCCGTCGCCCTGTCCCATCTGATCTTCTCCGGCGTCCTGGACCGCCATCCGGGCCTGAAGCTGGTGGCCGCGCACGGCGGCGGCTACCTGCCCACCCACATCGGCCGCTCCGACCACGCCTGGCGGGCCCGCCCCGACGCCCAGGGCTGCTCACGGGAGCCGAGCAGCTACCTGAGCCGGCTCTACTTCGACTCCCTCGTCCACGATCCGTACGTCCTGCGGGAGCTGATCCGCGTCGCCGGCGCCGACCGGGTCCTGCTCGGTTCCGACTTCCCCTTCGACATGGGCACCGAGGACCCGCTGGGCGCGCTGCGCGCGGCCGGCCTGCCCGACCACGACTTCCACGCGGTGCGGGGCGGCAACGCCGCCGCCCTGCTGAACCTCGCCTGAGGAGGCACCCCCCATGAGCAACCGTCTGCTCACCCACCTGCGGCACGTCGACCTCGCCGTACCCGACTACGACAGGCAACTCGACTTCTACGCCGGCGTCTGGGGCCTGACCAAGGTCGCCGAGGACTCCGGCATCTCCTTCCTCGCCGCCGAAGGCTCGCCCGAGCAATACGTCGTGCGGCTGCGCAAGGCCGACGAGAAGCGCCTCGACCTGGTCTCCTACGGCGCGGGCAGCCCGGCCGACGTGGACGCGCTCGCCGAGCGACTGCTGTCCCAAGGCGTGCGGTTGGTCTCGCAGCCGGGGAAGATCGACACCCCTGGGGGCGGCTACGGCTTCCGTTTCTTCGACGGCGACGGCCGCACCATCGAGGTCTCCGCGGATGTCGAGGCGCGCCGGCACCGCCGTATCGAGGAGAAGGAGGCCATTCCGGTCCGGCTCTCGCACGTGGTGCTCAACTCCCCCGACCTGAACAAGACGCGTGCGTGGTACGAGACCCACCTCGGCTTCCGTCTCTCCGACACCCTCAGCTCGCCGCACATGGGCGAGGTCATGCACTTCATGCGGATCAGCAACCAGCACCACTCGATGGCCATCGCCCAGTGCCCGCACACCTCCCTGCACCACATCTCCTTCGAGATGCGGGGCCTGGACGAGTACATGCGCGGCTCCGGCCGGGTGATGCGGGCGGGGGTGCGGAAGATCTGGGGTCCCGGGCGGCACATGGCCGGGGACAACACGTTCACGTACTTCCTCGACCCGCACGGCAACACCGTCGAGTACACCACCGAGTTGGAGGAGCTGGACGAGGACACCTGGCACCCCCACGTGTACGACTTCTCCCAGCCCGAGGTCACCGACCAGTGGGGCACGGCGAACCCGATGAACGAGCTGGTCGCCAAGGAGTCGTTCAACGACGTCGACCGCGGCTGCTTCGTCGCCCCGCCGGTGTGAGGGGCGTCGACCGTTGCGCATCGCCAGCTACCTGTACGAGGGGCGCCGTCACTGCGGGGTCGTGGAGGACACCGTCGTCCGGGCCCTGCCGGACGGCACCTCCCCGCTCGACGCCTTCGGCGCCCGCCCCGTGGGGCAGGCCGTCCCCCTGTCGGACGTACGACTGCTGCCGCCCCTCCAGCCGCCCACCGTGCGGGACTTCGTCGCCTTCGAGGAGCATGTGGAGGGCGTACGGCGCTCGGTGGACGGGACGGCCGGGGTACCGGAGCGCTGGTACGCGGCCCCGACCTTCTACTTCACCAACCCCTACGCGGTGTACGGCCCGCACGACGACATCCCCGTGCCGCCGGGATCGGCCGTGCTCGACTTCGAGCTGGAGGTCGCCGCGGTGATCGGCCGTGAGGGTCGTGACCTCACCCCCGAGCAGGCCCGCGACCACATCGTCGGCTACACGGTCTTCAACGACTGGTCCGCCCGTGATCTGCAGTCGGCGGAGATGAAGGTGGGGCTCGGCCCGTGCAAGGGCAAGGACACCGCCACCACCCTGGGCCCGTACCTCGTCACCGCCGACGAGCTGGAGCCGTACCGGGACGCGGACGGTTTCCTGCGGCTCGCCCTGACCGCCGAGGTCAACGGCCGGGTCGTCGGCGAGGACCTGCTGTCCAACATGAGCTGGACCTTCGAGGAGATGGTCGCGTACGCCTCGCGCGGGACCTGGGTGCGTCCCGGGGACGTGCTCGGCTCCGGGACCTGCGGCAACGGCGGCTGCCTGGCCGAGCTGTGGGGTGTGCGCGGCCGGCAGGACCCGCCGCCGCTGAAGCCCGGCGACACGGTGACGCTCACCGTGGAGGGCATCGGTTCGGTGTCCAACACGGTGGTGGCGGGGGTGGATCCGGTGCCGGTACCGGCGGGCCGCCGCCGCAGCCGGGAGCGGCCGTGAGCGAGCCGCGTCCCAAGAGGCTGGCCGGCAAGGTCGTGGTCGTCACGGGAGCGGCCCGTGGCCAGGGCGCCGCCGAGGTCGAGGCGCTGGCCCGCGAGGGCGCCCGGGTGATCGCCACCGATGTGTCGGCGGCGCCCGGGTGCCGCCGGCTCGACGTCACCAGCGAGCAGGGGTGGGCCGAACTCGCCGCCGAGCTCGGGGAGTCGTACGGCCATGTCCACGGCCTGGTCAACAACGCGGGCGTCACCTGGCGGGCCCGCCTCGGTGAGGTGCGTCCGGAGGATTTCGCCCGCGTCCATGCCGTCAACGTGACCGGGCCGCTCCTGGGCATCCAGCACCTGGCGCCGCTGATGCCGCCGGGCTCGTCGATCGTCAACGTGGGCTCGACGGCCGCGCTGACCGGCCACTATCCGGTGGCCTACACGGCGAGCAAGTGGGCGCTGCGGGGGCTGTCCAAGGCGGCCGCCCTGGAGCTCGGCCCGCGCGGCATCCGCGTCAACACCATCCACCCCGGCTACATCGAGACCGAGATGACCGCCTCCGCGGCCCCCGCCTTCCGCGAGGCGAACATCCGCGAGACCCCGCTCGGCCGCACCGGAACCGTGGACGAGATCACGCCGCTCGTGGTGTTCCTGCTCTCCGGCGAGGCGTCCTTCATCACCGGCGCCGAGATCCCGGTGGACGGAGGTCTCACCGCGCACGGCGGCGTCAAGTCCCTCTCGGACGCGCTGCGTTCGTGAGACGCGACTGCGAGAAGGGCCCCTTGTGAACAAGGTCTGTGCGAGCGCCGCCGAGGCGGTCGCCGACATTCCTGTGCCGTGCTCCCGCTCCCGCAGAATCAGCCCCCTTTGATATAGCTCCTTTGACATAGGTATCTTTTCATACTTAACTTGTCGGCATGCCGCAGCACAGCGCGTCCGCCCAGGACATCGACCACGTAGCCGCTGTGCTCGTGGCATGCCTGCCCGCGCTGCACCGGGCTCTCGACCGGCAGGTCGGCCAGGAGTTCGCGCACCCCAAGCCCCCCGAGGCCCAGCTCGCGCTGCTGCGGTATGTCGACGCCCATGACGGGGCCACCGTGCGCGAGGCGGCCGAGGCGCTGCGGATGAAGCCGAACAACGTCAGCGCGCTGGTCACGCAGATGACCGAGCAGGGGATGCTGGAACGCCGGCAGGACCCCGCCGACAAGCGGATCGCGCATCTGCACCTCACGCCGACCGCCCGGCAGCGCACCGCCGAGGTCTCGAAGGTGATGGGCGCCCATCTCGCGCAGGCGCTGAGTGCTCTGACCGAGGGCGAACTGGACGCCCTCGGCTCGGCGTTGGGAGCGCTCAACGCGCTGACGGAGCAGCTTCACCGTCCCGTGCGCTGAACCGCGCTCTTCTTCCAGTACTGACGAAGGACAGGCACCGTCATGCCCTCCGAGACCACCGATTCCACCGCCCTGCCCGCCTCTGCCCCACGGACCTCCTCACCGCCCGCCGACCGGCCGCGCGGCCTGCGGGCCAACCCCTGGCTGACGCTGATCGCCGTCGCCTTCGGCCTGTTCATGGTCGGGCTCGACGGCTCCGTCGTCTCGATCGCCAACCCCGAGATCGGCCGGGACCTGGGCGCCTCCACGGCCGACCTCCAGTGGGTCACCAACTCCTACCTGCTGGCCCTCGCCGCCGCCCTGATCCTCGGCGGCAAGCTCGGCGACCGGTTCGGCCGCCGCACCTTCTACCTGGTCGGCGTCGCGGGCTTCACCGCCGCGTCCGTCGCCATCGGGCTCGCCGGGTCCATCGAGGGCGTCATCGCCTTCCGCGCGCTGCAGGGCTTCTTCGGCGCCCTGCTGATGCCCAACACGCTCGGCATGCTGCGGGCCGTCTTCCCGCCGCGGAAGTTCGGCATGGCGGTGGGCATCTGGGCCATGGTCTCCTCGGTCTCCACCGCGCTCGGCCCCATCGTCGGCGGCCTGCTGGTGCAGCACGTCAACTGGGAGTCGGTCTTCTACATCAACGCCCCCATCGGCGTCATCACCCTCGTCTTCAGCGGCGTCGTCCTGCCGCAGAGCAGGAACACCGCCGCCGCGCAGGAGAAGTTCGACATCGTCGGCGTCGCGCTGCTGGCGCTGGGGCTGCTCGCCGTCGTGTTCGGGGTCGTCAAGGGCGAGACGTGGGGCTGGACTTCGGGTGACACGCTGGGGGCCATGGCGGCCGGTGTGGTACTGCTGGTCCTCTTCGGTCTCCACGAGACCCGGGTCGCCTCGCCGCTGCTGCCCATGCGTCTGTTCCGCAACCCGGCGCTGGCCATCGGCACGGTCATCACGGCGCTGAACTTCTTCGTGCTGCTCGGCGTGATCTTCTTCGTCATGCTCTACCTGCAGAACGTGCGCGGCTTCAGCCCCGTCGAGGCCGGTGTGCGCACCCTGCCGCTGAGCCTCGCCTCGGTCGTGGCCTCCCCGCTCGGCGCGGCGCTCACCGACCGGTTCGGGCCGCGCTTCACGATGCCGCTCGGTATGGCGCTCCAGGCCGTCGCCTGCTTCACGATGCTCACTTGGAGCGCGCAATCGTCGTACACCACCATGTGGCCGTCGTTCATCGCGCTCGGCCTGGGTGTCGGCATGGTGATGGCGTCCTCGTCCGACGCCGTCGTCGGCAACGCGCCGGTCGAGGACGGTGGCGTGGCGGGCGGCCTGCAGGCGACCGCGCTGCAGATCGGCGGCGCGCTCGGCACCTCCGTGCTGGTGTCCCTCATCAGCGGCCGGGTCGGCGCCACCCTGACCGGCGAGCTGACCTCCGCCGGGGTGCCGGCGGAGGCCGCACGGGGTCTGGGCGAGGCGAAGGACGCGGTGGCCATGGGGGTGGCGCCGGTCTCCGGGCAGATGCCCACTCAGCTCAGGTCAGCCGTGGTCGAGGGAAGCCACGAGGCCTTCATGAACGGCGTGCACACGTCCGTGCTGGTGGCCGGTGTGCTGTGCGTGATCGGTGCCGCGGTGGCAGGGCTCGGCGTACGGCGCAACCCCGAGGCGACCCGGCACTGAGAGCCTGTGTCACGGGATCTCCTGCTCGGCCCAGATGATCTTCCCGTCGGCCGTATAGCGCGCGCCCCAGCGATGGGCGAGCTGGGCCACCAGAAACAGACCCCGGCCGCCCTCGTCCATGCTCCGGGCATGCCGCAGCCGCGGAGCGGTGCTGCTGGCGTCGGCGACCTCGCAGGTCAGACGGGAGTCGCGGAGCAGCCGTAGGCGGATCGGGGGTTCGGCGTAGCGGATCGCGTTGGTGACCAGCTCGCTGACGATCAGCTCCGTCGTCATGGCCAGTTCCGCGAACCCCCAGTCCTCCACCTGACGGGTCGCCCGGGCCCGGACGTCGGCGACGGCGGCCGGGTCCGCGGGCACCTCCCACGAGACGACGCGTTCGGCCCCGAGGGCGTGGGTGCGCGTCAGGAGCAGGGCGATGTCGTCGGGCTGCGGCGCGGGCACGAGCTGCCGCACCGAGGACGAGCACAGGGTGCCGAGGTCGAGGCCACGCCGGGACAGCAGGTCGCCGAGCCGGCGCATGCCGCGCTCCACGTCGCGGTCGGCCGCCGCGACGAGGCCGTCGGTGTAGAGGCCGAACAGGCTGTTCTCGGCGAGCTCGATCTCGTCCGCCTCGAACGCCATCCCGCCCAGCCCGAGCGGCGGCCCGGCAGGGAGCTCCGGGAAGCTGACCTGTCCGTCGGGGGCGACGACGACCGGGGGCGGATGCCCGGCCCGGGCCATCGTGCAGCGCCTGGTGACCGGATCGTAGACGGCGTACAGACAGGTCGCGCCGAGGAAACCGGTCGCGCTCCGGCGCATCGCCTCGGCGTCCTCGGCCGTGTCGCCGTCGGGCTGCTCCTCGCTGAGCCGCAGCACGAGGTCGTCGAGGTGGGCCAGCAGTTCGTCGGGGGGCATCTCCATGTCGGCGAGGGTCTGTACGGCGGTACGCAGCCGGCCCATGGTCGCCGCCGCGGTGATGCCGTGGCCGACCACGTCGCCGACGACGAGGCCCACCCGGGCGCCGGACAGCGGGATCACGTCGAACCAGTCGCCGCCGACGCCGCCCGTGGGATCCGCCGGCAGATAGGAGGAGGCCACCTCCAGTGCCGTACCGCCCATCAGCGCCTGGGGCAGCAGGCTGCGCTGCAGGGTGACCGCCGCCGTGTGCTCGCGGGTGTAACGGCGGGCGTTGTCGACGCACAGCGCCGCCCGGGCGACCAGCTCGCGGGCGACCAGGACGTCGTCGGGCTGGAACGGCACGGGATTGAGGGACCGTACGAACGTGGTGAGGCCCAGGGCCGTGTTGCGTGCCCGCATCGGCACGGAGATCAGGGAGTGCAGGCCGAACTCGCGCATGCTTGCGGCTCGCTCGGGCTGTTCGGTGGCCCACAGTTCGTCGGACGGGTCGAGGACCGGGATGAGGATCGGCTCGCCGTCGATGAGCAGATGCGCGTCGTGCGGCGGAGGCACGAAGTCCACCCGGTCCCCGACCCGCGCCACGGCCTCCGGGGCGCCCTCGCGCACCGAGCTCAGGCCGGCCCGGCGCATCACGGGCTTGGCGGGGGCCGGTCCCGCGTCGGTCAGCCACGCTCCGTGGCCCTCGGTGCTGAGGACCGGCTCGAGCAGGTCCACGAGGACGAAGTCCGCGAAGCGCGGGACGGCGAAGTCGGCGAGCTCCTGGGCGGTGCGCAGCACGTCCAGCGTCGTGCCGATCCGGGTGCCGGCCTCGTTGACCAGCGCCAGCAGCTGGCGGGCGTTCCAGCGCTCGGTGACGTCCAGGACCATGTAGCAGACGCCGGTGATCGAGTCGTCGGGGTCCACGAGCGGGAAGAAGGACGTGGAGTAGGCGTGCTGGCGGTGGGGGTCGGCCCAGCTCCATCCGACGTACTCGTAGTCGGTGACCGGGACGCCGGTGTCGAGGACCTTGCGCATCAGGCCCTCGATGGTCTCCGCCTGCAGCCCGGGCAGCAGATCGCTCAGCCGCTTGCCGAGGCGCTGCTCACGGGGTACGCCGCCGAAGCGCTCCAGGGTGTCGTTCAGCCAGACGTAGCGCAGCTGGGTGTCCATCACGGCCATGCCGACCGGCGAGCGGGTCAGGAAGCCGTCGAGGACGGACTGACCCACCGTCCACTGCGGCCGCCGCTCCCGCGCCGAGATCAGGAAGCACTCGTCCGCGCCGATCCGGAAGGACGCGGAGACCCGCAGGTCCACGTCGATACGACGGCCGTCGCGGTGCCGCAGCGGGATGAGCCCGCTCCACCCCATCCCGGCGCGGCAGCGCTCCGCGACGCCGGCCACCCGCACCGGATCACCGGGCATCGCCAGCAGGCGCGCGGCAGGGCCGCCGACGATCTCCGGCGCCGGGTGACCGAGGAGTTCCTCGGCGGCCCGGGTCCAGCCGAGCACCACACCGTGTCCGGACAGCACCGCGACCGCGTCGGAGGACGCGTCGAAGAGCGCGCGCGGTCCTTCGGACGTGGGCGCGCCCGGTTCTTCTCGCGGAGCATCCATGGGTCCTCACGCAGCGTCCATGGGTCCCGTCCCGTACACGACCATGTTCCTGCTTGTCCGCCCGATGTGCACGGGCCGACGGGTGCCGGGCCGCCCGGAGGGGCGGGCTCGAGCGCGTGGGGGCAAGGGGCGGAGGCCGAGCGAACCCCGAGCCGCACCGGCGACGTCCCTGGCCCGTTCAGGCAGTCCGCCTGCGGCACGGAGACGGCGGAGTCCCGATCCGCGCAGGTCGGCGGCTTCCCATGCCGTCCCTGGGGTGGGCTCGCGGCGTCCGGGCTGGGCAATGCGCCGGGGCCGGGGGAGCATGGAGGTGCCGGTTGGCGTTGCCGTGGTACCCGGGGGTGGCCGGGGCCGGCAGGACTGCCGACCCGTGGCGGAGGAGCTGGGATGACAGCCGATTCCGAATTCTTCCAGTCCGACGGCGGCGGGTACGGCCCGGAGTCGCCCCGCCCGACCGGCCTGCTGGACGTGCTGAGCGTGGCCGCGGTGGTCGTGGACGCCGACGGCCGCATCGTGTTCTGGACGCCGCAGGCCGAGGAGTTGTTCGGCTACTCCTCCGAGGAGGCGCTCGGCACGTACGCGGCGCGGCTGTTCATCCACCCCGAGCACCTGCCCGCCGTGGCCAAGCTGTTCGCCGAGGTGCTGGAGACCGGCCGCAGCTGGGCCGGCGCCTTCCCGGTGCGGCTCAAGGACGGCAGCACCCGGCTGACGGAGTTCCGCAACATGCGGCTGCTGGACGATCTCGGCGACGTCTACGCGCTGGGCATCGCCGCCGACCACTCCCTGCTCCAGCGGGTCGAGACGGACCTGGCGCTGTGCGAGCGGCTGATCAACCAGTCCCCGATCGGTATCGCCCTCCTCGATCCCGACCTGCACTATCTGCTGGTCAACCCGGCGCTGGAGCGCATCGACGCCACCCCGGCCGAGGAGCACATCGGCCGCCGGCTGCGAGAGACGCTGCCGCTGCCCGACATCGACACCATCGAGTCCGCCCTGCGCCAGGTCCTCACCACGGGCACGCCGTTGCTCGACCAGTACCACGTGGGCCGGCCGCCGGCCGACCCCGAGCACGAGCACGCCTGGTCGCTGTCCTTCTACCGGCTGGACGACTCCGGCGGGCGGGTCCTGGGCGCGGCCATCTCGTTCGTCGACGTCACCGAACGGCACCGCGCGGCCGCCGAGGCCGACCGGGCCCGGCGTCGCCTGGCACTGGTCGCCGACGCCTCCACCCGTGTCGGCACCACGCTGGAGGTGGAGCAGACCGCCCGCGAACTGGCCGAGATCGCCACGCCCGAGCTGGCCGACGTGGTCGCCGTGGACGTCCTGGACTCCGCGCTGGCGTGCCGCCGTATGCGCAGGCCGGACAACGGCCCCGAGCTGTTCCGCGCCCTCGCCCTGAAGGCGGCCTACCCCAGCGTGGCCCTGCGCGCCGCCGACCCGCCCGGTGACCTCGCCGCCTACGACGGCGACCGCCTGGTCACCCTGTGCGTGCACACGGCCCGCCCGGTGCTGGTGCGTCATGTCGGCGAGCACGATCTGCGGCGCATAGCCCGGGACGACGAGGCCGTCTCGTTGCTGGCACGGGCCGGCGTCCACTCCTATCTCGCGGTGCCGTTGATCGCCCACGGCGAGGTGCTCGGCGCCCTGGACCTGAAGCGGACCCGCAACCCGGTGCCGTTCGACGAGGACGACGTGGTCCTGGCGAGCGAGCTGGCCAGCCGTACCGCGGTCGCCATCGACAACGCCCGCTGGTTCCAGAGCGTGCGCAACACCGCGCTCACGCTGCAGCGCAGCCTGCTGCCGGACCACCCGCCGCACCACACGGGTCTGGAACTGGCCTCCCGCTACCAGCCCGCCCAGGCCACCAGCGAGGTGGGCGGCGACTGGTACGACGTCCTCCCGCTGGCCGAGGACAGGACCGCCCTCGTCGTCGGCGACGTCATGGGCAACGGCATCGACGCCGCCGCCACCATGGGCCGGCTGCGGACCGCCACCTGCGCCTACGCGGACCTCGACCTCGAACCCGGCGCGGTGCTCCAGCACCTGGACAAGATCACCTGCGATCTGGAGCACTACATCGTCACCTGCCTCTACGCCGCGTACGACCCCCACACCCGGCGGTGTCACATCGCCAACGCCGGACACATGCCGCCCGCGCTGGCCCGCCCGGGCCGCCCGGCCGAACTGCTCGAACTGCCCGCCGGGGGTCCGCTCGGCGTCGGCGGCATCCCCTTCGGAACCACCACCGTCGCCCTCGCCCCCGGCGATCTGCTGGTCCTCTACACCGACGGCCTCGTCGAGACCCGCCACCATCCCATCGACGACCGCCTGAACGTCCTCCTCGGCTTCCTCGACGAACCCGGCCGCCCTCTGGAGGAGACCTGCGACCTGCTGCTGTACGGGCTGCGTCACCCCGACGACCACGACGACGTCGCACTGCTCGTCGCGCGGGTCCTGTAGGACCTGTCCGGCGGACTCGGCGGATCATGGCGACGTGGCACGGGGCGACCTGGCGGCACCGCACCGTCCCCGCGGGCGTAACCTCCCGCCCGTCCCCGCGCGTGCCCTGCCGAAACAGTCGACGTCGAGCGGCACGACCGAGTTGCCGCCCGCGGTGCCGAGGACCCGGTCCGCCCCCGCCAGTTCGCCCCGTGCCACCGGCGGCCAGGAAGACGCCGTTTCCGGGAGCCGGCCTGGTCCGCCGTCCGCCGGACAGGAGCCGGCCCGGTCCGTCGGCAGGCCCTGGTTGCCCGCGGCCCGCGCCCGGCGCACGCTGTTCGTATGGGTGCTGAGACCGGCCCTACGCTCATCTCGTCCGTCCAGCGCGCCTTCCGCCTGCTGGAGGCGGTGAGCGCGCACGAGAACGGCGCGCCCGCCAAGCAGCTGGCCCGGGAGACGGGCCTGCCCCTGGCCACGGCGTACCACCTGCTGCGGACGCTGGTCCACGACGGATATGTGCGCAAGCTCGACGACGGCGGGTTCATCCTGGGCGAGCGGCTCCAGACGCTGCACACGGCGGGCCGGACGCAGGCGCTGCTCAGCCGGATCCGCCCCACCCTCGCCGCGCTGCGGGACGAGCTGTCGACGGCCGCCTACCTCACCTTCTACGAGGAGGGCGAGATCCGGGTGGCGGAGATCGTCGACGGACCGCGCGCCCCCCGTGTCGACCTCTGGGTGGGGTTCGAGGACGCCGGGCACGCCACGGCGCTGGGCAAGTCGGTGCTGCGCGAGCTGGACGAGGAGTCACGCAAGGACTACCTCTCCCGGCACGCGCTCGCCGACCTCACGCCCAGGACGATCACCGACCGCCCGGAGCTGCTCCGGCGGCTCGCGGCCGAGCCGATGGCCCCGGCCGTGACCGACCTGGAGGAGTACTCCCTCGGCACGGTCTGTGTCGCGGTGCCCGTCTACAGCGGAAACACGCTCGGCTCGCTCGGCGTCTCGCTGCGCGCCGACCGGCTCTCCCGGCTGGAGGAGATCAGGGCACGCCTGATCCCGACCGCGAGCCGGGTGACCAGAGGGCTGTCGCTCACTATCTGAAATTGCGGTCCTTGTCCCGTCCGGGCTTCACCCGATTTCATGAATAAACCGGACATAAACGAGGGTGCATGCCCCGCGCACAGGTGAGGACAGCGGACAAAGACATGAGCCACGCCCCAGACCACGGTCGTGACCACTGGCCGAGGCGGTTGGTCGCCGTTACCCCCGTACTGCCGATACTGATCGTCTCCGCCCTGGTGCTCTTCGATCTCATCGGCGGATCGGGGATGACATGGGTACCGCTGCTCGCCACATGCCCCGCACTCGCCGCCACCACCTGCGGGCCGCGCTGTGTGGTTCTCGTGGGGCTGCTCGCGGTCGCCCTGAGCGTGGTCCTCGGCGTCCGCGGCGGCGCCCCCGGCACCGAGCTGGCGATCGCGCTCGCCGCGCTCACGGTGGTCACCCTGGCGTGCGGCCTCACCAGCGTGCTGCGGGGGCGGCGCGAGCGGGTGCTGGCGGCGGTCCGCTCCGTCGCCGAGGCCGCCCAGCACGCGCTGCTGCAGCCCATACCGGCGACGGTCGGGCCGTTCCGCGTGGCCGTGCGCTACAGCGCCGCCGCGGCGGAGGCCCGGATCGGCGGCGACCTCTACGCGCTCGTGTCGACGCCGTACGGGGTCAGGCTGATCGTCGGCGATGTACGCGGCAAGGGGCTGCCCGCCGTGGGGACCGCCGCGCTGGTGCTCGGTGTCTTCCGCGAGGCCGCCCACGACGAGCCCGACCTCCTCGCCGTCGTCGCGCGGATCGAGCGGAGCCTGGCGCGCAACCTGGGCAGCGACGACTTCGTCACCGCCGTGGTCGCCGGGTACCCCGGGGAAGGCCAGCTGGAGGTGGTCAACTGCGGCCACGCGCCGCCGCTGCTGGTGCGCGACTCCGTCGTGGTCCCGGTGGACCCGGACCGTCCGGCCCCGCCCCTCGGGCTGCGCACCCTCTCGGGCGAGACGCCGACGCTGCAGGTGCTGCCCTTCGCCGACGGCGACCAGCTGCTGCTGTACACCGACGGTGTCACCGAGGCCCGCAACCACGCCCGCGAGTTCTACCCGCTCGCCGAGGGCCTGGCCCGCCACACCAGCGACGAGCCGACCCGCACCGTCACCGCCCTCCACGACGAACTGCTCGCCCACGTCGGCGGCCGCCTCCACGACGACGCGGCCCTCCTCCTGCTCCACAAGCCGAAGGCCGCCGGGGCCCCCGTCCCCCGTTCGCCGTCCACCACCGCCCGCATGGATTGCTGCTCACCGCAGATCGGCTGACCGCACGAACGGAACCCGAAGCCCCCTCCCCTCGGCCCACACGCTGCCCGCCTCCACCCAACGGTGTTAGAAAAGAGGCATGGCCGGATTCCTCGGCCGCCTGCGCTCGACGTTGAGCGCACGCACCGTCGCCCAGCAGGTCTTCGTGCTGCAGGCGGCGATCGTCGTGCTTCTCGTCGTCGCCGCGGTGGTGGCCCTGGTGCTGCAGGTCCGCACCGACACCGAGCGGGAGGCCCGTAACCGCTCCCTCGCGGTGGCCGAGGCCTTCGCGCACTCGCCGGGCGTCGTCGACGCCCTGGCGCAGCCCGATCCGTCGTCGGTGCTCCAGCCGCGTGCCGAGGCGGCGCGCGCGGCGACCGACGTGGACTTCATCGTGGTGATGACCAAGGACGGGATCCGCTACACCCACCCCAACCCCGAGCAGATCGGCAAGCACTTCGTCGGCACCATCGCCCCGGCCGCGGCGGGCGGGGTCGTGCGGGAGACGTACACCGGAACCCTGGGGCCGTCCGTGCGGGCCGTGGTCCCCGTGACCGACGAGGGCGGCGAGGTCGTCGGCCTGGTGGCCGCGGGTGTGACGCTGGCCAGCGTGGGCGGGGTCGTGGACCACCAGCTGCCGTGGGTGCTGGGCTCGGCGGCGGTCGCGCTCGCCCTCGCCACCGGCGGGACCGCGCTGGTCAGCCGACGGCTGCTGCGGCAGACCCACGGGCTCGGGCCCGAGGAGATGACGCGGATGTACGAGCACCACGACGCCGTCCTGCACTCCGTACGGGAGGGGGTCCTGATCCTGGACGGCAAGCGGCGCCTGGCGCTCGCGAACGACGAGGCGCGCCGGCTGCTCGGGCTGGCGGCGGACGCGGAGGGCCGGCCCTGTCTCGCCCTGGGCATCGGCAGCGACCTCGCCCAGCTGTTCACCTCCGGGCGCGACGCCACCGACGAGGTGCACCTCACGCAGGGCCGGCTGCTGGCGGTCAGCCAGCGCGCGACCGACCGGGACGGCGGGCCGCCGGGCAGCGTGGCCACGCTGCGGGACACCACCGAGCTGCGGACCATGACCGGCAGGGCGGACGTCGCGCGGGAGCGGCTGAAGCTGCTGTACGACGCGGGGCTGGAGATCGGCACCACCCTGGATGTCACGCGCACCTCGCAGGAGCTGGCCGACTTCGCGGTGCCGCGGTTCGCCGACTTCGTCTCCGTCGACCTGGCGGACCCGGTGCTGCGCGGCGAGGAGCCGAAGGAGGGCCGTACCGATATGCGCCGGGTCGCCTTCCGGGGCGTACGGGAGGGCAGCCCCCTCTATCCGATCGGCAAGCTGATCCACTTCGCCAAGGACACTCCGCAGGCCTTCGGCTTCGGCACGGGCACGTCGGTCCTTGAGCCGGACATGCCCGCCTTCACCGGCTGGCAGAAGCAGGATCCGGACAACGCCCGCAGGCTCGTCGACTTCGGCATCCACGCGATGCTGACGGTCCCGCTGCGCGCCCGCGGCGTCATCATGGGCATGGCCACCTTCTGGCGCGCGGACCGGCCCGACCCCTTCGAGCAGGAAGACATCTCCCTCGCCGAGGAGCTGGTGGCGCGCGCCGCGGTCAGCATCGACAACGCCCGCCGCTACACCCGCGAGCACACCCTGGCGGTCACCCTCCAGCGCAGCCTGCTGCCCCGGGCCCTGCCGGACCAGAGCGCCCTCGACGTCGCCTACCGCTATCTGCCCGCGCACGCGGCCCAGGGCGGGGTCGGCGGGGACTGGTTCGACGTCATCCCGCTGCCGGGGGCGCGGGTGGCGCTGGTCGTGGGGGACGTCGTGGGGCACGGTCTGCACGCGGCGGCCACGATGGGACGGCTGCGGACGGCGGTCCACAACTTCTCCACCCTGGACCTCCCGCCCGACGAACTCCTCGGCCATCTGGACGAGCTGGTCGCCCGCATCGACCAGGACGAGGGCGGCGGCGACGGAGAGATCGCGCCGGTCACCGGAGCGACGTGTCTGTACGCCGTGTACGACCCGTCCACCGGGCTGTGCACCCTCTCCCGCGCCGGCCACCTCGAACCGGCCCTCGTCCACCCCGACGGCCGCGTCGAGTTCCCCACCGTCCCCGGCGGGCCGCCGCTGGGCCTGAGCGGCAGCCTGCCCTTCGAGGCGACCGAGCTGCGGCTTCCCGAGGGCAGCGGCCTTGTCCTCTACACGGATGGGCTGGTCGAGCACCAGGGACGGGACATCGACGCAGGGCTCGAGCTGCTGCGCGGGGCGCTCGCCGCGGCGCCGCCGACGCACGGCCGCACGCCCGAGGAGACCTGCCGGGCGGTTCTGGAGTCCCTGCTGCCGGAGCGGCCGCGCGACGACGTCGCCCTTGTCGTCGCCCGGACGCGGCTGCTCCCCGCCGACCGCACGGCGGCCTGGGACGTACCGGACGACCCCGCCGCGGTGGCCCGGGTCCGGGCGGCGGCCACCCGCACGCTGGACGACTGGGGCCTCACGGAGGAGGCGTTCACCACCGAGCTGATCCTCAGCGAGCTGGTCACCAACGCCCTGCGCCACGCGACCGGCCCCATCCGCGTCCGGCTGATCCGCGACCGCGCCCTGATCTGCGAGGTCTGCGACGGCAGCAGCACCGCCCCGCATCTGCGCAGCGCGGCCACGACGGACGAGGGCGGCCGGGGGCTGTTCCTGGTGGCGCAGTTCGCCGAGCGGTGGGGCACGCGGTACACGGCGAACGGCAAGGTGATCTGGACGGAACAGCCCCTGGCGGGCTCGTAGCGGAGTCCCGGTGGAGCCCGGCGCAGGCTCAGTTCCCGTGGGCCTCCAGTGCCGCCCGCACGCCCGACTCGACGGCACCCTCGATCCACGACGGCTTCACCGAGGTGTGGTCCCCGGCGAAGTACAGCGGTCCCTCAGGGGTGCGGATGGCCTCCAGCAGCTCCGTGTGCTGGCCGGGAAGGAGCACGGACGCCTCGCCGTACGCGTACGGATCGCGCAGCCAGCTCTGGGTGCGCCCGGCCCCGGTGTAGAACACCTCGACGCGCTGGCCGTAGACCTGTTGCAGGCCCCGCAGCGCGTGCGGATAACGGGCGTCCTCGTCGAGGGAGTCCCAGCGGGAGGCGTCGTCGGCCCAGCTGTAGGAGGCCAGGACGACGCCGCCCTCGCTGCCGTCGACGCGGTGGGACGGGTTGATCATGAAGCGGTTGGAGTTGTCGGAGACCGAGCCGCCGCCGATGATGTGCGCCGCCTCGGGCTGGTCGCGGGTGGCCCAGCGGTTGGCGGCGTAGTGCACGCGCTGGGCGTCGCTGATGTGGCCGGCCGGGACGGAGGGGTGGGCGCCGAGGAGGCTGCCGTCGGCGGGCGCCGCGCCCTTGCGGTACTCGTCGTAGAGTCCGAGCCGTACGGCGTCGAGCTCGCGTTTCCAGTCGGCCTCGGTGAACTCCCACCAGCGCCGGCTGAACTCGAGCAGCACCTTGGTCGCGCTGTCGTAGTGCAGCTCGGCCACCGCGCGCCGCTTCTTGTACGACATCAGCGGGCTGACCTGCACCTGCCTGAGCCCGGAGAAGGGCACCGTGACGATCGCCAGGTCGGCGGTGAACTCCTCGCGCACGACCTTGCCGTCCCGCCCCTCGGAGACCGTGTCGATCCAGACGTGCGGCCCCTTCTCGCCGACGTGGGAGGTGTCGTCGGCGCCGGGCCGGCCGGGTGCCCAGTACTCGATGTGGGTCGCGCGCCGGTCGAGGCGCAGCACGTCGGCGACCTCCTTCAGCAGCGCGTCCGGCAGGGTCGCCGTACCGCCGACGAGCTCCCAGAACGCGGTGTCGGGGCTGATCAGGGACTGGCTGATGAAACTGTGGATGAAGGAGAGCGGCAGCCGCGAGGTGAGGTTCTCCAGGGTGCCGATGAGGTCGATGGTCCGCTCGTCGAGGCCCGCCTCCTCGGTCAGAAAGCGGTACATCGACCAGTCGCCGTACTGCTGCACGACCCGCGCCCAGCCCCGCAGCCGCTCGGGCATCGGTTTGTCGACGCGCTTGCCGTCCGGGCCGACGGTGCTGAACTCGTCGCGTACGGGGTCCAGGGCGCGGCGCAGGATGGTCGAGGAGGGGGTGTCCCAGTACTCGCGGGGCACGCCGAAGGAGCGGTTGACCCGGCGCGGCGACCTCGCGTACTCGGAGCGGCGCACGCGGACGCCGTTGACGTGCAGCCAGGCGTTGTTGACGGGCTTGCCCTCGGCATCGACGTCGAGGAGGTGGAACCGGCGGCGCTTCAGGCCGAGCTGGTCGATCAGCTGCATGACCAGGGGATGGTTGCCGGGGATGCGCATGGCGCCGGCCTCCGCGTACTGGGCCGGATCGGCGAAGGCCTGGGCCGCCTGCTCGTGGCCGCCGGTGCGGAAGGTCTTGATCCGGCCGCCGACGCGGTTGCCGTTGGCCTCGACGAGCGTGACGTGGTGCCCGGCCCGTTTCAGCAGCCAGGCCGCGACCAGGCCGGCGGGCCCCGCGCCGACGACGAGGATCTTCCTGGCCGTCTTCGTCTTCGCACGCGGGAGACCGGAGTCGAGGATCTTCCGGTACGCCGGCGCGAGCGGCCGGTCGTGGTCGTCGACCAGGAGCAGGGCGCGGGCCACGGCCAGGCAGGTGTCCCAGTCGGCGGTGGACTTCGGTCGGTGCGGGGCGGCGGGTGCGGCCACCGCGGATGCGGGAGTGAGCGCGGCCAGTCCGGCGGCCGTGGCCGATGCGGTCGTGAACTGCCGACGGGAGAGGCCGGTCGGGCCGGCAGGCGCGCGGTGAATGTCCATGTGCCTTGAATACGGGGGCAGTTGGGCGAACGCAGGCGCATTGGGCGGTTCATCACCTGAACGGGCAAGCGCATGATCGCGTACCCGCGCAGGGTGTGCGTCCGCACGCCGGTTTGTTAAGCGCCGATGACGAAACCGTTGACGCAGACCTGGCCCACTTTTATCTTCTGTCCCAATCACGATCGGAATAACGAACTCCGTTCGAAATTACGGACATGGATGGTCTCGTATGCCCCGGATGTCATACCGGCCTCTCAGGGAACGCCGCAGATCGCTGATCCTCTGCGTACTCGCGGCCCTCCTCGCCCTGGTGGCGACGACACAGCCGGCGTCCGCGGCGGAGGGCCGCCCGTACACGAACCCGCTGAAGTCGTCCAAGGGCGCCGACCCGTGGCTGCAGTACCACGACGGCAACTACTACCTGATCACCACGACGTTCACCGGCATCCTCGGCATCCGCAAGTCACCGACGCTCGCCGGCCTCGCCACCGCGCCCAACGTGCAGGTGTGGTCGGACACGACGTCGACCCGCAACACCAACATCTGGGCGCCGGAGATGCACTTCCTGAACGGCCGTTGGTACGTCTACTACTCGGCCGGCCAGAGCGGTGTCGCCTGCTGCGACTCCCAGCGCACGCATGTGCTGGAGAGCTCCGGCACCGACCCGATGGGGCCGTACACCTACAAGGGCTCGCTCACCGGATCGAACCTCACGCCGGGCGGCTGGCTGATCGACGCGAGTGTGCTGCAGGCGAACAACAGGCTGTACCTGGTGGGCAGCGGGTTCATCAACGGCAGTGCGCAGAGCCTGGTCATCGCGCCGATGAGCAATCCGTACACGCTGGCCAGCAGCACCTTCACCATCATCTCCAGCCCGACGCTGGACTGGGAGCGCTCCGGCTCCCCCGTCAACGAGGGCCCCGAGCCGCTCTACCGGGGCGGTCGCACCTTCCTCACCTACTCCGCGAGCTTCTGCGGCACCCCCGACTACAAGCTCGGCCAGCTGGAGCTGACCGGCTCCGACCCGCTCAACCCTGCCTCCTGGACCAAGAAGCAGACCCCGGTCTTCCAGCGCAGTGACGCCAACAGCGTGTACGGCCCGGGCCACAACGGCTTCTTCACCTCACCCGACGGCACCGAGAACTGGATCGTCTACCACGCCAACTCCACGTCGAACGGCGGCTGCGGCAACGGACGCACCACCCGCGCCCAGAAGTTCACCTGGAACGCCGACGGCACCCCGAACTTCGGCACCCCCGTCGCCCTCGGCACCACCCTGCCCGGCCCGTCCGGCGAGACGGCGGCGACGCCGACGGCGTACACCCTCGTCAACCGGAACAGCGGCAAGTGCCTGGACGTGAACGGCGGCAACACCGCCGACGGCACGAACATCTTCCAGTGGACCTGCACCGGCGGCGCCAACCAGAAGTGGAAGGTCGAGGACCTCGGCGACGACACCAACCGGCTGGTCAACGTCGCCACCGGCAAGGTGATGGACACCGCCGAGTGCTCCGCCGCCGACGGCACGGACATCCGCCAGTGGTCGTGGCTCAACAACAAGTGCCAGCGCTACCGCCTGGTCCTCACCGCGAGCGGCGACCACGTCCGGATCGTCAACGAGGCCACCGGCAAGGTCGCCGACGTGGCCGACTGCGGCACCACGAACGGCACCGACGTACGGCAGTGGACCTGGCTGAACAACAACTGCCAGCAGTGGCGCCTCGTCCCCACGACCTGAACTTCCCACTCCCGCATTGGAGAAGCACCTTGAGACGCAACGCCGTACGGCTGCTCACAGCCGTCCTGATGGCCCTCGCGGCCTGCCTCGCCGGGCCCGGTCCCGCCGCCCAGGCGGCCGTGCCCGCCTCCCCCGCCGTGACCTTCACCAACCCGATCGCGCTGCAGCGCGCCGATCCACACATCTTCAAGCACACCGACGGCTTCTACTACTTCACGGCGACCGTTCCGGCGTACGACAGGATCGTCATGCGCCGGGCCACCACTCTGCAGGGGCTCTCCACCGCGCCGGAGACCACGATCTGGACCAAGCACGCGAGCGGTGAGATGGGCGCCCACATATGGGCCCCGGAGATCCACTTCATCGACGGCAAGTGGTACGTCTACTTCACCGCCGGCTGGTCCAACGACAAGTGGCGGATCCGGCCGTACGTCCTGGAGTCCAGCTCCGCGAACCCGCTCACGGGCACCTGGACCGAGAAAGGCCGCATCTCCCTGCCCCTGGACACCTTCTCGCTCGACGCCACGACGTTCGTGCACAACGGCACCCGCTACCTCAGCTGGGCGCAGCACGACCCCGCCGTGGGCGCGGGCACCAACATCTACCTGGCCCGGATGTCCAGCCCCTGGACCATCACCGGCAGCCCCGTGATGATCGCCCGGCCCACCCACGCCTGGGAGAAGGTCGGCGCGACGGTCAACGAAGGCCCGGCCTTCATCCAGCACGGCAGCAAGGTCTTCATGACCTTCTCCGCCAGCGCCACCGACGCCAACTACTGCCTCGGCCTGCTGACCGCCGATGCCACGGCCGACCTGATGAACCCGGCCTCCTGGACCAAGAACCCCGAGCCGGTCTTCAAGAGCAACGACGCCACCGGCCAGTACGGTCCCGGTCACAACAGCTTCACCGTCTCCGAGGACGGCAAGTCGGACATCCTCGTCTACCACGACCGCGACTACAAGAACATCAGCGGCGACGCGCTCGCCGACCCCAACCGCCGCACCCGCTTCCAGAAGCTGTACTGGAAGGCCGACGGCACCCCCGACTTCGGCATCCCGGTGGCCGACGGGGTCACACCGCAGCGCCTGTCGTCGTACAACTTCGCGGACCGGTTCATCCGGCACTGGGAGTACCGGGCCCGTATCGAGGCCAACGTCTCCCCGCTGGCCGACTCGCAGTTCCGCGTGGTCACCGGCCTGACGGGCAGCGGCACGGTGTCCCTGGAGTCGGCCAACTTCCCCGGCTACTACCTGCGGCACAAGAACTTCGAGGTGTGGCTGGAGAAGAACGACGGCACCGCGCAGTTCGCGAGCGACGCGAGCTTCCACAGGCGTGCCGGGCTGTCCGACTCCGCGGGCGTCTCGTACGAGTCGTACAACTACGCCGGGCGTTACCTCCGGCACTACGACTACCTGCTGCGGGTGCAGGCACTGAGCACGGCGACGGACCGGGCGGACGCCACGTTCTACGCCCAGTGACCGGTTGATCCGCCGAACAGGCCGGGCGACGCGCTGCTCCGCTGTCGGAAGACGACGGACCAGCCCTGTCGCCCGGCCTGTTCAGCTCTGTACCAAACGCCGTTCACCTGCAGCCGCTGGGCGTCGAGGTGGCTGATCTCCCCGCCGTGGTCGCTCGGTTGGGCGCCGCCGCTGAGGCGGACGGTGAGGCAGGCACCGGCCGCGGGGGGGGGGGGCGGCCCCCCCCCCCCCCCCCCCCACAACACCCCCCCCCCCCCCCCCCCCCCCCCCCCCCCCCCCCCCACGAGTC
>NZ_JBITES010000010.1:0-64621 GCF_044455405.1 Streptomyces sp. NPDC051243 | reverse complement strand
CTGCTGCGGCGGGGCGTGGTGGGGGCTTATCTCCCCGCCGTGGCCGCTGGGTGGGGCGCCGCCGCTCCGGGGGGGGGGGGGGGGGGCGCGGGCGGGGGGGGGGCGGGCCGCCCCCCCCCCACGACCCGTATACGACCGCGCCCTGACCAGGCCGGATCCCACAGGACCGTTCCGTAAGATCGCGTCCGTGGCGAACTTCCTCCTCGAACGCACGGTTCCGCTCTCCCTCACGGAGGCGTGGCGACGCCTGACGGAGTGGCCCCGCCACGCCGACGTCGTCCCCCTGACCGGCGTCCGCGTCACACCCCCGGCACCGACCCGGGTGGGCACCGTCTTCGTCGCCCGCTCCGGCCTGGGCCCGCTGTCCTTCGACGACCCGATGGAGGTGACGGTGTGGCAGCCGCCGGGCGACGACGACACACCCGGCCGGTGCCGGCTGGAGAAGCGGGGCCGCGTGATCACGGGCTGGGCCGAGATCGAGGTCCGGCCCGGGCCGGGCGGACGGGCACGTGTGGTGTGGCGGGAGGAGCTGCGGGTGCGGTTCGTGCCGGGGGTCCTGGACGGTGTGGTGGAGCGTACGGCTCGGTATGTGTTCGGTCGGGCGGTGAACCGGCTGCTGCGGCGGCCGTGACGGGTGTCGGGCGGGTCGACGGGGAGGGCATGGTGACTGTGGCGGTGGAGTCGAGCGAGGTCGAGGCACTCGCGGCGGACGGCCTGCGCTGGATGGTCTCCGGTGCGCGGGAGACGGGGCACGGTGGGCTCGGGTGGCCCGTCAGGCCCTCGGACGACGAAGTCGACCCCATGCTCTACAACGGTACGGCCGGGATCGTGCCGGTGCTGTTGGAGGCGTGGCGGCACTTCGGGGACGACCCGTATGCCGATCTGGCGCTGCGCGCCGCGCGTTCCCTGGTCGACGTGGTCGACGAGTTCCCGGACGACTCGCTCTACTTCGGGCTCACCGGCATCGCGCTCGTCCTGCGGACCGTCCATCGCGAACTCGGGTACCCGGACGGCGACCTGGCCGCCGGTCGCGCCCTCGACGGGGTGCGGTCACGGTTCGACGGGACGCGCTGGAGCGAGCTGTTCGAGCTGATGGGCGGCAACGCGGGGATCGGTCTTGGCGCGTTGGCGGCGGACGACGCCGAGCTGGCCGTACGGGCGCTGGAGCCGTACACGCGGACGGCCGAGACGACAGCGGCGGGTGTCACGTGGGAGTTCCGGCGCGGCATCGAGTCGCGGCTGCACCACATGTCGCACGGCACGCTCGGGATCGCGTACGCGCTGGCCGCCGTCGGGTCGGCCACCGGCCGCGCGGATCTCGTCGAGCTGGGGCGGGCCGGGGTCGCGGACGTCGTGGCGCGCGACGAGGGCGGACCCGACGGTTTCCTCGTGCCGCACTCCGACCCGCAGTACGGCTCCGGGCAGATCGCGCGCCACAGCTACGGCTGGTGTCACGGTCCGGCCGGTGACGCCCATGTGTTCCGGCTGCTGCGGGACATCACCTCCGAGCCCGCCTGGTCGGCCCTCGCCGACCGCTGCTGGCACACGGTCACGCACTGTGGTCTGCCCCGCCGGCTGCGCCCCGGCTTCTGGGACAACAACGGCCGCTGCTGCGGCACCGCGGGCGTCCTGGCCCTGGCCTGCGACCGGATCGCCGAGCAGGGGGACTCCCCCGAGTTCGCGAACGTCCTCGTCGCCGACATCGCCGCCCACGCCACCCGGGACACCGACGGCGCCCGCTGGTCCAACGTCGAGCACCGCGCCACCCCGAGCGACCTGGAACCGGAGACCGGGTGGGCCATGGGCAACGCGGGGATCGTCCGCGAGCTCCTGCGGTACGTCAGGATCGGCCGGGGCGGCGATCCGGCGTACGCCTTCGCCTGGCCCGACCAGCCGGTGCCGCGGGTTCAGGCCACCGATCCGATCCGCCCCGCCGGCGAGGACGACGTGGACGTCGCGTCGTGATGGATCGGCGTGTGCGCGCCCGTCAGTGAGACGCCGCTGCCGCCACGCCGGTCGGCGACGATCTCGGAAGCGATCGACAGGGCCGTCTCCTCGGGCGTACGGGCGCCGAGGTCCAGGCCGATCGGGGACCGCAGCCGGGCCAACTCCAGTTCGGTGACGCCGACTTCTCTCAGGCGTTCGTTCCGGTCCAGGTGGGTTCGGCGGGAGCCCATCGCGCCGATGTACGCCACCGGCAGCCGCAGCGCCAGCCGGAGCAGGGGCACGTCGAACTTGGCGTCGTGGGTGAGCACGCACAGGACGGTCCGCGCGTCCACCTCCGTGCGCTCCAGGTACTTGTGCGGCCACTCGACGACGATCTCGTCGGCCTCCGGGAAGCGGGCCCTCGTCGCGAAGACCGGGCGGGCGTCGCACACGGTCACGTGGTAGTTCAGGAACTTGCCGATCCGCACCAGCGCCGAGGCGAATTCGATCGCGCCGAAGACGATCATCCGGGGCGGCGGGACCGAGGACTCGACCAGCACCGTGAGCGGGGCTCCGCAGCGCGAGCCCTGTTCGCCGATCTCCAGGGTGCCGGTGCGGCCGGCGTCCAGGAACGCGCCCGCCTCCGCCGCGACCGTGCGGTCCAGTTCGGGGTGGGCGCCGAAGCCGCCGTCGTAGGAACCGTCGGGACGCACGAGCAGCGCGAGCCCCAGCAGTTCCCGTGGCCCGGACACCACCCGAGCGACCGCCGCCGCCTCCCTGCCCGCGGCCGCCCGCAGCGCGGTCGCGAGCACCGGGCGGGCCGGGTCCCCGGCCCGGACCGGCGTGACCAGGATGTCGATGACGCCCCCGCAGGTCAGACCGACCGCGAAGGCGTCCTCGTCGCTGTAGCCGAAGCGCTCCAGGACGGTCTCGCCGTCCTGGAGCGCCTGTCGGCACAGCTCGTACACCGCGCCCTCCACACAGCCACCGGAGACCGAGCCGATCGCCGTGCCGTCCGCGTCCACCCCGAGGGCGGCGCCGGGCCGGCGGGGTGCGCTGCCGGCGACGGCCACCACGGTGGCCACGGCGAAGTCGCGTCCCCGCTCGACCCAGCCGTGCAGCTCTTCGGCGATGTCCAGCATCTGTCGGCCTCCTTGAAGCGGTCGTGTGGAGGGCGCTTCACGCGGTGACTAGTGCACGCCCATCCAGCTCTCAATGGGATTGAGGGCGAAAAAGACCAGGAAGATGCCTGTCAGGGCCCACATGAACGCCCCGATCTCCCGTGCCTTGCCCTGAGCGAGCTTGATGGCGACGTACGAGATGACACCGGCCGCGACGCCCGCGGTGATCGAGTACGTGAACGGCATGATCACCACGGTGAGGAACACCGGGATCGCGGTGGCCCGGTCGGCCCAGTCCACGTGCCGCGCGTTCATCATCATCATGGCGCCGATGACCACCAGCGCGGCCGCCGCGACCTCGCCCGGCACGATGGCCGTGAGCGGCGTGAAGAACAGACAGGCCGCGAAGAACAGGCCGGTGACGACCGAGGAGAGGCCCGTGCGGGCACCCTCGCCCACGCCGGTCGCCGACTCGACGAACACCGTCTGGCCGGACGCGCCGGACACACCGCCGATCGCGCCGCCCGCGCCGTCGATGAACAGCGCCTTGGACAGGCCCGGCATCCGGCCCTTGTCGTCGGCGAGCTTGGCCTCGGTGCCGACGCCGATGATCGTCGCCATCGCGTCGAAGAACCCGGCGAGCACGAGCGTGAACACGATCATGCCGACGGTCATCGCGCCGACCTCGCCCCAACCGCCGAACTCTACGTCGCCGAAGATGGAGAAGTCCGGCATGGAGACGGCGCTGCCGTGCAGTTCGGGAGCGACGCCGCCCGCCCACTGCTTGGGGTCGATGGCGCCGGCCGCGTTGAGGACGGCGGCGACCACGGTGCCGCCGATGATGCCGATCAGGATCGCGCCGGGGATGCCGCGCGCCTGGAGCATGAAGATCGCGAGGAGGGTGATCGCGAAGAGCAGGACCGGCCAGCCGGCCAGTTCGCCGGTCGGGCCGAGGCTGAGCGGGGTCGCCTTGCCCGGGTGCACGAACCCGGCCTTCACCAGGCCGATCAGCGCCACGAACATGCCGATCCCCATGGTGATCGCGTGCTTCAGCGCGAGCGGGATCGCGTTCATGATCATCTCGCGCAGGCCGGTGACGACCAGCAGCATGATGACGACGCCGTACATCACACACATGCCCATGGCCTGCGGCCAGGTCATCTGCGGGGCGACCTGCGAGGCGAGCACGCCCGAGACGGACAGGCCGGCTGCCAGGGCGAGCGGCACCTTGCCGAAGAAGCCCATCAGCAGCGTGGTGAAGGCCGCCGCGAACGCGGTCGCGGTGATGAGCGCCTTCTGCGCGAGGGTGTCCCCCGCCGCGTCCTTGCCGGACAGGATCAGAGGGTTGAGCAGGAGGATGTACGCCATCGCCATGAAGGTGGTGATGCCGCCGCGCACCTCACGCGCGACCGTGGATCCTCTGTGGGATATGTGGAAGTACCGGTCGAGCCACGACCTGCCGGCGGCGACGCGGGTGCCTTCGCCCGCGTCTTCGGCAGTGGTCGTGGGCTCCAGTGACTGCTGGGTCATGTGGGCCTACTCCCAAGGTTCAAAGGGGCACCCGCATCGACCACCCTGACGGTCGATCAACCACGTGCGCGGCTGCGGGATTTGGGAAAGTGCTTCGGCCGCACGACCCGGGGGACGGCCCGAGACGAACGAACAGGATCTGCATTGCTGGTACTTGCTGGTTCTCCGGCCACCACGAGCGGTGCGGCAACAGGAGTACTCCGGGCGGCGCGGCGGAGTGTGTGACGTTCCCACACACCGCCCGGAGGGCTTTACGGGATTCCTTACGCCGTGCCGGTGAGGTGCTCCGGCCGTACCGGCGTCCGGTTCAGCTCCAGCCCGGTCGCGTCCCGGATCGCCGCGAGGACGGCCGGGGTCGACGACAGGGTGGGGGCCTCGCCGACGCCGCGCAGCCCGTACGGGGCGTGGTCGTCGGCGAGTTCGAGCACGTCGACGGGGATGGTCGGCGTGTCGAGGATCGTGGGGATGAGGTAGTCGGTGAAGGAGGGGTTCTTCACCTTCGCCGTCCTGGGGTCGACGACGATCTCCTCCATGACCGCCATACCGAGACCCTGGGTCGTACCACCCTGGATCTGGCCGATGACGGACAGCGGGTTGAGCGCCTTGCCGACGTCCTGGGCGCAGGCCAGCTCGATCACCTTCACCAGGCCGAGCTCGGTGTCGACCTCGACGACGGCGCGGTGCGCGGCGAAGGAGTACTGGACGTGGCCGTTGCCCTGGCCGGTGCGCAGGTCGAAGGCCTCGGTCGGCCGGTGCCGCCATTCGGCCTCGACCTCTACGGCCTCGCCCGCCAGGACGTCCACCAGGTCGGCGAGGACCTCGCCGCCGTCGGTGACGACCTTGCCGCCCTCCAGGAGCAGCTCGGCCGTGGCCCAGGCCGGGTGGTAGGAGCCGAACTTGCGGCGCCCGATCTCCAGGACCTTCTCGCGGACCAGCTCGCAGGAGTTCTTGACGGCGCCGCCGGTGACGTACGTCTGCCGCGACGCGGACGTCGAGCCGGCGCTGCCCACCTGCGTGTCCGCCGGGTGGATGGTCACCTGGGTGACGCCCAGCTCGCTGCGGGCGATCTGCGCGTGGACGGTGACGCCGCCCTGGCCGACCTCCGCCATGGCCGTGTGCACGGTGGCGACGGGCTCACCCGCGAGGACCTCCATGCGCACCTTGGCGGTGGAGTAGTCGTCGAAGCCCTCGGAGAAGCCGACGTTCTTGATGCCGACCGCGTAGCCGACACCGCGTACGACGCCTTCGCCGTGCGTGGTGTTGGACAGACCGCCGGGTAGCTGCCGTACGTCCGCGCCCTCGCTGGACTCCCACTGGCGCTCCGGCGGCATCGGCATCGCCTTGACGCGGCGCAGGAGTTCGGCGACCGGTGCCGGGGAGTCGACGGGCTGCCCGGTCGGCATGATGGTGCCCTGTTCCATGGCGTTGAGCCGCCGGAACTCCACCGGGTCCATGCCGAGCTTCTTCGCCAGCTTGTCCATCTGCGCCTCGTAGGCGAAGCACGCCTGGACCGCGCCGAAGCCGCGCATGGCGCCGCAGGGCGGGTTGTTGGTGTAGAGGGCGATGGCCTCGATGTCGACGTCGTCGACCACGTACGGGCCGATCGACAGCGAGGAGGCGTTGCCGACGACCGCCGGGGAGGCGGAGGCGTACGCTCCGCCGTCCAGCACGATGCGGCACTTCACGTGGGTGAGCTTGCCGTCCTTCGTGGCGCCGTGCTCGTAGTGGAGCTTGGCGGGGTGGCGGTGGACGTGCCCGAAGAAGGACTCGAAGCGGTTGTAGACGATTTTGACGGGCTTGCCCGTACGCAGCGCCAGCAGGCAGGCGTGGATCTGCATCGACAGGTCCTCGCGACCGCCGAAGGCACCGCCGACGCCGGACAGCGTCATGCGCACCTTCTTCTCGGGCAGGCCGAGGACGGGCGCGATCTGGCGCAGGTCGGAGTGCAGCCACTGGGTGGCGATGTAGAGGTGGACGCCGCCGTCCTCGTCCGGCACGGCGAGGCCGGACTCCGGGCCGAGGAATGCCTGGTCCTGCATGCCGAAGGTGTACTCGCCCTTGACGATGAAGTCGGCCTTCCTCGCGGCCGCTTCGGCGTCGCCGCGGAGGATCGGCTGGCGGTGCACGATGTTCGGGTGCGGGACGTGGCGGGCGTGGTGGTCGTCGCGGTTCTCGTGGACGAGGATCGCGTCCGGGGCGAGGGCGGAGGCCTCGTCGGTGACGACCGGCAGCTCGCGGTACTCGACCTTGATCTTCGCGGCGGCTCGGCGGGCCGTCTCCGGATGGTCGGCGGCGACGATCGCGACCGGCTCACCGTGATGGCGCACCTTGCCGTGCGCGAGAACCGGGGTGTCCTGGATCTCCAGGCCGTAGTTCTTCACGTCGGTCGGCAGGTCGTCGTACGTCATGACGGCGTAGACGCCCGCCGTGGCGAGGGCCTCGCTCGTGTCGATGGACACGATCTCGGCGTGCGCGACCGGGGAGCGCAGGATCTGGCCCCAGAGCATGTCCTCGTGCCACATGTCGGACGAGTACGCGAACTCGCCGGTGACCTTGAGGGTGCCGTCCGGGCGGAGGGTGGACTCGCCGATGCCGCCCTTGGTCCGGGAGCCCTGCGTGATCTTCGTGGGAGCGCCGTTGGTAGGCATGCCGCTCAGACCGCCTCTCCCTGCCGGGCGGCCGCGAGGCGGACCGCGTCCATGATCTTCTCGTAGCCGGTGCAGCGGCACAGGTTGCCCGACAGCGCCTCGCGGATGTCCGCGTCGGTCGGGTTGGGGTTCTTCTCCAGCATCTCGTCGGCGGCGACCAGCAGCCCCGGCGTGCAGAAGCCGCACTGGACGGCGCCGGCGTCGATGAACGCCTGCTGGATCGGGGAGAGCTCGGTGCCTTCGCCGGTCTGCGAGTCCTGTCCCTCGGCCGCCCATCGCTGGGCGTCCTGGAGCGACGTACCGGACGTACCGCAGGCTCCGGTCGCGCAACCGCCTTGCTCCGCACGCTGCTTGGCGTAGTCCGCGAGCCCCTCGACGGTCACGACCTCACGGCCCTCGACCTGACCGGCCGCGACCAGGCACGCACACACCGGCACACCATCCAGCCGGACGGTGCACGAGCCGCACTCGCCCTGCTCACAGGCGTTCTTCGACCCCGGCAGACCGAGCCGCTCGCGCAGCACGTACAGCAGGCTCTCGCCCTCCCAGACGTCGTCGGCTTCCTGCGGACGTCCGTTGACCGTGAAGTTCACGCGCATCAGGCGGCTCCCTCCGTGCCGGCGGCGGTGCCGCGGTACGACTCCCAGGTCCAGGTCAGCGTGCGGCGGGCCATGATGCCGACCGCGTGCCGGCGGTAGCTCGCCGTGCCCCGGACGTCGTCGATCGGGTTGCAGGCGGCGGAGCACAGGTCCGCGAACTGCTTGGCGACCGACGGGGTGATGATCTTGCCGTTGTCCCAGAAGCCGCCCTCTTCGAGCGCCGCGTTCAGGAACTCCTCGGCGGTCTCGGCCCGGACCGGCGTGGGGGCGGCCGAGCCGATGCCCGTACGGACGGTCCGCGTCTCGGGGTGCAGCGCGAGACCGAAGGCGCACACCGCGATGACCATGGCGTTGCGGGTGCCGACCTTGGAGAACTGCTGCGGCCCGGCGGCCTTCTTGATGTGTACGGCCCTGATGAGCTCGTCGGCGGCGAGCGCGTTGCGCTTCACGCCGGTGTAGAACTCGTCGATCGGGATGAGGCGGGTGCCGCGCTCGGCCGACTCGGCCTCGACCTCGGCGCCGGCCGCCAGGAGGGCGGGGTGCGCGTCGCCGGCCGGGGAGGCGGTGCCGAGGTTGCCGCCGACGCCGCCGCGGTTGCGGATCTGCGGGGAGGCCACGGTGTGCGAGGCCAGGGCGAGGCCCGGCAGCTCGGCGCGCAGGTGCTCCATGATCATGGTGTACGGGACGGAGGCGCCGAGCCGCACGCTGTTCTCGCCGACCTCCCACTCGTAGAGGTCGGCGACGCGGTTCAGGTCGAGCAGGTACTCGGGCCGGCGGTGGTCGAAGTTGATCTCGACCATGACGTCGGTGCCACCCGCAATCGGCACAGCGGTGGGGTGCTCGGCCTTCGCGGCGAGCGCCTCCTCCCAGCTGGCGGGGCGCAGGAAGTCCATGACCGGCTCTCTTCTTCGTCTCGCGGCGTCGTACGGTTTGAGCCAGATCCGGTGCGGCGGGCCCGGCTCGTTCATGTGCTGTTAACGCGCATTGACGTCAGTACACAGCGCCGTGCTCCACGAGGGTCAGTCACGGAAACCATGAAGGAGTTGGCTGGCCAGGGCGGTCATCTTGTAGATTCATATGAACGGAGGACATCAGAAACCTCCCCGTTTTTCCGTGGAAACGTGAGACACACCCCTTGTGACCAGGGGCACCGCCGGGACACGGCCCCGGTGGACGCCGGTCACCACTCACCGGCCCTCGAACGGGCCGCTCACCACATGACCTTCTGGATCCATCGTAGATTTCGAGACAAAGAACGGCGGCGACGAGAATGCGGCTGCGCGCACTGCTGGACACCGACGCGCTGGGCCTCAAGCTGCTCGGCGGCGAGGACGAGCTGGACCGCACCGTGCGCGGTGTGATGACCACCGACCTCAGGGACCCCAGCCGCTATCTCTCGGGCGGTGAGCTGGTCCTGACCGGGCTGGCGTGGCGGAGGAACGCCGCGGACTCCGATCCTTTCGTCCACCTCCTCGTGCAGAACGGCGTCGTGGCCCTGGCGGCGGGCGAGGCGGAGCTGGGGGACGTGCCGGAGGACCTGGTGGTGGCCTGCGCCCGGCACCGGCTTCCGCTGTTCGCCGTGCACGAGTCGGTGGCGTTCGCGACGATCACCGAGCATGTCGTACGGCAGGTGAGCGGCGAGCGGGCCGGGGACCTCGCGGCCGTCGTCGACCGGCACCGCCGGATGATGACGTCGGGCCCGGCGGGCGGCGGCCCGGACGTGGTCCTCGACCTGCTCGGCTCGGACCTGGACCTGCGGGCATGGGTGCTGTCGCCGACGGGGCGGCTGATCGCGGATCCGAAGGTCGCGGGCCCGGCGCTGCCCGCCGACGTGTGCGCGAGGCTGGCGGCGGAGCACCTGTCGGCCACCCGCACCGGCCGCCGCGGCCCGCACCGGCTGACCCTCGGCACCACGACGTACTCCCTCTTCCCGATCCGCAGCAGCGGCCGCTCCCCGCAGGCCTCGCGGGACGTGCGCGAGACGGTGCTGTCGGACTGGCTGCTGGCCGTGGAGGCGGATGCGAGCGACTGGCCCGAGGAGCGCCTGGACCTCCTCCAGGGCGTCACCCAGCTGATCGCCGTGGAACGCGACCGGCGCGACGCGGCACGCACGGTCCGCCGCCGCCTCGCACAGGAGGTCCTCGAACTGGTCCAGACGGGCGCGGCCCCCGCCGAGATCGCCGCGCGCCTGCGGGTGGCGGCCCCGGTGCTGCTGCCCGGCCTGGGCTCGGCCCCGCACTGGCAGGTGGTCGTGGCCCGCGTCGAATGGGACGGCGGGGAGATCGAGGCGGGCCCCATCGCCCAGTCCCTGCTGGAGGAAGTCCTGGTCGACCCACTGGCGACCGGCCCGGAACCCTCCGACCGCATCGCCGTGGCCCACACGGGCGAGGAGGCCATCGCGCTGGTCCCGCTGCCCGCCGTCTCCACGGAGCACGACGGCTCGGAGGCCGGCATCCTCGCCGACGCCCTCCTCGACTCGATCCGGGACCCGCTGTCTGCGGGCCTGGACGACGACGGCCGGGTCACCCTGGGCGTGAGCGCGGCGGTGCACTCGGCGGAGGGCCTGCGCGGCGCGCTGGAGGAGGCCCGCCACGCCCGCCGGGTGGCGGCGGCCCGCACCGGCCGGGTCTGCGCGGCCGGCCACCAGGAACTGGCGTCGCACGTCCTGCTGCTCCCCTTCGTCCCGGACGACGTACGCCGGGCCTTCACCGCGCGACTGCTCGACCCGCTCCGCGACTACGACCGCCGCCACCGTGCCGAACTGATCCCCACCCTGGAGGCCTTCCTGGAGTGCGACGGCTCCTGGACCCGCTGCGCCACCCGCCTCCACCTGCACGTCAACACGTTGCGCTACCGAGTGGGCAGGATCGAGCAGTTGACGAGTCGGGACCTCTCCCGACTGGAGGACAAGCTGGACTTCTTCCTGGCGCTCCGCATGAGCTGACACCCGCCAGGCTCTCCGCCCACCGTCTCACCGGCCCGAGTGCGCGCATAACGGACGCCTGACGGCTCGCCTGCTGGCACCATGGGTGCACTCCGGCGCGAGCCGAGTCACGGGGGAGGGTCCGATGGTCGAACTGACGGTGGACGAACGACAGCGGATCGTCACGCTCCTGGCGTCCCTGTCCGTGCTCACCACGGAGTCCGGCCGTGCCGAGATGCTCAATCTCGCCGGACTCGACGAGCTGGTCCCCCACATCGACGTCACCGGTCCCCCGCTCGTGGCGGCCAGCCGCATCGTCACCCATCTGTCGGCGTACGGCCGGATCTCCCGCGACCAGGAGGCGCTCGGCCGCTTCCTCAACCTGGTCGCCACCCTCGTCGGCCGGGAGCAACAGGACTTCATCGCCGCCCTGTTGCTCAAGCACCACATGATGGTGCCGGTCTCCCCGGCTCGCCCGGTCACCGCGTGGCGGGGGGCCGACTCCGCCGGAAGCGTCGAAGAGAAGATCATCACCAGCAACACGCTCCGGCCGGTCCACTTCCTGGAGCAGGCCCTGACCGCCGCCCGGGCCGTGTGCCACATCCATGTGCGCCAGGGCGCCACGGGATGGACCGGCACCGGCTTCCTGGTGGCAGAGGACCTCCTGCTGACCAACGAACATGTGTTGCCGAGCGCGGACCTGCTCGCGGGCACCCGATTCCTGTTCAACTACGAGGACGATCCGCAGGGCCGGCCGCGCCCCGTCGAGACCGCGTACGCCAGCGGCGGATACTTCCTCGCCGACCGGAGCCTCGACTTCGCGCTCGTCGAACTGGCCGACCGCCCCGGCGAACGCTGGGGCCGACTGGCCCTCGCCGCCTCGCCGCCCCTGGTCGGTGAGCGAGTGAACATCATCCAGCACCCTGGCGGGCAGCCCAAGCAGATCGCCCTGCAGAGCAACTTCGTCGAGTACGTCGACGACACCGTGATCCAGTACGTCACGGCCACGCTCCCCGGTTCCTCCGGCTCGCCGGTACTGACCGACGACTGGCGGGTCTGCGCCGTCCACCATGCCGGCGGCAACCTCAAGGAACCCGCCACCGGCAGCCGCTACTTCCGCAACGAGGGCTACCGCACGTGCCGGATTCTCGACCGGCTCCCTTCGGACCTCCGCTCCCGTCTCAACTGATCAGCCGGAGGGCACAGCCATGCACGATCCGCACGCGGGGAGCCTGCGCGGCAGACTGGTCCAGAGCCTTGCCACCCTGCCGGGCATGACCCAGCCGGGCCAGCGGGAGTTCCTCCTGGAGAAGGCCGGGTACGGAGCGCTCATCCGGCATCTCGACGTGCACGGCGGCAGTGCGGTGACCTTCTTCACCTCGCTGATCGGCACGCTGGCGCCGAACGGCCCGGACGTTCTGGCCGACCTCGTCGACAAGCTGGCCCAGGTCGCCACGGCCGGGATCGACCGCAAGCAACAGCTGAACGAGCTGGCCGACGAGATCCGGCAGCTGAGCCCGTCCGGGATCACCGAACTCCTCGCGACCGGCACCGCGTTCGCCACCCTGCGCACCCGTGCCCGCGAGAACACGCTGAAGGAGATCGCCGAGGTCGGATCGAAGTACCTCCGCGAGCTGTACTTCCGCCACGAGGAACTCGAGGAGCGCGTCGAGGAATTCCTCGCCGACGACAGTGTGTGCCTCCTGGTGGTCTCCAAGCCGGGTCGTGGCAAGACCAGCCTGCTGTGCTCGCTGGCCGAGCGCACTCTCGAGGAGTCCGTCGTGCTGCTGATGTCGGCGCGGGTGCCGGTCTCCGAGCCACACGGCCTCCTCGGCCTCATCGCCGGCCGCCTCGGCTACGGCAACGACTGGCCGGGGTGCTTCGCCGACCTGGCCCAGGTCAGCGCTGTGGGCCTACGCCCCCTGCTGCTCCTCGACGCCATCAATGAATCGCCCGCCAAACCGGACGACATGAAGGCGGCCCTCCACGAGCTGCTGCGGCAGGCGGAGATCGCGGGCGTCAAGGTGGTGATCACCTGCCGCACCGACTTCTGGCAGTTCTACCGGACATCGTTCTGGTCGAGCTACGTCCGCCAGCGGACCCTCGCGCCGGTCGGCATCAGGCCGTCGTCCACCCGAGTGGAGGACGTACCGCTGTTCCCCGCAGAGGCTTTCCCGCGCATCGCCGCCGACTACTTCGCAGCGTTCGGCATCAGGGGTGAGCTGCGGGGCGAGGCAGCCGAGCGCTGCCGGCACGCCCTCGTGCTGCGCATCCTGTGCGAGGCCTACCGCGGTCAGGACGTCGGCGTCATCGAGGACTTCCGTCTCTTCAGGCTGTTCAAGCTGTTCTGGGAGCGCAAGGTCGAGCAGGTCGCCGACACCACCTCGCTCAAGGGCCACAGTGCGGTCGCTGAACTCGTGCTCGACGTCGCCCGTCTCATGCGGGAGGCCCGCAGCACGACGGTGCCGCGCAGCGCGGTGGCGGCCCGGCTGCGCTGTGCGTCGGCCGACCTGGACGGCAGCGACTCGCTCTACAGCCGGGTCATCGACGAGGAGATCATCCTCGAGGAGAGCGTCGACGACGAACTGGGCATCCGCAACGTCGTCTTCATCTACGACCGGTTCGCCGAGTACGTCCTCGCGCTCAGCCTCTATGTCGACCACGGCTGGTCTGCGAAGAGCGGTCCTGTCATCGTGTCCGACGCGCTCGCGCTGATGGACCAGGAGGACGGATTCCCCTCCCTGCGCGGGGCGTTGGAGTTTCTCGTCCTGCGGCTGGAGGACCTCAGGCCCGCGGAGCTGGTCCACATCGACGTGGTCCGCGCGATGCTCCGCCGCAACTGGAAGTGGCGGGGCATCGCGACCCTGCTCGCCTTCCAGCTCGACCGCCGCCAGGGTCCTTCCTTCTGGTCCTTCCTGCACGAACTGGCCGGGCACGAGGTCGACTTCGTACGCCGCATCGTCGCCGAGCAGTCCCACCGGATCACGGCGGACGGAGACCCCCAGGGGCTCCGGCTCCTCAACGACCTCCTGTGGGACCCCAACCGCGGCGTGCGGACGGCCGCCCGGCAGGCGTTGCTCCGCCTGCCCGCCGCAGCGGTACCCGAGGAGGTGGAGCTGCTGCTGGCCAGACCGACCGGCGAGGCGGTGACGCTCGCGGCACGGCTGCTGATCGTGGCGCCCGGAGACGACGAGGCAGAGCTGCGCAGGCGCGTCGACTGGCTGACGACCCACGGCAGCGACGCACGGCTGCCCGGCGCGGTGTTGGAGGTCCTGGAGACCGACCGTGGTGTCGCCTACACGGAGCTCCCCTGGCTGGCCAGATGCCGGGAAGCCTTCGGTGCCACGAGGGGTCCGCTCGCGAACGGATACCGTGCGGCGGTCGCTCGACGGCACGAGGAGCGGGTGGCCCAGTTGGAGGAGGACCGGCGCTTCCTGCGGCGGTTGTACGACGGGCTCGGCGACGAGCTGAGAGCGGCCGAGCGGGAACAGCTCGGCGACCCCGTTCACTATCTGGCCAGCCCGACGTTCGAGATCGACGAGAGCGACCGGCCCAGGAGACTGATCGGACGTCGGGAACCGCGCTACAAGCGGGTGCCGTCTCCGGCGGAGACCGTCTGGCGGGAGCTCACGCAGGAGGCCGGCCCGCACGGCAGCCTGATCCGACAGGAGGTGGAACCTAATGGCTGGTTGGGCTGGATGGAGCCGCAGAAGATCGCCGACCTGTGGCAGGCCACCGATCGGGTCATGACGACGCTCCAGGAGCCGGCCGTCCTGCCGGACTCCAGGGAGAGCTGGGTCTCCTTCTGCCGGAATGCGGCCGCCGCGGCCGGCCTGCACATGACGGACTCGGTGGCGGACGCGCTGGCACACCCGGAACAGCTGGCCCTGTGGCTGTGGCACAGCGAGCTGAAGCGACGGGAGCGCAGCGGCAGCATCGGCGCTCTGGTCGCTCGTCTGGAAGGCTTGCCGGTGGACCGGCTGATCGAGGAGCTGAACGCGTACCACCATCACGTGCAGCTTCCCCAACAGCCGCTGGCCGACTGGCTGGAGGCGCTCTGCCGGGTGTTGCGCGACAATCCCACGCTGCCCGCCCAGGTGCTCGCGCCCCTGGTGATCTGGCACGAATCCCAGGACAGCAAGCTGGTCGACGAGGCGCTCGACGAACTGCACTGGCTGGACCCGGACTCGTTCTGGTTCATCGTCCAGTCCCTCCTCAACCACCCGGATCAGCGGGTCATCGGCGTGGCGACACGAGCCGGCGAGCGGGCCGAGCACCTGGGCGAGAGCCACTCCCGCAGCAAGCGGGAGATCCTCGACGGTCTGGCCGACATCGTCAACGAGATCGCGGGCATTCCCACCGAGGACGTCCACATGAGCGCTTCCTTCACGGAGGACCTGGATATCGACTCGCTGTCCATGGTGGAGGTCATCGTCGCGTCCGAGGAGCGCTTCGACGTGCGGATTCCGGACGACGACGTAAGATTTCTGGTCACCGTGCGCGATGCCGTGGACTACATCGCGCGGCACTCCGGGAACACTCGCCCCTGAGCAGGCGCGCCGACACCACTGCCGACAAGTCGCCCCTCCGTCACCCGACTTTGTGAATTCCTTCACCCACCCTCTTGGCCAGGCGCCAGGATTCGTGCTGAGATGCCGCCACCACTCAACAGCTCGATGGCGTGCTCGGGGAGGGCAAAGGTGGCGCATACCGCCATGTCTGGTAACGGAACGACCGCCGGTGACGATCCACTCCAGACCGCGGTATGGCGGCTGCGCTCACGCGCCTGCTGGGCGGACGCGGCGGCCCTGCTCCAGCCGGTCACCGCGCAGGCCGCGCTGCAGCGGGCCGCGCTGCTGGTGGAGCGGTGTCTGTACACCGAGCAGGGCTGGGAGGAGGCCGAGGACGCGCTGCGCACGGCCGAGGCGCTGGCCCACAGTGACGACGAGCGGGGGGCGGCCGCTTGTGAACGCGGGCAACTTGCGTACGCGGCGACCCTGCACTCGGTGCGCGACCGGGCCGACGAGGCGCGGGCGGCGCTGGGGCGGGCGGCGGCGCTGATCCCTCCCGGGGCGGCGGGGCGGGCGACGCTGGACTTCCGGCGGGGGCTGCTGGCGGAGAACCTGGCCCGGTCCCCGCAGGCGGCCCGTGCGGCATACCGTCGCGCACACGCGGGCGCGACGGCCCATGACGATCCTCTCCTCCTCTCCTTCACCTGGCGCCACCTGGCCGGACTCGCGCTGCGCGACGGAGAGTTGGCGGAGGCGCGGCACGGTTTCGCCGAGTCCCTCCGCATCCGCGAGGAGTTGGGCTACCTGGTGGGCACGGCGCCCGCGTTGGCGTCCCTGGCCGACACGGAGACCGAACCTGAGGCGTCACGGCTGCGCGAGGAGGCTCGCCGCTTGTTCTGCCTCCTGGGCGGCGTGCCCACGTGGCTGGCCCGCCAGCTGGCGCCGATGCCGCCCGCGACGGGTGCGGCAACGGCGTAAGCCGACCGCCCGACCGGCCGGCCATGGGGACTGCCGCCCCCAGACCCCCGCTTCGGCCCTGAAGGGGCCTCGTCCTCAAGCGCCGGACGGGCTGAACGATGCGGGCCGGCGCCGAGCGAGGGCCGTTGCCTGGAGAGAAGCGCCCCTGCGGGGGGTGGGTGGGGCTCAACCCGCCCCCGAGAAGTGCTCCCCCACCAACGACCGCACAACCTCCAACTCCCCGGCGATCAACGCATCCAGCAGCGCCACGTGTTCAGCCGCGTCGGCGATGAGGTCGGCGTGACCGCGGCCGGCCGGACGGGCGGGGCCCACCAGGGGCCACTGGGCGCGGCGGTGAAGGTCGTCGGCGATCTGGACCAGTTGCTCGTTGCCGCACAGCGACAGCACCGCACGATGGAAGGTGCGGTCCGCCTCCGCGTACGTCGCCCGGCACCCCGTCGCCGCCGCTCGCACCGTCGCCTCGGCCAACGGCCGCAGTTCCGCCCAGCGCTCGGCAGGCACGCTGCGCGCCAGCCGCAGCATCACCGGCACCTCGATCAGCGCACGGACCTCGGCCAGCTCCGCCAGTTCCCGGGCCCCGCGTTCGACCACCCGGAACCCCCGGTTGGGAACGACCTCCACGGCACCTTCCAAGGCGAGCTGCTGCATCGCCTCACGAACCGGCGTCGCGGAGACCCCGAAGCGTTCGCCGAGCGCGGGTGCCGAGTAGACCTCCCCCGGCGTCAGCTCGCCGGTGACCAGCGCCGTGCGCAGCGCGTCGAGGATCTGCCCCCGTACCGAGGCCCGCTGCACGACCGGCCGCGGCCGCGGGATGGGCTGCTCGCTGTGGGTGTGCTCGCCACGCGCCGCGGCCACCTCGGCGGCCCCCAGCGACCGAGCCTGGCCTCCGTCGGCCCCGGGCCCCGAGCCCACGCCTGCCCCTGCGGCCCCGCCCTGCGGCGGCACCCGCGGCACTCCCGACGCCACACCGGACGGGACACCTGACCGACCCGACCCGGCTTCCGACCCACCGGAGCGCCGGACCTCCGACCCACCCGCCCGGATCTGCGCCCCGCCCGCGCGAGCGTCCGCAGCGGCCGAACCCCCCGAGACGTCCGCGCCCTGCAAGCCCTCCGAGACCCGCGGATTCCCCGTTCCCGCGGAGCCCTGCGCGCTCTGCCTCACGGGTCCTCCTCCGGACGTGTCGGTACTTGGGATCATTAGCGTCATTACGGCGGCTTGTTACTCGCCCGTCAAGCACCTTAGGCGCAGAACTCGACAGTTCAAACCGAAGCGATCATGGGTAAGGTAAGCCTTACCTTTGATGTCGAGCGAATCGGCGGCCCCCATGCCCGTGCCCCCCATGGCCCTCGCAGACGCCTACACCCGTCTCGCCGAGGCCTTCCCGGGGCTCGACATCACCCAGCCGGCCACCGCCGACCAGCTCCCGCGCCACGGCGGCTGGATCCCGGCCACGGCACTCGCGGAGGGCGGCACCGGCCTCGACGCCTTCCTGGCCTGGGACGACGCACAGATACTGCGCGACTACGGACAGCCCGCACGTCCGGACGTCGTCGCCGGCTTCGGCCTGCACCGCTACGCCTGGCCCGCCTGCCTGCTGATCACGGTGCCCTGGTTCCTGCTGCGCCGCGTCCCCCGCTTCCCCGTGACGCACGTCTCGTACGACCGCACGGCCCCCGGCCTCTCCATAGGCCGCCTGGCCGCCCGCCCCGCCGGCTTCGCCTGCCTCCCCGGCGACCCGGCGGCGATCCTGCCCGGCGCCAGGGTCGTACCGGACGAGGAGGCGCTGCGCGCGGAGGTGCGGTCGGCCGTCGCCGAGCACCTCGAGCCCGTCCTCGGCGGTTTCGGGCCGCGGATGCGGCGACGTGGACGCGCCTTGTGGGGCATGGCGACCGACGAGGTCGTCGAGGGTCTGTGGTACGTCGCCCATCTGTTCGGCGACGGCGAGCAGGACCGGGCGCGGCGCGAGCTGGAACTGCTGCTGCCGGGCGCGACGAAGCCGTACGTCGGATCGGCCGCCTTCCGTGAACTGACCGGCCCGAACGGGGAGTCACTGGCCACCCGGGACCGGGCGAGCTGCTGCATGTTCTACACACTGCGCCCCGAGGACACCTGCGCCACCTGCCCGCGCACCTGCGACGCCGATCGGGTCACCAGGCTTCTCGCCGCCGCCGGTTGAGGCCCCCTCAGACTTGGCCGTAACTCGCCGTGCCGTAAGATCACCGCGAGCAGGACACCCGCTTCGGTTACAGGCGTTTCACAAATTCCTCACTCGGCGCAGGAACTTTCCGTGGAACCACCCGTACGGGTAGTCTTGTTCGAACTCAACTCCCGCCCCTCAAGCGGCAGTTCGAGCAGAAAGCCGCCCTGGGCATCCCCTTGCACCTCCTTGGCGGCCTCTTGCCCCGAAACCCCCTGAGGGCCGGTGGGATTGGGCCACTATGGCGGGCGTTACGCCCTATCCCAATGCAAGGGACCCCAGATGAGATTGACCGACATATCGCTGAACTGGCTGCTTCCGGGCGCCGTCCTGCTCCTGGGCCTGCTGGCGGCGATAGCGGTGCTCCGGCGCGGGAAGGCCTCGGGGAAGGACGCGAGCGCGGACGACTCGTGGGAGCGCAGCGAGGAGCGCCGCAGGCGCAAGGAGGCCATATACGGCACCGTCTCCTACGTCCTGCTGTTCTGCTGTGCGGCGGTGGCCGCGGCGCTCTCCTTCCACGGCCTGGTCGGCTTCGGTGAGCAGAACCTCGGGCTCTCCGGCGGCTGGCAGTACCTCGTGCCGTTCGGCCTCGACGGCGCGGCGATGTTCTGCTCCGTCCTCGCCGTCCGCGAGGCCAGCCACGGTGACGCGGCCCTCGGCTCCCGCATACTCGTGTGGACGTTCGCGTTCGCCGCGGCCTGGTTCAACTGGGTGCACGCACCCAGGGGCATCGGCCACGACGGCGCCCCGCACTTCTTCGCCGGCATGTCCCTGTCCGCGGCGGTGCTGTTCGACCGGGCGCTGAAGCAGACCCGCCGGGCCGCCCTGCGCGAGCAGGGCCTGGTGCCGAGGCCCCTTCCGCAGATCCGCATCGTCCGCTGGCTGCGGGCGCCCCGCGAGACCTACAAGGCCTGGTCGCTGATGCTCCTGGAGGGCGTGCGCAGCCTGGACGAGGCGGTCGACGAGGTGCGCGAGGACAAGCGGGCCAAGGACGAGGCCCGACTGCGCCGGCGCGAGCAGCAGCGTATGGAGCGTGCCCAGCTGAAGGCCATCAGCCGGGGTCACCGCGGCTTCGTCGGCCGCGGCGGCGGACGGCACGTGGAGCCGCAGGCGGCCCTGGAGCGCGCCTCGGGCCAGGTCTCCGCGGAGCCTGCCATATCGACGCCGGAGCAACTGCCCGTGCGCTCACGTCCCTCACTGCAGCCCGTCCGCACCGGTTCTGATCCGGTCACCGTCGACCTCACCGCGGAGGACGACACAATGGCGCTGCCGCGACTCGACTCCCTGGAGCGCAAGCTCAAGGATCTCGAGCAGCAGTTCGGCTGAGGCGGGAGGCGGAGAACGCCGCACACCTCTCCTGACGGCAAGGGGCGCGACCCGGGACTCGGGTCGCGCCCCTTGCCGTTGCGCCACGGCACCCGCGCCGCCCCGCGCCGCCTGCGTCGCCGTACGGCTTCACGCGGCACCCGCGTCGAGCTCGAACCACACCGCCTTCCCCACGCCGTGCGCCCGCACGCCCCAGGAGTCCGCGAGGGACTGGACCAGGACCAGGCCCCTGCCGTTCGTACCGTCGTCGGCGTTCGGTACGCGCAGCCTTGGCCGGCGGGCCACGAAGTCCCGCACCTCCACCCGGAGTCCGCCCGGTCCTACGGTCGCCGTCAGGACCGCTTCACGGTCGGTGTGCACGATCGCGTTGGTGACGAGCTCGCTGGTGAGCAGTTCGGCTATGTCCGATCGTCCGGGCCTCCCCCATGTCCGTAACAGCTCGCGCAGCGCCCTGCGTGCCTCCGGTACGGCCCGCAGGTCCGCCCGCCCGAGTCTGCGCCTGAGCTGAGGCGTCTGCGTGTGTTCCCCGGCGTTCGCGGCCCTGTCCTCCACCGTCTCCACCGAGGAGGCCCCGAATGCCGTGGGACCGCCCCGCCGTGCCTGCCTCTTCATGACCCCCGCCTGCGTGCCGATGTCGGTTCCCCTCCTGCTCGAACACGTTCACGGGAACCATTTCCCAGTCGGACCGCCGACAGTCATGTCGAATTGTCAACGACCGGGTGTTCGGCCACGGTTGCGGCGGTCCGGGCCCGGTGGATGAAACCTGGAACGTCACCCACCGGCCGCCCGGGAGTCGCCGGAGGCGACGACCGAACCGTGTCGGCCACCGGCAACGCACGCCGCCGGGCCGGGGGCCGGTTTCCGGCGAGGGGAGGTGAGGCGGTTCATCTGCTTCCGGTCGGGCGGCCGACCAGGGCGGTCCGGCACGGTCACGTGCCGACGGCGACGGCGGCGTCCTGACGGTGGAGGTTCGGTCCGCCCGCCGATTGCGGCCTGCCCATTCCGCCGTAGCCGACGAAGAGCTGTGGCGGCTGGGGCTCGACACGGAGGCGAAGTCCGCGCCGGTTCCCGAGGCTGGCGAAACTGGCCGGAATTCGGTTGTCCGGCCGACCCTCGGCAGTGCGGTGGTACGCCTTGCGAGGGTGCGGGGCCGCCCGCCCGACCCCCGTCCGGGAGGGCGGCCCCGCCGGTGTGGCGGTCCGGTGGCGCGTCGGTCAGTACAGCTTGTTGACGGCGGTGGTGGTCGTCTTCTTGAAGGCCTTCACCGGCGCGCTCGTGAAGTCGCCCATCTGCCCCCACTGCACGACGGTGACGGTGCCGCCGTCCCGGCCGACGGAGAGCAGGTGGATGTCCATGGCGCCCCAGGAGGCTCGGGTGTGCACGCCGTGGACGCGGGCGCCCTCCTCGACCGGCAGGCTGCCGTAGCTCCGGTACTCGGCCTCGATCTCCGGGTCGGCGTCGCTGCGCGCGGCGCAGGACCGGATCTCCTTGTTGAGGCGCGTGGCGAGGGCCTTGGCCTTGGCGCTGTCGCCGACGACGACGTTGAGCTGTTCGGCGCCCGTCTCGAGGTCGGTGCGGAAGGTGCGGTAGCGGGAGTCGTAGGCGAGCAGAGCCTCGCCCAGGCAGCCCTGCATCTCCTCCGGGACGCCGTCGGTGATCTTTCCGGCGGTCCAGGCGGAGGAGGGGTGCGGCGGAAGTTCGGACGCCGACAGGAACTTGGGCGCGGGCGCCTTGGTCGCGGCGCCGGCCGGTGCGGCGGAGAGTGCGGCGCCTGCGGCGAGGCCCGCGACGGCGAGTGCGGTGAGCGCGCCGGCTCGGGTGCGCTTGGGCATGGGTGTCCCCCGTGAGTGAGATGAGAGCGTGAACGATCTGAAGTGGGCCGTCACCGGCGCCGGATGGTCCGTCCGGCCCAGGCCGGTGCGTCAGGCCGTGGTCGGTGCGACACCAAGAGCATCAGCCGTCACAGCCGACGGACGCAAGCGCCGGCGCCCGATCCGCGAGGGTGGAACCATCCCAGCCCTTCTGACGTGCAGGTATATGGAGTGCCTGGGATGCCGTCCCGGGACGCGGAGGACCCGGGGGAACGGTGTCGGAAGTGCGGGACGACGTCCAGGAGTTCGCGGCGCTGCTCCGAAGGCTCAAGGAGCGAACCGACCGCAGCTACGGCCAGTTGGCCCGCCGCCTGAGCATGAACACCTCCACGCTGCACCGCTACTGCGCCGGTGACGCGGTCCCCCTCGACTTCGCGCCCGTGGAACGCTTCGCCGCGCTGTGCCGGGCGACACCGGAGGAGCGGCTGGAGCTGCACCGGCTGTGGCTCCTCGCGGTGGCGGCGCGCCGGCGGGCGCGGACCACAAGTGCCCATGCCGCCACGGCGGACAGCGCGCCCTCGGCTGCGGACGGCTCCCCTTCGCAGCTGCCCGAAGAACCCTCACCGGCCGAGCCGTCCCGCCGCCCCTGGTACCGCCGCCGACGCCTCCTGGTCTCCGCCGCCGTGGCGACGGCGCTCCTCGCCACGCTCGGCAGCCTCTCCGCGCTGCCGGACGACGACCGTCCCCGGGCGAGCGACTCCGTCCAGGGCGTCGACCCGACCGGTACGGCGTCAACGGGCGCTCCCCGCCCGACCTCGACCCCGTCTCCGAAGTCCTCCCGCACGACGCCCTCGCCGCCGGCCGGCACCTCGGACTCGAAGCAGAAGCCCTCGTCGAAGGCCACGACAGACGCCGGCAGCCCTCCGAAGGAAACCGGTCAGGAGCCACCCGCGACCGGCGTCCCCCTCACCTGGAGCGCCGACTCCCATGTCTGGCAGGCGGGCTGCGGCCACGACTACGTCGTCACCAAGTCCCCGCAGCAGGTCCCTCCGCCCCCGCCCCCGCAGGACGCCGCGACCTGGGCGGCGTCGCAGAGCGCGGTGCACGGACGGCAGACGCTGGTGGAGATCAGCGTGCAGGGGCGGACGTCGACGGCCGTCGTCCTGGAGGCGCTCCGGGTGCGCGTCGTGGGCCGTTCGGCGCCCGTCGAGGGCAGCAACTACTCGATGAGCAACGGCTGCGGCGGAGCGCTGACGCCTCGCTACTTCGACGTCGACCTGGACATGGACCGGCCCATCGCCCGCCCCGCCGACGGCAACGACACGGGCACCCCGATCCCGGCGATGAAGCTGCCGTACCGTGTGTCCGCCGAGGACCCGGAGGTGCTGCTGGTCGACGCGCGGACGGAGGGCTGCGACTGCAGCTGGTACCTGGAACTGGACTGGTCCTCGCAGGGCCGCACCGGCACGGTCCGTATCGACGACCACGGCCGCCCGATCCGCACGACGAGCATCAAAGGGCTGCCGAACTACGGGTACGACACCTCGGCCCGCAAGTGGGTGCCGTGGGAGTAGAGGCGCGGGCCGCGGTCACGCCTCCCAGACGGCGGCCGCCGTACGGTCGTCGGCGTAGCCCTTGACCCTGACCTGGGTGTCGGCGAGGAACGCGGCGAGACCGGGCGGTTCGGGGCGGGACCAGCGTCCGGAGAGATGGGCGGCGAGTTCCGGTTCGCCGCGCAGTGGGTCGGCGAGGCCGCCGGTGCACATCAGGAGGGTGTCTCCCGAGCGGGCCACCGAGGCGCGGAAGCGGAAGCGTTCGCGCGGTGGGTCGGGCGCCGGATCGTAAGGGCTCGGCGGTGTGGTGATGCCGAGGTCCATGGTGAGGCGGTCGCCCTCCGGTGTCTCGGCGGGGAGCGAGCCGAAGCCGACGACGGGTTCACCGGTGGCGTCGGTGACGCGCGGCTCGATGTCCTGCCACTCGCCGTCCCGCAGGCGGAAGAGTCCGCCCTCTCCGACGCCGAAGAAGACGCGTGTACGGCAGTCGGGGTCGGCGGGCAGCAGCAGACAGCGCAGGGTCGCCGCGTACTCCTCCGGCTCGATGCCCTGTTCCGCGGCGCTGGCGCGGAGTTTGCCGAGGCTGCGGTCGGTGAGGCGGTGCAGTCCGGACTTCAGCTCACCGCGGCGTGCGGCCCTGAGGTCCTCCGCGAGTTTCGGGTGACTGCGGCCCACGGCCCGGCCGATCCAGTGACAGGCCTCGGCGGCGGCGCGGTGCGCGTTCGGGGTGGCCCGGGCGCCGGTCGCCATCGCCACGAGGATCAGGGCGTGTTCGCCGGTGCCGAAGCGGGCGGTGAGGAGGGAGTCGCGGCGGGGTTCGCCCCGGTAGCGGGCCGAGTCGCCGCGCTGGGAGACGGCGCGCAGGGTGCAGGCGCCGTAGTGCGCGCCGTCCAGGACGGTGTCGGTGACCAGGTCGTCGAGGTCGTCGGGGTCCGCGGGTGGCAGTGCGGTGGGTTCGGCGGCGTAGGTGGGTGGGCCGCTGCCCACGTACTCGCGCGGGGCCGGCGAGAGGGTGGGGACGTCCACGTGGCCGGCCGGGGTGGGCTTGTCGTCGTCGAACGTGGGCGGCGTCGCCCGCTCCCGGGGTGGCGTCTTCACCGTGAATCCCGGAGGCCTCGGCAGTCCGGGCGGGAAGGTCGACGGAACCTCGACGGCATCCGCGCCCACCCGCGGCGACGGGACCGGGGCGCCCTTCCCCGACACCCCGGCAGCTGAGGCGAACCGGTCGTCCAGTGTGTCGGGCGCTGCCGTGGCGCCCGTGTCCTCGGCGGAGTCGCCGTACAGCTGCCCCCACCAGTCGTCCTCGTGACCGGTGGGCCTTCCCCCCTGCTGGCTCATGCCCCCAATTGTCCACCGCACGGGCCGGATGAAAACGGGGCATCCGGAAAATCCGACCCGGTGAGCGGCCCGGAAAGGCCGTTGCCGGGTGAGGAGTTGAACAACCTTGCGACACGAGAGCGGCACAGGTGCGGCGCAGTCGCCGGGCAGCCCCACCCCCCACGGGAGAGCCGCCCGGCGACTGCTGTGTGACCCGGGCCCCGATCCCCTACGCGCGCGTCGGCGCACGTCGCAGGCCCGGGTCACGATCCGGGTGACCGAGGCGCCGTCCGCGCCTCGGTCCGGGTCTCGCCGTCGTCGTACGAGTGGGCGAGCGCGGCCTTGATCACTCCCCGGGCTCGTGGCCCGCGTGGCCGCCGCCCGCCCAGGACGCGAATGCGCAGGCCAAGAGGGCCTAAGTCGGGCAAAGCGGGCGGCGGTTGATGCTGCGGTGGCGACACCTTGGCAGAGTGACAGGTGGTGCGGCGATGATGTGCCGAGGCGGTTTTACGCCGTGGCCGTTTTCCGCCACGGACCGGACACCGGTGTTCGACTTGGGAGGGGCGCGGCCCGATGCTGGGAGCGATTGGTCTCGACGAGACGCACGAGTCGGCGTACCGGGCCCTGGTGTCCGTGGGCGCCGCCGACGTACCGGATCTCGCGCGACGGCTGACTCTCGGCGAGTACGACACCGAGCGCGCCCTGCGCCGGCTGGAGCGGCACGGTCTCGCGGCCCAGTCCTCGGCCCGGCCCGGCCGCTGGGTCGCCGCGCCGCCCGGGGTGGCGCTGGGCGCGCTGCTCACCCAGCAGCGGCACGAGCTGGAGAAGGCGGAGCTGGCGGCCGCGATGCTCGCCGAGGAGTACCGGGCGGGGGCCACCGAACCGGCCGTGCACGACCTGGTCGAGGTGGTGATCGGGGCGGCCGCGGTGGCCCAGCGGTTCCTGCAGCTCCAGCTCGGCGCGAGCACGGAGGTGTGCGCGCTGGTCACCGGCAGTCCCGTCGCCGTCACCGGCCTGGAGAACCACGCGGAGGAGCAGGCCGCCGATCGCGGCGTGCGCTATCGGGTGGTCCTGGAGCGCTCGGTCCTCGACCAGCCGCACGGCATCACGGAGCTGTCCGCAGCGCTCGGGCGCGAGGAGCAGGTGCGGGTCGCGGACCGGGTGCCGACCAAGCTGGTGATCGCCGACCGCACCCTCGCCCTCGTACCGCTCACCTCGCACACCTCGGAGCCGGCCGCACTGGTCGTCCACGCGAGCGGCCTCCTGGAGCTGCTCGCCGGGCTGTTCGAGTCAGTGTGGCGGGAGGCGCTGCCGGTACGCCTCGGCGAGTCCGGCATCACCGAGCAGCAGCCGGACGGGCCCGACGAAACCGACCTGGAGGTGCTCTCCCTGCTGCTGGCCGGCCTGACCGACGCGAGCGTGGCCAAGCAGCTGGACCTGGGCCTGAGGACCGTGCAGCGCCGGGTGAAACGGCTGATGGAGCTGACCGGTGTGACGACCCGGCTGCAACTGGGGTGGCACGCGTACGAGCGGGGCTGGGTCGCCCGGGAGCGGCAGGGGTGACGCCGGTGCACAAGCGGGTGCGGGCAGGTGCACACGAGTGGACCCGGGTGGCCCTGCGGCAACCAAGCTGATCTGCGCTTTCTCCCGGGCTCCGGCACTCTGGTCAGATGGGAGTGTGGGACCTCGTGCTGGTCGGCCTGGTCCTCCTGCTCGGCCTGTGCGGAGTGCTGGTGCCCGGGGTGCCCGGGTCGTGGCTGGTGTGGGCCGGGGTCATGTGGTGGGCGCTGCAGGACCCCCAGCCGGTCGCGTGGTGGGTGCTCGTGGGGGCCACCGTCGCGCTGTTCCTCTCCCAGGTCGTGCGCTGGGCACTCCCGCCCCGCCGACTGCGCCCCAACTGGGCCGGCCGCCGGATGACGGTGTACGCCGGGGCAGGGTCTTGCCTGGGCTTCTTCGTGATCCCCGTGCTCGGCTCGATCCCCGGCTTCATGGCGGGCATCTACCTCGGGGAACGGCTTCGCCTGGGCCGCCACGGCGAGGCGCGGGCCGCGCTGCGCACGGCGATGCGGGCGGGCGGGTCGAGCGTGCTGGCGGAGCTGTTCACCTGCCAGCTGATCGTCGGGGCGTGGGTGGGCGCGGTGATCTGGGGCTGATGCGCCGGGCGGCCGAACCGAGCCGCCGATGCACCTGCCGACACATCAGGCCTTGATACATCGGGTCTCCCCCTTCCTTATCAAGGAGTCGGACCCGGTCATCGAGACACCTCTGTCGGCCGCCCAGTCCCTGCACGACATGGTCTGGCCAGCCCTGGGGCGGGCGGGGTGATCCGCGCCTTTCCGCCCTTGCCCGCCGCCTGGGCGGCCTGACGGTGCACGGCTTCCGCACGCAGGGTGCCTTCCTGCTGTCGGCGGTCCGCGAGGGCGGGGCCACCCGCTGGGTGCGCCTGACCAGCGAGGCGGGCGCCCCCTGCGTCGTACACCATGGCATCGCGGGACCGGTCGAGGTGCGGGACGAACAGGGCCGGCCGCTGCGGATCGCGCCGGTGCGGCCGAACGAGGAGGCGCCTGCGTGGGGACTTCCGCGCACGGAGTAGGCCGCCGGCCCCAGGGCGGGGAGCCGATGCGCCGGCGGGGCGGGCGTGCTTCGCTGGCCGCATGACCGAATTCAGCGAGGCGGAACACGCGTACCTGCGGTCACAGCGCCTGGGACGGCTGGCGACCGTCGACCCGGCGGGACAGCCGCAGGCGAACCCGGTCGGTTTCTTCCCCCAGGACGACGGGACGATCCTGATCGGCGGACGGGCCATGGGCGGCACGAAGAAGTGGCGCAATCTGCGCGAGAACCCCAAGGTGGCCCTGGTCGTCGACGACCTTGTCAGCGTACGGCCGTGGCGGGTGCGCGGGATCGAGATCCGCGGGGACGCGGAACTCCTCACGGGCCCGCACGAGCTGGGCCCGTACTTCAGCGAGGAGGTCATCCACGTCCATCCGCGGTGGATCCACAGCTGGGGGCTGGAGGATGACTGACCTCACTCGGGGGCCCGGATCGAGCCCTCCAGCGTCAGCAGCCGCACCTTGCGGTCGAGGCCGCCCGCGTACCCGGTCAGCGTCCCGTCGGCGCCGATGACCCGGTGGCACGGGCGGAGGATCAGCAGCGGGTTGGCGCCGATCGCCCCGCCGACGGCCCGTACGGCGGCACGGGGCGCACCGATCCGCGCGGCGATCTCGCCGTACGTCGTCGTGGCCCCGTACGGTACGGAGTCGAGCGCGGCCCAGACGCGCTCCCGGAACTCCGTGCCCTCACCGCGCAACTCCAGTTGGAACTCCTTGAGTTCACCGGCGAAGTAGGCGGCGAGCTGTTCCTCGGCCGCGCGGAAGAGCGCGGGATCGTACCGCCAACCCTCCTGGACGGTCCGGCCGCCTTTCTGTCCCGGCACGCAGAGGGAGGTGAGGGCACCGGTCGTCGGGTCGGCGGTGAGGAGGATGCGGCCGAGCGGACTGTCCAGCTCGGTCCAGTGGGTCAGGCTGGTCATGCTTACTCCAACTCTCCTGCTGCACACAGGTGTTGCCAGGCGTAGGAGCGCCAGGGGCGCCAGCTGTCGGGGGCGGCGACGCCGGGCGGGGCGACGTCCGGGTCGGCGAGGGCACGGGTGCGGATGACGGCGACGGTACGGGCGTCCAGCCCGGGGAGCCCGAGCAACGCACGCCGCGCCTCCTCCCGGTCGGCGCCCGGGTCCAGCCGTAGGGTTCCGTCGGCGAGTGCGGCGCAGAGCGCGCCCAGGGGGCCGCCGGGCTCGGCCTCGGCCAGGACGGCCGCCTCGGGGAACAGATGGGTGAGGCCGCCGCAGGGCGAGTCGAGCGCCTTGCCGTACCTCGCCACCAGCCTCGCGGCCCCCGCGGCACCGACCAGCTCCCTGACCGCCGGCTCTGCCGCGTCGGCGGCACCGGGTGACCGCAGCCCCGGGCGGGCGGCGACCATCGGTCCGAGCCGGGGGTCGGCGCCGAGCCGCTCGTCGACGGCGTAAGGATCGGCGTCGAGGTCGAAGAGGAGCCGCAGCCGGTGAACCGCGGTGGTCAGGTCGCGGGGGTCGGTGAGGTGAAGGCGGGCGTCGAGCCAGCCGCCGGGGTGGGTGGCGGAGGCGGTTGCGGCTCCGGGACTGCGGCGGCGATGGGAGCCGGTGGACGAGGCGTCGGCCTCGGCATCGGCACTGACAGCGGCAGCGGCACTGACGTCGGCGTCGGCCGGTGAGGGGGCCCGCCTCGCCGTGCCGCCCAGCCGTTCGCCGACCGCGACGATGCCCGTGCCGTGCGGGAGCCGGAGAGTACGGCGGTACGTCCGGCTCCCGACCGGCCCGCTGACCTCCTCGACGCCGGGCACGGCCTCCCGCTCCAGCAGGTCGAAGACCGCGCCGGCCTGATACGGACCCCGGTACGCCAGCCGCAGCGGGATCCCGGCCGACGGCGTGCCCGCGCACCGGGCACCTCGGCCGCCCCTCCGCGCGGCGGCGGCCCGCAGCCCGCTCGGCGTCGACGCGTACACCTCGCGGATCGTGTCGTTGAACTGCCGCACGCTCGCGAACCCGGAGGCGAACGCGATCTCGGTGATCGGCAGCCCGGTGGTCTGCAGCAGCACACGCGCGGTGTGCGCCCGCTGGGACCGGGCGAGCGCCACCGGCCCGGCGCCGAGCTCGGCGGTGAGCTGCCGCTGCACCTGCCGGGCGCTGTAACCGAGCCGTGCGGCGAGCCCGGCGACGCCCTCCCGGTCGACGATCCCGTCGCCGATCAGGCGCATCGCCCGCCCCACCACATCGGCCCGCACATTCCACTGCGCGGACCCCGGCACGGCGTCCGGCCGGCACCGCCGGCAGGCCCGGAAACCCGAGCCCTGCGCGGCGGCGGCCGTCGCGAAGAACCGCACGTTGCGCCGCTTCGGTGTGACGGCCGGGCAGCTGGGGCGGCAGTAGATGCCGGTCGTCTCGACGCCGAAGAAGAACTCGCCGTCGAACCGCCCGTCCCGGCTGCGCACCGCCTCGTACCTGGTGTCCTCGTCCATCACAGGGTCCAGTGTGAGCGAGCCACGGCGGCGCCGCTGGCGGAAATCGGACACGGCGCTGTCACGCCCCAGGGGCGCGGGGCTGTATCGATGTGGGGGCTCCGCCGCGTGGGCGCGACCAACCACCCATCACCCGCGTGAACAACCCCGCGGGTCAATACGGCTAGCGCCACCTTCCCCGCTTCGCCTCCATCGCCGCGCGCCCTTCTGCCCCCTTCCTCTTCCAGTCCTTCCGAATCTCAGCCCGGAGCCGAGCGTCCGTCTTGGCCACGATCCGCTGGTTCTCCCGAATCAGTTTCCGGTAGCTCTCGAGCCGACGTACCGGCAGCTCACCGGCGTCGATCGCGGAGCGCACCGCGCACCCCGGCTCACTCTCGTGCGCACAGTCGTGGAAGCGGCACCGCCCGGCCAGTTCCTCGATCTCCGAGAAGACCTGGCCGACCCCCGTCTCGGCGTCCCAGAGTCCGACACCCCGCAGCCCCGGGGTGTCGATCAGGACCCCGCCCCCGGGCAGGGCGAGCAGATTTCGCGTGGTCGTCGTGTGGCGACCCTTGCCGTCGACGTCACGCGCGGCCTGGACCTCCATGACGTCCTCGCCGAGCAGCGCGTTCGCGAGCGTCGACTTGCCCGCACCGGACTGCCCGAGCAGGACGGACGTACCCCCGGAGACGACGGCCACGAGGAGGTCGAGGCCGGCCCCGTCCATCGCACTGACCGGCAGCACCGGCACACCCGGCGCGGTGGTCTCCACGTCCTGGACGAGATGCGACAGCGTCACCGCGTCCGGCACGAGGTCGGCCTTGGTGAGGACCACGACGGGCTGCGCGCCCGACTCCCAGGCCAGCGCCAGGAACCGCTCGATACGGCCGAGGTCGAGTTCGACGGCCAGCGACACGGCGACGATCGCGTGGTCGACGTTGGCCGCGAGGATCTGCCCCTCGGACCGCTTGGAGGAGGTGGAGCGCACGAAGGCGGTACGGCGCGGCAGATACGTCCGTACGTAGCGCGGGTTGCTCCCGGCTGGTTCGACGGCGACCCAGTCGCCGGTGCACACGACCCGCATCGGATCGTGCGGGGTGACGAAGGCCGTGTCGGCGCGTACGACCCCGTCGGCGGTGGCGACGTCGCACTGCCGGCGGTCGACCCGCACGACCCGCCCGGGCAGCAGCCCTTCGGCGTCGTACGGGGTGAACGCGTCGGCCCAGGCCGAGTCCCAGCCGTAGGGAGCCAACGCGGAGAAAACAGAGGTGGAAGTCAACGGGTGACCCTTCACAAGGGTGGCCCCGGCAGCCGCGTGCACATGACGCGGAGAGATCAGGTGAGTTCAGCCGGCGGCCACGGAGGCGGACTTGATGAACTGAATGCGGGCAGCGCCCATCGCAAAGACAGCCATCGGTCGACACCTCCCATCGCGCTCGGCCGTGGACGACCACCGGTCGTCGCGGAACGGAACGACCTTAGCCGTACGTCCCGGCCCGAGGCCAGCCGTTTTCCGTGCCCCGTTCTTCCGCCACGTGGCCGACCGCGCGGCTGTTCGCCTCAGGACGCACGCTCTATCGTCGGTTTCATCAGCTTCAAGTGGGCGGAGACGGGGGCGACGTGAGGGGACAGGAGGAGGTAGCTGACGGTGTGGCGATCGATGCCTCGTACCTCACGGACCTGCCGGCAGACGAGTTCCGTCGGTTCGTGCGACGGATGAACCCCGCCCTGCGGGTCGTCCTGGAGCGTCACCGTGCCAGGCTCCTGAGGGAGCCGGACATCGGGTCCTTCCACGCCTTCATAGAACCGGACCTGTGAACCCGCCCACCGCCCGGACCCTCGGCGTCCCGTTCAACGAGTTCGTCCTGAAGGTCCACGGTCGGTGCAACCTCGCCTGCGACTACTGCTACATCTACCGCAGCGGCGACGACAGCTGGCGTGAGCGTCCCCGTGTCATGTCCGAGGAGGTCGTCGCACGTACCGCGCACCGCATCGGAGAGCACGCCCGGGCGTTCGCCCTCGGCAAGGTGCACGTCGTGCTGCACGGCGGCGAACCCCTCCTCGTCGGGCCTGCCGCCATCGGACGGATCGCCGGCACCGTGAGCGGCGCCCTGCCGCCGTCGACGGTGCTCTCCCTCGGCGTGCAGACGAACGGGACGCTGCTCGACACGCGTTTCCTCGACGTCTTCTCGCAGTGGGGCATCAAGGTCGGCGTGAGCCTCGACGGAGCCGACGCCGACCATGACCGTCACCGGCGCCACCACCACGGCGGCGGCAGCACGACCCGTGTCACCGAGGCGCTCGCCCTGCTCACCCGTCCCGCCACTCGGCACTTGTTCGCCGGGCTGTTGTGCACCATCGACGTCACCCACGACCCCGTGAGCACCTATCGGGCGCTGCTTCGTCACCGGCCCCCGGTGGTGGACTTCCTTCTGCCGCACGGCAATTGGACACGTCGTCCACCGCACCGCGGGACCGACTCCCGTGAAACGCCCTACGCCGACTGGCTGCTGCGGATCTTCGACCACTGGTTCGACGCCGACGAGCGTCCGACCGGCATCCGGTTGTTCGAGAACATCATGGGTCTGCTTCTCGGGGACGACATCGCCACCGAGTCCCTGGGACAGGCGCCCTGCCGCGCGCTCGTCATCGAGACGGACGGGAGCCTGGAGCAGGTCGACTCGCTCAAGTCCGCGTATCCCGGAGCGGCCCGGCTGGGCCTGAACGTTCACGAGCATTCCCTCCAGGCCGCGCTGAGCCACCCGGCGATCGTCGCCTGCCAGAGCGGACCGGCCGCCCTCGCCACCGAGTGCCGGGCCTGCCCGATCGCGCGGATCTGCGGTGGCGGTCTGCTCGCCCACCGCTATCGGGCCGGGCACGGCTTCGCCAATCCGTCCGTCTACGGCCCCGATCTGTGGAAGATCATCCATCACATCCGTGCGCGGATGCTCGACGCCCTCGGGGAGCCGCTCTGACCCGCGACGGCCCCGAGCCGGCCGCCGGATGAAGGCCTCGGCGACCGTCGTCGGCGACGACATCGGTGACGCCGATCCGGCCACCGGGCCTGAGCACACGGAAGGCCTCGGCGGTGCGTGCGCTGCCGCGGGCCCGGGCGCACTGTCGGAGAGCCGCCGACCCGGACGCCCCATGCTCCGCCTGCGCCCCCGAGCAGGCCGCCCGTTGCCGAGCAAGCCGCCCGTTGCCGAGCCGGCCGCCCGTTGCAGGGCCGGCCGGCTCACAGCCGATCCAGCAGCTCCGTGACCCGGCGGGCTTCGGCCACCCCGGCCCGCGTGTACAGCGCCAGCGCGGCGCGCAGCGACCGCACGCCCTCGTCCCGGTCACCCAGGGCGATCAGGGCCCGGCCACTGCCCTCGTTCGCCTGCGCCTGCAGCAGGGGCGCGCCGATCTCCCGGGCCAGGTCCCGGCCGGTCTCGTACGGGCCCAGCGCCGCCTCGGCGGCACCGCGGCGCGTGAGGATGTCGCCCTGGGCCACCCATGCGTCCGCCAGGGCATGGCGGTGCCCGAACCGCCGGTGCACTTCCTGGGCCGCGGCCAGGTCCGCGTCCGCCTGGCCCTCGCGTGCCAGCCGGTCGCGGACGACGGCCAGTTCCTTGAGCGCGCAGCCCTCACCGTGCCGGTATCCGGTGTCCCGGTTGATCTCCACGGCCTGTACGAGGGACGAGACCGCGGCCGCGTCGTCGCCGTGCTGGCGCTGGACGGTGCCCAGCGCCAGCAGTGCCAGGCCCATGCCGTAGGTGTTGCCGAGGTCCCTGTGCAGGTCGACGGCGGCGGTGGCGGCGGCGAGCGCGTCGTTCACCGATCCCGTCATCGCCATGATCAAGGCGAGCTCGGCGCGGGAGTACGCCTCCCCGTGCCGGTTGGCGAGTCGGTGGTGCAGGTCCAGCGCACGGGCCGCGTGGGTCGCCGCCGCCGGGATGTCGCCCAGCAGGCGGCACACGACGGCGAGTTCGTTGTGGCTGAAGGACATCCCGAGCTCGTTGCCCAGCTCCCGGTAGATCTCCAGCGCCTCGGACTGTGCGGCGAAGGAGGCGGCGAGGTTACCGGTGAGCCACTGCAATGTGCCCACTTCCTGCCGGGTGTTCGCCTCACCGACGCGGTTGCCCACGGCGCGGTACAGCGCTCGGGCCTCCTCCTGGTGGGACAGATCGGCCGCGTACTCCCCCGTCAGGCGCTGATTGAGGCCCAGTTCGTGGACCGCGGTCGCCTCGCCCAGCCGGTCGCCGAGCTGCCTGTGCACCTCGCGTCCCCGCCGGTGGCTCTCCATCGCGGCCACGTAGTCGCCGCGCAGTCGCTGCATCGCGCCGAGATTGGCCAGGCTCACGGCCTCTCCGGCCCGGTCGCCCGCCGCGACCGCCGCCGCCAGCGCCGACCGGTGGAGCACGAGTGCCTGGTCCCAGTATCCCTGAGCGCGCAGGTACGGGTGCAGGGCCGCGGCGATGCGTACGGCGTAGATCCCTCGGGAACGTGCTGCGGCGAAGTCGGCGACCGCGTGCAGATCCGCTCGCCGTGTGCCGATCCAGGCGAGCGCCTGCTCCACGTCGTCGATTCGCGGCATGGCGGCCGGAGGACTGCCCGGAACCTCGGCGGGTGTCACCGGGATACGGGCGCCCATGAACGACATGGCACGCAGCAGGGTGTGCAGGTGGTAGTCGAGCATCCGCTCCACCGCGGACTCGATCTCGTCGACCGGGTCGAGGGAGACGAGCGAGGTGGCGCGTTGGCGCATCAGGTCGTGCAGTCGGTAGCGGCCGCGGGCCGGCTCCTCGACCAGGTGGTGCTGGAAGAGCCCGTCCAGCAGGTCCTGTGCGTCGGCCGGCGACACCCCGGCCAGTGCCGCGACGACGAACGCGTCCATCTCGGCCCCGGGGAACAGCCCCAGGCAGCGGAAGATCCTCTGCTGGTCCGGGGAGAGGTCCCCGTAGGACAGATCGAACGCCGACTGGACGGAGTCGTCCTCGGCCCGCATGGCGGCGATGCGGTCCTGGGTGGCCGTCAGATCCTGGACCAGGTCGTCGACGGTCCAGCTGGGGTGGTGGGCGAGTTTGCCCGCGGTCAGCCGGATGGCCAGCGGGAGGTAGCCGCACAGCCGCACCACCTCCGCGACCCGCGGGTCGGCCGGGTGCACGCTCGGGCGTCCGGCCAGGCGGGTGAACAGCTCCGTGGCCTCGGCGGGCGCAAGGATTCCCAGACTCATCGGTACGACCCCTTCGAGCGCGGTGAGCCGACGTCGGCTGGTGACGATCACCAGGGAACCGGGAGAACCGGGCAGCAGGGCACGGATCTGGCTGCTGGAGACGGCGTCGTCGAGTATCAGTAGTACACGCTTGGACCGGACCATGCCTCGCCACATGGCCGCTCGTGTGCCGACGTCCGCCGGAACCGCGCTCGCGGGAACCCCGAGGGTGAGCAGCAGCGACACCAGCGCGTCCGAGACGTCCACGGGGCGTCGCCCGGGAGTGTGCCCGTGCAGGTGGAGGAAGAGCTGGCCGTCGGGGAAGTGCGGGCTCAGCAGATGGGCGGTGCGTACCGCGAACGTCGTCTTGCCCACTCCTGCCATGCCGTCCACGGCGTGCACGGTCGGCACGGGGGGTGTGTCCGGCTCGGGCGTGTCCCGGCCGACGGTGCGGATCATGTGGGCCAGTTCGGCGGAGCGTCCGGTGAAGGACGCGGTGTCACGAGGCAGGCTGAAGGTGACCGCTGCCCGGGACGGGACGGTCAGCCCGTCCAGCCGCAGACCCAGGGCGTCGATCCGCCCCAGGATCTCGGCCGTGTCCAGGGCGCGGACCAGTTCGCTCATCGCTCCCGCGGCGGCATACTGCCGCAGGCCTGACACGATCGCGTCGGCGATCCGGGTGCGCAGGACGTCCGGCTCGACGGCGACGGCCTCCTCGAACGGCACGCCAGTGGTCCGCGCGACCCACTCGCCGAGTTCGGCGATCTGCGCGTCCACCGCGGCCTGCAAAGCGTCTTGGACCGGCAGTGTGCCGTCCAGCCGCAGGGTGGGCGGCACCTTGAAGTGCCGTGCGATGCCGCGCTCCAGGGTCCTGCGTGAACTCGGTGGTACGGCGGCGACCACGGACTCCATGGAGCCCCGGAGCATCTTGCGCAGGGCCCGCTCGTCCCGTTGGTCGCGCACCAGGTGGAAACCGGAGTCCCCGCACACCGCCACCAGCCAGCCCACCACGGCGCTGACCACATCGAGAGCGACCATCGGCGGCCCTTCCCTCAGCTGTCACCGGAGTGCACCTCGGGCCTGCGGAGCGCCCGAACGACGTTTCGCGTGCAAGGAACGAGCACCGTGGGGGTGAGCGCCGCCCGGCACCGGCCAGGTGGGAGCCCAGCCCCTCCCTTGGAGGATAGTGAGCCGACGTCATCTCGCGGAGGGTTACGGCCCGTCCGGCGCCTACAGCTTCGCGCAGTCGTGCCCGTTCAGCGTGAAGTCGTATCCCGCCGAGTTCTCACCCTCCCAGGAGGCGATGAACCCGAAGGAGAGCGTTCCGTCCGCGTGGACCGTCCGGTTGTAGTCGGCGGCCTTGGCGGTGACCCGGGAGCCGTTCTGGGCGAAGCTCGCGTCCCACATCTGGCCGACCTTCTGGCCGTCGCGGAAGGACCAGGCGACGCGCCAGTCGTCGAGGGCCCGTTCGGAGGTGACGGTGACGGTGGCCTGGAAGCCGTCGGGCCATTCGTTGACGAGGTCGTACTGGACGCCGCAGGTGGGCGGTTCGCTGGGGGACGGGTCCGGGTCGTCCTCTTCGGCCGTGGTCGATGTGGTGCCCTGGGGCTCGGGGTCCGGGTCGGGGTTCTCCGGCTCGGGCGAGTCGTCGCGCGTCGGGGTCTTCGACGGTCGCGGCGAGTCCGGCGCCGGCTGGGTGGCGCCCGTGACCGGCAGGGAGAAGCCGGGGCCGGCGACCGGCTGCCGGTCGGAATCGCCGCCCGCCGTGGTGCCGTCGCCGGTGGAACCGGCCGGCATCACCGACACCGCGAGGGCGAGCGCGGAGACGAGGACGGCGGCGACGAGGAGGCCGCCCCGCACGACGCGTGCCTTGTGAGCGCCGGGGTTCGGCGGTCCGGCATCCGCGTCCGCCGGGTCACGGGGTCCGGCGAGGCGCACCTCGGCGGCCCGGCGGCGGCGCTCCAGATAGGCGAGGCCGCCCCAGCCGATCACCCCGCCGGCCAGCGCCCCGGGCAGCCCGCCGCCGTGCAGCCGCAGGCAGGCGGCGGCCTCGGCGCACTGCACGCAGGTGGCCAGGTGGCGGGACAGGTCGTCCGGGGTGTCGGCGGCCGTCGAGCGGGTGACGGCGTCGAGCAGCCGGGCGTAGCTGCGGCACCGCGCGTCCATCGGTGTGTCGAGGTGGTTGCGCCGGCAGCGGTCCCGGAACAGGCCGCGGACCTGGTTGAGTTCCTCGGAGACGGTGTCCGGGTCGAGGCCGAGCCGGCGGGCCACGACGGGCAGCGGCAGCGCCTCCACCTCGGCCAGCCAGAGCAGCGCGGCGTCCGGCTCCTGCATGTCGCGCAGTCCGCGCAGGGCGATCGGGCGCTGCAGTGGGGGTCCGGTGTAGCGGGCGGCCTTCTCGGAGTTGAGCCACAGGCGCAGGTCGGGGTCGAGCTTGTGGCCCTGGCCGGTCTCCTCCCACTCGGCCGCCGTGGTGCGTACGGCGGCCAGGAGGAGGGCGGTCCGGGGCAGCCGGGCCGGGCGGCGGCCCGCGCTCCTGAAGGTCCCGGCCTCGGCCTCACGGGCCTCGCGTATGCCGGTCGAAAACGCCTCCGCGGCCAGTTGGCCGGCCGCGGTGGAGCCGGCCGTGCACAGATCGGCGTACGACAGCACGGCGTCCCAGCACTCGGAGAACAGCGCGGCCTCGGTGGCGTCCTGGGGAGTCGGCAGGTCGGGCATGAGTCTCCTGCATCCACATGCGAGGTCAACTCGCCATATTGGCAATGGAGTTGGGGGGAACCTCGCGGCAGGGCAGGAGCCTTTCACGTTTTCAACACAACTGACAAGCGCCGTGTTCAGATGTCCTGACGGACCGTCGTGCCGCGCACGTGCCCCGCAACTCCAGCCACTTGTACGGATGCGAGCCCCGTCCGTCTCACCCGTACGGTCACCTATACCGTGGCGGACTCCTCCGCGGGAAGGCTGTCCATGAAGGAGCTGACGGAGAACACCGCGCGACCGGGGCCGGGCTCGCCGTAGCCGGGAGGCGAGGACAGGCCGAACTCGTCCATGGTGGCGCGGTAGGCCTCGAGCAGCCGGATGTGGTACTCCAGCGGCGCACCCTGCGGGTTGGCCTTGCCGAGCGGGGTGGTGGGCTCCGGGCACCAGGTGGTGAAGCGGGGCGTGATGCCGTGCGACATGAAGAAGCGCAGGCCCTCGGTGGTCGATGCGATCGCCTCGTCGACCGTCTTGAACCCGAAGGGCTCGGCCATCTCCACGCCCGCGACGAAGTTGGGGATCACGTTGCGCGCGCCGAACACGTCCGCCGAGTCGAGGATCCGCCTGTGCCACTCGTCCCGGCCGACGTACCGCTCCTTGCCCGGGCAGTACATCTTGAACAGGTACTCGTCCCACACCTCGTAGTTGGGGTGGTAGATCTGCACGCCGTAGTCCTTGAAGCGCTGCACGTCGTCCTTCGGCAGCGCCTGGGCCACCACCTTGCCGATCCAGCGGCCCGGGAAGCGCTCCTCGATGGCCTTGGCGTAGTGGCCGTAGAAGTCCGCCTCGTCACGCCCCGAGACGGTCTTGGTGATCGCGCCGCCGGTGAGCGTGTAGGCGGTGGACGCCTTGGCGGTGTCGTACCGGTCGATGATCTCCAGGGCCTCCAGGACCTCCTCGACGTCCTTGACCCCGGTGTACGGGCGGCCGGCCGCCTTGTGCTGGCGCCAGTTGTGGTTGATGTCGCAGTACTGGCACTCCTCCTTGGCGCCGAAGTACTGGCAGACCCGGAAGACGGTGAGGTAGATCAGGTAGCCCCACTGGATGGTCGGGGCGACCTCCATCACCGACTTCCCGTTGGCGAGGGTGTGCCGGTAGTACTCGGGCATGGGCGGGACACCGACGTCGGCGATCCGCTTCCCGTCGAGATACAGCCCGAGGACACCCTCCTCGTTCGCGGCGACCCGATACGGCGACGACGGGTTCACCCGCACCGACACGACGGTCCGGCGCAGGTCGTACGGCCCACCGGTGAGGATGATCTCCTCCGGCGGGCGGCGCAGCGCGGCCTCGCCCAGCTCGGGCAGGGTGCCGTGGTCGAAGGAGAAGATGAAGTACGACTTCGGCTTGACCTCGCCGTCCTCGTTGTCGCTGAGGGCGGAGGGGTCGAAGGCCACCCCGCCCCGGAGCAGATCCTCCTTGAATACGGCTTCCCGCGGAACGTGCGGGAACCGCTCCATCAGATCCTCGACGAGTGCGGTGCGGCTGCCCATCCGTAATCTCCTCCCGGCTCAGAGCCTGTGTCATATCCCCGGCCGGATCAGCGCGCGGCGTCTGGTGCGTGCGATCGCAAGGCGCCGGAGCGCCCTCGTAGCGGAGCTACGTGGGCGTTTCGGCAACGCGGCTGGGGTCCCCCCTGCTCGAAGAGCTTGGGGGAGTGCGTGCCAGACGCCGCGCGCCCGGCCGGGGATGTGACACAGGTTCTTTGGCGTACGACTCCTCACGTTATGCCCATGCCCGGACGTGAGCGGCGCCGGGTCCCCTTCGAGGCCGGTCGTGGCGAGGCGCGGGGGTGATGGGGCGTCTTTTCTCGCCCCCGCCGCCCCTGCCCTTCCCGTCCTCCAGAGGCTCCGCCCCTTCGACCCCGCCAGGGGGCTCCGCCCCCTGGACCCCCGCTCCTCACACGCCGGAGGGGCTGACCAACCAGCCCGTCCGGCGGGACGGGCGGGGGCGGCGGGGGCGGCGGGGGCGAAAACAACCAGCCGTCACGCCATACGTTCCAGTTCGGACGGGGCAATCCCATGGGCCAACGCCTGCCCGGCGCCAACCCGCTCCGCCTCCGCCACGACCGCGAGCCCCAGCCGGGCGACCTCGTTGCCCTGCGAACCCGCGAGGTGCGGGGTGATGAAGGCGTTCGGCAGGTCGTACAGGGGTGACTCGGCAGGCAGGGGCTCAGGGTCGGTCACATCGAGGATCGCCGAGAGGCGGCCGGTGCGCAGCTCGGCGATGAGGGCGTCGTGGTCGAGCAGGCCACCGCGCGCGGTGTTGATCAGGACCGCTCCGTCGGGCATCAGGGACAGCTCGCGGGGGCCGATGAGGTGGCGGGTCTCGGGGGTCTCGGGGGCATGGACGGTGACGACGTCCGAGGTGCGCAGGAGGTCGTCCAGCGGGAGGAGGGGCACGCCGAGGGCGGCGGCCCCCGCCTCGTCGACGTACGGGTCGGTCAGGGTGGGGACCAGGTCGAAGGGGCGCAGCAGCTCGATCACCTTGCGGCCGATGCGCGAGGCCCCGATCACGCCGACCCGGCGGCCGTGGTTGCCGATGCCGGGGACCAGCCCCCAGCCGGGGAAGGCACGCTCCGTGCGCAGGCGGTCGCGGGCGTCGAACACCCCTTTCCCGGCCAGCAGGATCATGGCCAGCGTGTACTCGGCGACCGGCACGGCGTTGGCCACCGCCGCCGAACTCACCGCGATGCCCCGCCGCCAGAGCTCGGGCGTGGCGAGGCCCTTGACCGAGCCGGCCGAGTGCAGCACCGCGCGCAGCTTCGGCGCGGCATCGAGGACGGCCGCGTCCAGGCGGGGGCAGCCCCAGCCGGTGACGAGGATCTCGGCGCGGGCGAGCACATCGGCGACGCCGGGGGCGCTGAAGTCCTGCGCCACCAGGGCGGGATCGATGTCCACGGACTCCCGCAGCCGTGCCAGCACTTGGGGCGGAAAGACGAGCGGCAGGTTCTCAGGGGTCATGGCGAACAGCGCCTGGGGACGCTCGGGCAACGAAGTGACCTTCCCGCTGGGCCGCGTGAACCGGAGAGACCGGAGGAATCGCGAGGAATCCCGAGAGAGACCCCGAGGAATCGCGAGAGAGCATGAGAAACCGCTCTCTACGGCAGGCGGCGGCGAATGAGAGGGTCAACGTAGGCACTCTCCTGGAGGGACGGCAAGGATGACGGAGACGATCACCAACTGGGCGGGCAACATCACCTACTCGGCCAAGGAGTTGCACCGGCCGCACTCGCTCGACGCGATCAGCGCCCTGGTGGCCGGGAGCGAGCGGGTCCGGGTGCTGGGCAGCGGGCACTCCTTCAACGAGATCGCCGAGCCGGGCCCCGAGGGCGTCCTGCTGTCGATCGCGGGTCTGCCGCCGATGATCGACGTGGACCGTGAGGCCCGTACCGTAAGGGTCTCGGGCGGCGTACGGTACGCCGAGCTCGCCCGCGCGGTGTACGCGCACGGGCTGGCGCTGCCGAACATGGCCTCCTTGCCGCACATTTCGGTGGCGGGCTCGGTCGCCACCGGAACCCACGGTTCGGGGGTCGGCAACGGCTCGCTGGCCACGTCCGTGCGGGAGGTGGAGCTGGTCACGGCGGACGGCTCGCTGGTGACCGTCGGGCGCGGCGAGCAGCCCTTCGGCGGTGCCGTCACCTCGCTGGGCGCCCTCGGTGTCGTCACGGCACTCACCCTCGCGCTGGAGCCCTCCTTCGACGTCGAGCAGCACGTCTTCACCGAACTGCCGCTGGACGGGCTGGACTCGGCGATGTTCGAGACGGTGATGTCGTCGGCGTACAGCGTCAGCCTCTTCACCGACTGGCGCGCGGCCGGTTTCCGGCAGGTGTGGCTCAAGCGGCGCACCGACCAGCCGCTGCCCGACTTCCCGTGGGCGGCGCCCGCCACCGAGAAGCTGCACCCGGTGCCGGGGATGCCCGCGGTCAACTGCACCGAGCAGTTCGGGGTGCCGGGGCCGTGGCACCAGCGGCTGCCGCACTTCCGAGCCGAGTTCACACCGAGCAGCGGGGCGGAGCTGCAGTCCGAGTATCTGCTGCCGCGCCGGTACGCCGTCGAGGCGCTGCGGGCCGTCGACGGCATCCGGGAGACGGTCGCGCCGGTGCTGCAGACCTGCGAGGTACGCACGGTCGCCGCCGACGAGCAGTGGCTCAGTCCGTCCTACGGCCGGGACACCGTGGCGCTGCACTTCACCTGGGTCGAGGACTCCGCGGCCGTACTTCCGGTGGTGCGGCGGCTGGAGGAGGCGCTGGACGCCTTCGAGCCGCGGCCGCACTGGGGGAAGGTGTTCGCGGTGCCGACGCAGGTCGTGCGTGGGCGGTATCCGCGGCTGGCCGACTTCCGGGGGCTGGCACGGGAGCTGGATCCGAATCGGAAGTTCGCCAACGCCTTCGTGCAGGACATACTGGGTGACTGACTTCGGGAGGACTTCGTAAACCCCCTTTCCTAACCCCTTGTCGAAAGGTCCCGCACGCCATAGCCTTGCGCCGCGCCGGTGCCGACGACGACCCGGCATGACGTGGACGTGAAGGGACGGGGGCACCTGAGGTGAAGCGCACATCACGGGACATCCGCACCGCGAATCGCTACGAGGTGCTGCGCCAGATCATCGCCTCGTCGCCCACCTCCCGGCAGGAGCTGGCGGCCGCCACCGGTCTCAGTCTCGCCACGGTCGCCACCCTCGTGGGCGAGCTGCTGGACCTCCGCATGATCACGGAGGTCGGGTTCGAGGACTCGGCCGGCGGCCGCCCCCGGGGCCTCGTGGCCGTCAACGCGTCCGGCGGCGCGTTGATCGGCGTCGACATCGCGGAGACATACGTCCGGGTCGAGCTGTTCGACCTGGCGCTGAACGTCCTGGCCCGCGCCGACGAGGACATGCGCCCCGGCGAGAGCCGCCCGGAGCAGGTCGTCGGCCATGTCGCCGCCGCCGTCGGGTCGGTGGTCGCACAGGCCGGCGTGGAGGGTGCGCGGGTGCTCGGCGTGGGCGTGAGCGTGCCGGGGCAGGTGGACCGGGACACCGGCGTCGCCGAGTACGCGCCCAACTGGGACTGGCACGACGTTCCGCTGCTCGACCTGCTCGCCGAGCACATCGCCTATCCCCTGTACATGGACAACCCGTTGCGCGCCTGCGCGGTGGCCGAGCTGTGGTTCGGTGCCGCGCGCGGCAGCGGGGACGCCGTGGTGGTCAACCTCGGCACCGGCGTGGGCGCCGGGCTCGTGCTCGGCGGCGGACTGCACCGGGGCGTGAGCAACAGTGCCGGCGAGTGGGGCCATACGACGCTCGTGCTGGACGGGCGGCTGTGCCACTGCGGCAACCACGGCTGCGTGGAGACGTATGTCGGCGCGCCCGGAATCATGGTGAACCTGCGGGAGTTGGCCGCCGACAGCGCCCTGCTGCACCCGGAGGACCAGACGGCCACGATCGACGCGCTGGCCCGTGCTGTGGCCGCGCACGATCCGGTGGCGGTCAAGGTGGTCCGGGACACCGCCCGCTACCTGGGTGCGGGCATCGCCGACCTGGTGAACCTGTTCAACCCCGAGGTCGTCGTGCTCAGCAGCTGGGTCGCCGCCGCACTCGGCGACCCACTGCTGCACGAGGTGCGCGAGGCCGTCGCCCGGCACGCGCTCAGGCGTCCGCTCGCCGCCACCCGGATCGTCCTCTCCCCGATCCCCACGGACCCGGTGTGCCTGGGGGCGGCGACGTTCGCGCTGGAGGGCGCGCTGCAGTCCGTGGGCCAGCGGACCGTCACGAAACGCGCCGCCCCCGCTCGGAGCCGTACGTCCTGACTCCCTTTGCCTGAAAGGGCGTTGCGGGTCGCTGGTGCGGTGACCCACACCCCCGTCACGTCCGGTATCCCGAACGCTGCGCAACGCTTCGCACAGACTTCGTCCAACCCCTTGCCGAAGCCTTAGCCGAAGGTTAACGTCCCGCACCGCAAGTCCAATTGAGCCAACCGGCGCCGAGCCGCTCCAACCACCGGCGCCGGGCGCAGCCGCACTCGAGACAAGGACGTCAGCATGTCGGCATCGAGCAACAGCAACTGGGACCGCCGAACCGTTCTGCGGGCCGCGATGGGTCTGGCCGCCGCGGGCGGGCTGGCCGCGTGCGGCAGCAACACCGGGCGGGGCAGCGGGGGTTCGGGGGACGGTCTCGTCCAGTACTTCCACGCCTACGGCGAGGCGGGCGTCGAGCAGGCTGTGAAGCGGTACGCGAAGGCGTACAAGGAAACCAGCGTGACCACCCAGTGGATCACCGGCAACAACTTCGAGCAGAAGCTGTTCGCCGCGCTGCTGACCAAGAACGCGCCGGACGTGTTCGAGTTCCACCCGCAGATCCAGCTCATCAAGAGCGGTCAGGTGGCGGACCTGACCGACATCATCGAGCCGGTCAAGAGTGACTTCAACCAGGCCGACATCAAGTCGCACACGGTCGACGGCAAGATATACGGCGTCCGGATGATCGACGACCCGCAGTTCTTCTTCTACCGCCCCTCGCTCTTCGAGAAGGCGAAGGTCGAGGTGCCGACCACGCTGGAGGAGCTGATCGAGGCCGCCGCCAAGCTCAAGACCAGCAAGGTCAAGGGCGCCTACCTCGGCAACGACCTCACCCCGGTCCAGCACAACCTGATCTGGTCGGCCGGCGCCGACACCCTCACCGCGGACAACAAGCCCGCCTTCAACACCGACGCCGTCGCCGAGGGCCTCAAGCAGCTGCGTGGCCTGTTCACCAGCGGCGACCTGCTGCTCGACGCCCCCGCCGACTGGTGGGACCCGTCGGCCTTCACCCAGGGCCTGACGGCGATCCAGTGGTGCGGCATGTGGGCCATGCCGGCCATGCAGGAGGCGCTCGGCGACGACATCGGCGTCTTCCCGTTCCCGAAGGTCGGCTCCGCCGGCAAGGAGTCGGTCTACAACGGCGGCTGGTCGATGTTCGTCAACGCCAAGGGCAAGAACGTCGAGAAGGCCAAGGAATACGTCAAGTGGCTGTGGATCGACCAGAAGGAGTACCAGGAGGACTTCGCCACCTCCTACGGCTTCCACATCCCGCCGCGCACCTCCCTCGCCGAGTCCGCGACGAAGCTGAAGTCCGGCCTGCCGGCCGAGGGCGTGAAGCTGTTCAACGAGTTCGGGCACTTCGACAACATCGGCTGGACCCAGGCCATGATCGCCGCGTTCAACGACGTGATGGCGAACTCCGTCCGCAAGGACGGCGACCCCAAGGCCCAGCTCGCCGCCTGTGAGAAGAAGGTCAGCACCGAGCTCGAGAAGCTCTTCGGATAGGCCGCCGGACGGATCTCGACATGTCGACCACCACCACACCCGGGGTCGCCAAGAACCCCGCCCCGGCCAAGGTCTCCAAGGACCGGCCGCGGCGGGGCCTCAGGGCGAACAGCACCTTCAACTTCTGGCTCTTCACCGGGCCGTTCCTGATCGGCCTGGTGATCTTCGTCTTCGTGCCCATCGGCTGGAGCCTGTATCTCAGCTTCTTCGAGGCACGGTTCACCGTCACGCCGAGCGAGTTCGTCGGCCTCGACAACTACAAGCAGATCCTGTCGGACACGGACTTCAGGAACTCCCTGGTCACGTTCACCGTGTTCGCCGCGTTCATCGTGCCGACCACCTGGGCGCTGTCGCTGGGGCTCGCGCTGCTGGTGAACCGGCTGCGGTTCATGAAGGCCTTCTTCCGGTCGGTGTTCTTCCTGCCGACCGCGGTCAGCTACGCGGCCGCCGCGCTGATCTGGAAGATGTCTATCTTCAACGGCGTCCGCTTCGGCATGGCCAACACCTTCCTCGGCTGGTTCGGGATCGAGAACATCGCCTGGCTCGGCAATCCCGACCCGCCGTGGTACTGGCTGGTCATCGTGACCGTCCGGCTGTGGCTGCAGTCCGGCTTCTACATGATCCTCTTCCTGGCGGCGCTGCAGAACATCCCGAAGGAGCTGTACGAGGCGGCCGCCATCGACGGAGCCAAGCCGGGCTGGCAGACGTTCCGCCACATCACGCTGCCCCAGCTGCGGGCGACGTCGACCGCGGTGATCCTGCTGCTGCTCATCGCCGCCTACCAGGCATTCGACGAGTTCTTCATCCTGCTCGGCAAGGCGACCTGGGGCATGCCACCGCTGGTCGAGCTGTACAAGATGGCCCTCGGTGAGAACCAGAACTACGGCGCGGGCAGCGCGGGCGCGCTGGTCCTGACCGCGCTCATCTGCCTCGTGACCCTGTTCCAGGGCAAGATCATGGGCTTCGGAAGGGGTGACGAGTCCCAGTGACCACCACAGCACCCGAGGTCCGCAAGCAGACACCGACGCGAGTCAGGCGCCGCGGCGGCGTCATCGGCAACACCGGTCTGTACCTAGCGACGGGCGTCGCGGCCGTCCTCTTCCTGATCCCGTTCTATCTGATCGTCCGCAACGCTTTCATGACGGACCCGGAGATCACGGGCGAGGAATGGAAGTGGTTCCCCACCGACATCCAGTGGGCGAACGTCAAGGAGCCGTTCGACGACGTCACGGTCGACTTCGCCAGGTCGATGTGGAACTCGCTGGTCGTCGCCGTCCTGCACACCGCGGGGATCCTGCTGATCTGCTCGCTCGCCGGTTACGGCCTGGCCCGCATCCCGTACAGGCACGCCAACAAGATCTTCTACGCCGTACTGGCCACCCTGATGGTCCCCACGGCCGTCACGTTCGTGCCGAGCTTTGTGCTGGTCTCGTCGCTCGGCTGGGTGGACAGCTACCGGGGTCTCATCATTCCGGGCCTCTTCAGTGGTTTCACCTGCTTCCTGTTCCGGCAGTACTTCCTGGGGTTCCCGAAGGAGCTGGAGGAGGCGGCGCGCGTGGACGGGCTCGGCTACTGGGGTGCGTACTGGCGTGTCGTCGTACCCAACTCGCTGAACTTCTTCGCGGCGATCGCGACGATCACCTTCATCGCCGGCTGGAACGCCTTCCTGTGGCCCCTGGTCATCGGTCAGGACCCCAGCGCGTGGACGGTCCAGGTCGCGCTCTCGTCGTACGCGACCAACCAGACCGTCAACTACCACCTGATCTTCATGGCCACGGCCATCTCGATCCTGCCCCTGTTGTTCGTGTTCCTGTTCCTTCAGCGCTGGCTGGTCCAGGGCATCGCACAGACCGGCATCAAGGGCTGACGCCTTCTTCCTCAGACCTGGAGACAGATGTCTTTCCGCACCACCCACCATGTCGACTACGTCGAGGACGTCTCACCCGGCCGCGGCACCCTCCCGCCCCGCGCCTGGTACGCCGCCTCCGACGCGAAGTCCCTGTCCCTGAACGGCAGCTGGCGCCTGCGTGTGTCGGCGACCGCCGACGCCGAGGACGACTCCTTCGCCGCGCAGGGGTACGACGCCGGGGACTGGGCCGAGGTCACGGTCCCCGGCCACTGGGTCCTGCAGGGCGACGGCGCGTTCGGTTCGCCCATCTACACCAACCACCTCTACCCCTTCCCGGTCGACCCGCCGCACGTCCCGACCGAGAACCCGACCGGCGACCACCTGCGGACCTTCGACCTGCCGGAGGACTGGCCGGGCGACGGCGGCGCCGTCCTGCGCTTCGACGGCGTCGAGTCCTGCGCCCGCGTCTGGCTGAACGGCACGGAGCTCGGCGAGTTCAAGGGCTCCCGCCTGCCGCACGAGTTCGCGGTCGGCGAGCTGCTGAAGCCGGCCGGCAACGTGCTCGCGGTCCGCGTGCACCAGTGGTCGGCGGGCTCCTACCTGGAGGACCAGGACCAGTGGTGGCTGCCCGGCATCTTCCGTGACGTCACCCTGCTGCACCGCCCGACCGGCGGCGTGGGCGACTTCTTCGTACACGCCTCCTACGACCACACCACGGGCGAGGGCACCCTGCGCGTCGACTCCGACGTCGACGGGCGGGTGTCCGTCCCCGCACTGGACATCGATGTCACGACCGGCGAGCCGGTGACGGTCCCGGTCGAGCCGTGGTCGGCGGAGACGCCGAAGCTGTACGACGGTGAGCTGATCACGGCGGGCGAACGCGTGCCGCTGCGCATCGGGTTCCGTACGGTCGTCCTGGAGGACGGCCTGATCAAGGTCAACGGCAGGGCGATCCTCTTCAAGGGCGTCAACCGCCACGAGTGGCACCCGGAGAAGGGCCGCGCCCTCGACCTGGAGACCATGCGCGAGGACGTGCTGCTGATGAAGCGGCACAACCTCAACGCCGTACGCACCTCGCACTACCCGCCGCACCCCGCCTTCCTGGATCTGTGCGACGAGTACGGCCTGTGGGTCATCGACGAATGCGACCTGGAGACCCACGGCTTCACCGAGCAGGCCTGGCGCGACAACCCCGTCGACGACGACCGCTGGACCCCGGCCCTCCTGGACCGCGCGGCCCGGATGGTCGAGCGCGACAAGAACCACCCGTCGATCGTCTTCTGGTCCCTCGGCAACGAGGCCGGCACCGGGCGGGGGCTCACCGCGATGGCCGAGTGGATCCACGAGCGGGACCCCGAGCGGCTCGTGCATTACGAGGGCGACTGGAACTGCCGGGACACGGACGTGTACTCGCGGATGTACGCCTTCCACGACGAGGTCGAGAAGATCGGGCAGCGCCTCGACGGCGGTACGCACAAGCGTCGCGAGCTCCCCTTCATCCAGTGCGAGTACGCGCACGCCATGGGCAACGGCCCCGGCGGTCTCGCCGACTACCAGCGGCTGTTCGAGACGTACGACCGGCTCCAGGGCGCCTTCGTCTGGGAGTGGATCGATCACGGCATCAAGCACGCCGAGCTGGGCTACGCCTACGGCGGCGACTTCGGCGAGGAGCTGCACGACGGCAACTTCGTCTGCGACGGCCTGATCTTCCCGGACCGGCGGCCCTCCCCCGGGCTCGTCGAGTACAAGAAGGTCATCGAGCCGGTCCGGATCGAGGGCGACGGCGCCGACGGCACCGTACGCGTGACGAACAAGTACGACTTCGCCGATCTGTCGGCGCTCGGCTTCGAGTGGTCGTACCAGGTGGACGGCGAGACCGTCGAGGCGGGCGCCCTGTCGGTGCCGGCCCTCGGCCCCGGCGAGTCGGCGGACGTGAAGCTGCCGGAGCCGCCCGCTCAGGAGAGCGGTGGCGAGACCCAGTGGACCGTACGGGCGCTGCTCGCGGCCGACACGGCGTGGGCGCCGAAGGACCATGTGGTCGCATGGGGCCAGTTCCCGGTGTCCGCACGGCAGTCGCCGTCGGTCGCCGCGAGCGACCGGCCCACGGCGAGCGAGAAGCTGATCACCCTCGGCCCGGCGTCCTTCGACGTGCGCACGGGCGCCCTGAAGACCATCGGCGGCGTCGAGGTGACCGCCCCGCGCCTGGACGTGTGGCGGGCGCCCACCGACAACGACGACGGCGCCGAATGGCAGAGCGACACCCGCTACGGGATGCTCTGGCGCAAGTACGGTCTGCACCGCATGCGGCACCGCCTGGACGCCGTCGAGCTGGGCGACGACGCGCTGACGGTACGGACCCGGGTGGCGCCCGCCGCCTGGGAGACGGGCCTGGCCACGGTGTACCGGTGGACCTCCGACGGCACCCGGCTGCATCTGACCGTGTCCGTGACGCCGGAGGGCGACTGGAAGGTGCCGCTGCCCCGGCTCGGCGTCCGGTTCGGGCTCGCGCAGGCGGACGCCGTGACGTGGTTCGGCGGCGGTCCCGGTGAGGCGTACCCGGACACCAGGACGGCGTCGATGGTGGGCCGTTGGCACTCCACCGTCGACGAGCTCCAGACCCCGTACCTCCGCCCGCAGGAGAACGGCGCCCGGGCCGACGTCCGCTGGGTGGAGCTCGGCGGGCTGCGGATCGAGGGCGACCCGGAGTTCTGGTTCAGCGCCCGCCGCTGGACGACCGAGCAACTGGACGCCGCGCACCACCTCACCGACCTCACGCCGGGGAGCACGGTCTGGGTCAACCTCGACCATGGCCAGCACGGAATCGGCTCGCAGTCGTGCGGTCCGGGCCCGCTGCCGCAGTACTTCCTGAAGGCCGAGCCGACGGAGTTCTCGTTCGTCTTCTCGACCGTCAGGTGAGACGGATCCATTAATCGATTGACCGATTGATCGACTTTCCGACACCGTCGGAGCGTCACCAGCGGCCGGTCGGCTGACATGCCGACCGGCCGCAACCTGTTTTCCGTGGCAAGGGAGCTGATGTCACTTGATTGGCAGTATCGAGGTTCGCGGTCTCTCCCGAACCTTCCACACCACCGTCCGCCGCCCCGGCTTCGCGGGCGCCCTGCGCTCACTCGTCAACCCCGAGCGCGTCGCGAAGCACGCCGTCTCCGACGTGACCTTCTCCGTCGCCCCGGGCGAACTCCTCGCCCTGCTCGGCCCGAACGGCGCCGGCAAGTCCACCACCATCAAGATGCTCACCGGCATCCTCACCCCCACCTCCGGCGAGGCCCGCGTCGCGGGCGTGGTGCCGTACGAGGAGCGGGAGCGCAACGCCCGCAACATCGGCGCCGTGTTCGGGCAGCGCACCCAGCTGTGGTGGGACCTCCCGGTGCGCGAGTCGTTCGCGATCCTGCGGGACATCTACGAGGTGCCGAAGGCCGAACACGCGGCGCGGCTGAAGGAGTTCGACGACCTCCTCGACCTCTCCTCCTTCTGGGACACCCGGGTCCGCCATCTCTCCCTCGGCCAGCGCGTCCGCTCCGACCTGGCCGCCGCCCTGCTGCACGACCCGCCCGTCGTCTTCCTCGACGAGCCGACCATCGGCATGGACGTGGTCGTGAAGGAGCAGGTGCGGGAGTTTTTGCGCAACCAGGTGGAGGAGCGCGGCCGTACGGTCCTGCTCACCACGCACGACATGACCGAGGTGGAGCGGCTCGCCGAGCGCGTCGTGCTGATCAACCACGGGCGGCTGATGCTCGACGGCACCCTGGACGAGATCCGCCGCAAGTTCGGCTCGACCTGGCAGGTACGGGCCACGCTCGCCGACCCGCACACCGACGTCGTACCGCCCGCGGGCATCGCTCTGCTGCGGCACGACGGCCCGCGGGTGGTCTTCGGCCCCGACGGGCCGGACGCGCCGACCGTGCACCAGGCGCTGAAGGCGGTCATCGAGCGGTTCGAGGTGACCGACATCGGCATCGACGAAGCGGACCTCGAAGACGTGATGCGGGCCGCGTACGTCCAGGCGGGCGCCGCCGCGGAAGGGGCCTGACATGGCGGTCCTGCACGCCTGGCGCGCGGCCCGCGTCACCCCGCTCGGCGAGCTGTACGCCCCGCCCCGCATGACCGCCGTCCTGATCCGGCTGGCCGTGCAGGTGGTGCTGGTGTGGTCGCTGTGGCGCGGCCTGTACTCCCAGAGCGGTACCACCGCCGGACTCGACCGGGACCAGGCGGTGACGTACGCCGTGCTCGCCGTACTCGCCTCCCGGCTCAGGGAGTTGGACCAGCACACGGGCCGCGACATGGTGCTGCAGCACATGCAGCTCGGCACCATCGTCTACTGGTACCTGCGCCCCCTGCCGCCGCAGCGCTACTACGCCCTGCGCGCCCTCGGCGAACAGCTCTACGGGCTGGCGTGGGCGCTGGGCGGCTACGCGGTCTGCCTGGCCGTGGGAGTCGTGCGGCCACCGGAGTCCGCCGCGGTGGCCGGGGTGTTCCTGCTGAGCATGCTGCTGGGCCAGTGGGTCCTGTACTACGTCATGCTCGTCCTGGACCAGCTGTGCTTCTTCACGCTCCGCAACAACGCCGCGATGCTGATCCTCCTCTTCGCGCAGAACCTGCTGGCCGGGGTGTACGCGCCGCTGTGGTTCTTCCCGGACTGGTTCATCACGATGAGCGCCTTCCTGCCCTTCCAGGCGACGCTGAGCGTGCCGCTGTCGCTGTACGTGGGCCGGATTCCGTTGTCGGACGCGGCATTTCAGCTCGCCGTTCAGGCCGGCTGGGTGCTGGTGCTGGCGCTGTTCACCCGGTGGGTGTGGCGGCAGGCCGCGCGGCGCGTGATCTCTCAGGGAGGCTGAGATGTCACTGAAGGCTCTGCGCATCGTGTGGCGCATCACCGCCCTCAACTTCCGCGCGCAGCTGGAGTACCGCACCGAGTTCCTGATGATGGTCGCGATCGGCGCGGTCTGGCAGGTGTCGGTGATCGTGTTCGCGACGGTGCTGCTGACCCGGTTCACCGGGATGGGCGGCTGGGACAGCTCCGACGTGCTGCTGATCCCGGCGACGCGGATGCTGGCGCACGGGCTGTTCGTGCTGTTCCTGGGGCGGATGCACTGGGCGGGCCGGCAGATCCAGGAGGGCAGGATCGACACCTACCTGCTGCGCCCCATGCCGGTCCACCGCCAGGTCCAGCTGGACTACTTCCCCACCAACGCCATCGGTGATCTGACGGTCGCGGCGGGGCTGATGGTGGGCGCGCTGTCGCGCAGTGATCTCGACTGGACGGCGGGCCGGATCACGTACCTGGTCGCGGCCGTGCTCGGCGGCATGCTCCTGGAGGCGGCCCTGTTCACGGTGGTGGCCTCCGCGGCGCTCCGCTTCCTGGCCGCCGACTACTGGGGCCGCTGGCTGGAGGAACTCCTCGGCACGTTCGGCAGCTACCCGCTGAACGTGCTGCCCAGGGCGGTGGGCGGCTTCCTCACGTACGGCCTCCCGCTCGCGTTCGTCGCGTACTTCCCGGCGGCGGTGCTGACCGGTCACGGCCACGACACCATCGTGCCGTACTGGCTGGCGGCGGCCTCCCCGCTGCTGGGCGTGCTGGCGTACCTCGCGGCGCGGCTGCTTTGGCGGTGGAGTCTGCGGCACTACACCGGCGTCAACGGATGACGGAGGCGGCAGTTTCCTGAGCCCCTTCTGCGGCCGGCAGCCCTGGGTGCCGGCCGCAGAAGGGGGTGTCACCGCAGGCGGACGGGAGCAGGAGGCGGAGCTCGTCGCGCTGCCGCCAGAGGGGGCGCGGGAAGCCGCCCGGCGACCGGTCGCGGGGTGTCCCGCTGTCGGCGTCCCTCCCGCGTCGTGCCTCGTGCGTCATCCGTGTCGTGCCCTGTACGTCATCCGTCCCCCGTCGGATTGGGACAACGAACCTGAGACCTCGAACGCGCTCGGACCCCGGCCACCTTTACGAGGGTTGGCGGCGCCCCAGAAAGCACGTCTCCGCGCTCTTGCCCCCGGAACACGGGCTCAATCCAGCGGCCTCGGCCGGGGGTTCGGCGGAGGTGGGCGGCAGGAAGCCGTCGAGGGGGCGGATGCCGGGAATCCGCAAGGGCAGCAGCCACAGCAGGGACAACGTCCCGCCGATCGCGGCCGTGACCAGGGACCCTCCTGAGGCCTTGCCCCCGTGGGATGTCGAGTCAGAGGGTCCGCTCGACCGCCTCCCGTCGTCCGTCTCCCGCGGTCCGCCCCCCGCCGCCCGTCTCCCGTCGCCCGCTTCAGTGGTCCGCGCAGCACGGCGTCGGATCCGGCACCTCGAAGGGCACGAGGGCGCCGCCCACAGCGGGCATGGCGGTCAGGACCAGTTCGCCGTCCTGCCACTGCGGGCGTACGTGGTCGCCGGTCACCAGCCGCGTGTCCGGGGTAGGTCGGCCGGGGGTGCCCAGGACCGTGACGCGGTCGATCGCCGAGCGGGTGAGCAGGTCCGCGACCGTCAGGGTGCCGGTCAGCGCCGAGACGCCCGGGTAGATCACCGCCCGGCCCACCGCGTCCGGCGAACCGGGCGCCACCTCGTGCCCCCGGGCGGTGAGCCGCTCCTGGGCGGTACGCAGGAGCGGCTCGGACGGGAGGGTGAGGGAGAGGACCACCCGTGGGCGCTCTCCCCGCACCAGGTGGGTGCAGCCGAACGCGCCCTCGGGGAGGGCGAGTTCGGCCGCCAGCGTACGGAGCAGGTGGTCGGCCGCGCGGAGGTCCCGGACCTCCGTGTCCACCGTCAGGGCGTACGTCGTCACGAGGGCAGGACCCACACCGGGTTGGTGTAGAACCACAGGTCGCGCCAGGGGTCGGCGTCGCCGACGACGTCGATGGCCGGGCCGGCCGGGTCGACGGCGGCGCCCATCGGGCCGACGGCGGTGCGGTTGCCGTCGGTGCCGCGCAGGCGGACGTAGACGGGGTGGTCGACCTTGCCGAGGTCGTAGGTGAGGCGGACCGTGCCGGTCGACTTGTTCACCTCGTACGACTTGACCACCTTGGCCGTCGGCGCGGTGAAGGTGTCCTTGTCGGCGACCGGGCCGGTGACGTCACCCTGGATGACGTCCACCCGGGCCAGCTTCGGGACGAAACCCGCCCAGTTGGGGCCGCCGGCCGGCGTCACGTCGACCGTCAGCGTGACGTTCGTGCCCTTGCGGACGTGCAGCGCGCCGCCGAGCGTGGCCCAGCGGCGGCCACCGGTCACGCGGACGTCGAGGGCGCTGATGAGCTGCCCGTGGTCGACCCAGATGCGGCCCGCGCGGATGCCGTCCATGACGGCGGCGTAGGAGAAGCCGTCGGAGCCGACGTGCGTACGGCTGTACTGGCCGGGCCAGTAGTCGCCCTGGGTGATGTCGATCTTGCCGCCGTAGACGGGGTCGGGGTAGCGGCCGTCGGTGGCGAAGTCGCCGCCCGTGCCGCGCACCGCGGTGTCCGTGTACACCTGGTGGGAGTCGGAGTTGGCGGTGATCCACCACGGCTTGCCCTCGGCGAGGAGGCTGTCCCACAGGCCGCCGACGGTCGAGGTCATCCAGTCGAAGCCGCCCCAGGTGCGGTAGCTCTCCAGCGGGTAGCCGGGGAAGGAGTTGGCGCTGGGGTTGTTGTCGTAGATGCCGCGGGCGCGGGCCATGCCGAGCGGGGCGGGCAGGCCGGCCGCCTGGTGGCCGGGGGCGCCCTCGAAGCCGACGGCGATCTGGCGGGTGCGGCCCGCGTCGCGCCAGCCGCGGATCTCGTGCGGGGAGTCGACACCGCGGCGCGCCGGGTGGTTGGCGAGCATCAGCGCGTCCCTGACCTTGCGCCGCTCGACCTGCTCGGCGAGGAAGTTCAGGCCCGCGATGGCGAGGGCCTCGTTGGCGGGCGTCGAGTCGCCGGCGCCCTTGACGCTGCCGTCGTAGTCGGTCTCGAACTGCTTGAGGACGGACACCTCGTTCTTGCCCGGGTGCACGAAGACGGTGCCGTGCTCGGCGGCCGGGATGTTCCACTCCAGGCCCTGGAAGACGAGGGTGTCCTCGTAGGCGGCGCGGGCCGCCTGGATGTCCGGGTTGACCTTCTCGACGCCGATCTTGGCGTGGGTCGCGCTGCCGTGGTCGGTGATGACCAACCAGTCCATACCGTGCTTGGCGCCCTGACGGACCTGGTCGACGACGCGGTACTTGCCGTCGCTGCTGTACTGGGTGTGGATGTGGTGGTCGCCGGCCAGCCACAGGAAGCCGTTCGTGCGGCGGCCGCCGGAGGCGGGGGACTCGGTCGGAGCGGAGGCGGCGGCCGGGGTCGGGGCGACGACGCTGCCGGCGGCCAGCCCGGCGCCCAGCAGGCCGGCCCGGCGCAGCAGGGTGCGGCGGGACTGCTGCTCGGGGGTCAGGGCCTCGTCGGGGACGGAGGTGTCGAAGGCTGCGGGCAGGGCGCCGGACGCCGCCTCGTCGTGCGCGTGGTCGTGCCCGTGCCCGTGCCCGTGGTGGTGATGATGACCGTGCGTGTGCCCGTGCCCCATGAACGCCTCCCCTTGCCGCTGCCTTCTACGACTGCTGTCCGCGGCCGCCTTCTCCGGCGCTTCTGCGCCGCCTGTGGAGGATCAAGGCGAAACATGAACGTTGAACGAGCGGTGAGTGGCCGCCGGGTGCCCCGGACACGGCGGAACGTCACGTCCCTCACTGTTTCCCCAACGGCCCTTGTACGTCACCCTGGTTGACACCGAACCTGAGCAGCGCTCACCTTCTTGCCACCCCCTCAGGAGACACCCCCACCATGAGACGACTGATCGGCACCCTCGCGGCGGCCGCGCTCGCCCTCACCGGCCTCACCACCACAGCGGCCACGCCCGCGGCGGCCGCCACCTCCGGCACCTTCAACGTCCTGACGTACAACATCGCCGGTCTTCCCCTCGGACTCGGCGACAGCGACCCCGAGACGAACACTCCGCTCATCGGGCAGCGCCTCGCGCCGTACGACATCGTCAACGTCCAGGAGGACTTCAACTACCACGCCTCGCTGTACGCCAACGACGCCCACCCGTACCGCACCGCGACCAGCGGCGGGGCGGGTATCGGCGACGGCATGAACACCCTGTCCGACTTCGCCTTCGAGGACTTTCAGCGGGTGAAGTGGAACAACTGCACGGGCACGAACTGCCTGACACCCAAGGGCTTCTCCCTTGCCCGCGTGCGCCTCGCCGAGGGCGTGTTCGTCGACCTCTACAACGTCCACACCAACGCCGACTCCGACGACGCGGCGCTCGCCGCCCGCCGCGCCAACGTGGAGCAGCTGTCGGACTTCATCCAGGCCAACTCGTCCGGCAACGCGGTGATCGTCATGGGCGACACCAACACCCGTTACACCCGCACCGGCGACAACATCCGCACGCTCGTCAGCGAGAACGGATTGACGGACGCCTGGGTGCGGCTGGTCAAGGGCGGCACGCCCCCGGCGGCGGGCAGCGACGCGCTCCTGTGCGACGCCGCGGCTCCGACGAACGACTGCGAGGTCGTGGACAAGGTCCTCTACCGCGGCAGCGAGCTGCTGAACCTGAACGCCACCCGCTACAACAACGACTGGGCCACGTTCCTCCGCTCGGACGGCAAGCACCTCTCCGACCACTTCCCGCACACGGTCGACTTCTCCTACACCCTCGACTCCGCCCTGAAGGCGAGCGACTTCTTCGGCGGCCCGCACGGCACCGCCTTCAACGACGCCGACGACCTGCCGAACACGCCCGCGCCCCGCACCCTGACCCTGCGCGGCGCCTCCCGTCTGGACGCGGTGTCGCTGACCCACGACGGCGGCACGACCCTCACCCACGGCGGCACGGGCGGCACCGCCGCCTCCCTGACCCTGGCCTCCGGCGAGCACCTCACCGCCGTAAAGCTGACGCAGGGCCAGAAGGACGGGCGCACGAGGATCTTCTCGGCGTCGTTCACGACCGACAAGGGCCGCACGCTGTCCGCCGGAACGGCGACATCGAGCACGAAGACCTTCACGGCACCGTCCGGCTGGCAGATCGTCGGCTTCACCGGGCGGTCGGGCGAGGAGATCGACAAGCTGGGGGTGCTGTACGCGCCGATCGGCTGACGGTGCGAGACTTCCCCGGTGACGCCGGAGCCACAGGGACCGTACAACCGCAGGGTTCGCCTGGTCGTCGAGGTCCGTGACGACCAGGACGAACTGGAGCTGGCGACCGGCGTGTTCGCCGCCCAGGGGTGGGGGGTGCGGCCCGCACGGGACGGGGACTCGGTCACCGCCGACGACGGGTACGCCGGGCTCGTCGTCGAGATCCCCGTCCACGGCTCCCGGTGGACCGCTCGGCCGACGGCGGTCGAGCGGCTCACGTCGCTCGCAGGGCGGCGCAAGCTCGACCTGTGGGTGCGGGAGAGCAAGCTGATTCCCGCCAAGTCGGCCGAGCGCCAGACCACTTACCACGTGCACCGCAGGGTGCCGGACGACCTGCGCCCGGTCCTGCGGTGGCTGGCCGAGCACTGGATCGCCGTCGGCGGGCGGGACGTACGGCACACCCTGCATCTGCGCGGGGAGTACTCCGACGAGCAACGGGACCAGGCGCTTGCGGAGTTGGCCGCGCGCAACATCGGCGGGCCACCCTTCGACCCCGACACGCACGACATACGCCGGTCGATGGGACCTCGTGCGTCGGGGACCGGGGCGGCCGACCCGCGTCGCGACGCGGGGACGATCGCGGTGATCTCCGCGACCGTGCTGGTCTGCGTCGCGAGCGGCATCCTTGTCGGCGTCCTCACCTCTCCGTGGCGGCTCACGGCGCTGCTGGTGCCCGCCGCCGTCTGCTGGCCGGTGGGCGCGTGGATGACCTCGAACGCACCGCCGCCGAAGCTGGTCCGGCTGGGCTGCGGGGTGATCCTTACAGCCGCCATGACGCTCCTCGGCTGGATGTGGGGGCGCTCCCAGGACACGGGGCTGTCCGGGCTGCTCACCGGGCTGGGCTGGGTCCTGGGCATCGGGCTGACGCTGATCGGGCTGTGGTACGCGCTCAGCGCCTCCTGGTTCAGCCGCAACGTGCACTGGTTCCTGCCCGTGCTCGCGGCCCCGCTGCCGTTCGTCATGCCGTGGGTCGGGGCGTTCCTGCACGCCCTCTACCTGGAGGAGCTGTTCGGGGTTCCGGCCGGTGCGGTGCACGTCGGCTTCTACTGGCAGTACGCCGTGGCGTTCCGGCCGCTGGCGGTGGCGGTGGCGTTCGTCCTCATGCTCGTCGCGCTGGCCGGCTGGGCGCGGCACTTCAATGTGCAGGCGCCCGTCAGCGGGTTCTTCCGGCTGGCGCTGATCCTGTCGGGGATCGTCGCGGTCCTGACGGTCGTGCAGCTCACGCTGGACGACCTGGACAGGGCGGCCGACCGGACGATGAACGCGGCCGCCGAGGGCCGGCGTCCCCCGGCCTACTTCGGCATCCGCCCCGAACTCGTCTGCGTCCAGCCCGTGGGCGACCGGACGCCCGTCATCAACGGCCCCGTCCCGACCCGGCATCCGGTGCTGTCCTTCCAGGCGAGCGGCGACACCGTATGGCTGTGGGACCCGGCCCCGTCCCGGGGCGAGGACACCACCCGGCACGCGCTCAGGGTGCGGGCGGAGGACGTGGCGCTGGTACTGACGCAGGGCAAGCGCTGCTGAGTGCGGGCCCGTTCGCGGCGCGCTGCACAATGTGGTCGGCCACCGTGATACGACGGCCCTTGTCTCCCTGTCCCCACGCCTGAGAGAAGCTCATGCACCGCGACCCGTCCTGGGACCCCCTGCCTGTCCGCGGCACCGCTCGACTGACGTGCCAGTTCCTGCTCACCACGGTGTACGCGCCGGTGCACTGGATCCTGTGGGCAGCACTCTTCCTGGTGCTCATCGCCTTCGCCTTCGTGATCGAGGTGCTGAGCCTGATACCCGGCGTGGAGAAGGGATACGACAAGCTGATGGACACCGTGCTGAGGGTCGTCCCGTTCTGGCCCCGCTGGTTCGTCACCTTGCCCGAGCTCCGTCACGAAGGCGACGCCGCCTTCTACCGGGCGCGTCTCGAGGCCGTGCTCGCCAAGTGGTCGGCCAACAAGATCCAGCGGGACATGGACCTCGGCGTGCGCAAGTACCGTGCTGTGGGCGCCGGTCACGCCGCGCAGCGCTCCGCCGAGTACGGCTGGGCGCTGAAGGAGGTGCGCCAGCGGCCGACGACCGAGCTGAGGTTGGCCCGCGTCGCCGCGGTGCAGGCACCTCCTAGCCGGTGAGGCGCCTCAGTGCCGCCCGTGCCGGTGGGCCCCAACTGGGCTTTCCTCCGGGGCGGCCCCTGACCCCGGCCTCTCCGACGAGGAGGCCGCCGAGCGCGCGGATCAGCGCCCAGCCGCGGGCACGGCGCAGGGTCGCGGCGTCGGGGGCCGGCCGGTAGGCGGCGTGGCAGCGGTCGGCGGCGCCGTCCGGCAGCAGGTTCCAGACGGCGGCGAGATCGCAGGCCGGATCGCCCGCGCACAGCTCACCGAAGTCGATCACCCCGCACAAGGTGCCGTCCGCCGTGACGACGTTGGCCGGATGCAGGTCCCCGTGCAGCCATACGGCCGGTCCCGCCCACCCGGGCGCGGCGACGGCGTCCTCCCAGACCGCGCGGACGGCGTCCGGATCCGGGATGAGCCCCAGCTCGACGGCCGAGGCGAGCCCCTTGGCGAACCCCTTGGCATGGTCGGCCAGTGCGCCCCCGCGGCGGTCGCGGCCGCGGGGAGCGCCCTCGGGGGCGGGGCGGTGAAGGGCCGTCAGGAAGGCGGCCAGGGCGTCGGCCGCGTCCGCGCCGCGCGTGACGGGGTCGCGGTCGGCGGGCGAGCCCGGTACCCAGGTGGTGACGATCCAGGGGCGCGGAAACCGCTCGGACGGTTCGCCGAGGCGCTGCGGGACCGGGACCGGCAGGGGCAGCCGCGAGGCGAGGCCGGGCAGCCACGCGTGTTCCTTGCGCAGCAGCTCGTCCGCGGTCGGCGTGGCCCAGGGCAGCCGCACCGCGAGGTCGTCGCCGAGCCGCCACAGCTGGTTGTCCCAGCCCCGCGCGCCGAGCCGCACGGGATGTCCGGCGAGGTCGGGGTGCTGGTCGTGCAGCAGGTCCCGGACCAGCTCGGCGGTGATCTCGATCTCGGTGTGAGTCATGGGGAGCGAAGGTAGTAAGTCGACGGCCCGAGGAAGGGCCGTATCACCGACGGCGCCAATGCCCGGCGGCCTAGGATTCCTCCTAGATGCCCTAGGTCGTGTCCGCGACCTAGGCCAGGTCACGTATCCGGAGGTCAGCCGCCCCATGGCCCGCGCAGGACTCACCGCCGACCGGCTCGCCGCGGCCGCCGCCGAGCTCGCCGACGAGGTCGGGTTCGAGAACGTCAGCCTGTCCGCGCTGGCCCGGCACTTCGGGGTGAAGGACGCGAGCCTGTACTCGCACGTGCGGAATCTGCGGGACCTGCGGACCCGGGTCGCCCTGCTGGCCGGCGAGGAGATGATCGACCGGATCGCCGCGGCGGTGGCGGGGCGCGCCGGGAAGGACGCGCTCGCCGCCTTCGCGGACGCCTACCGGGAGTACGCCCTGCAGCACCCGGGGCGGTACGCGGCCACCCAGATCCGGATTGACCAGGCCCTGGTCGCGGACGCCCCCGCGATGCGCCGCACCGCCGAGATCACCTATGGCATGCTCCGCGCCTACGGCCTGGAGGAACCCGACCTCACCGACGCGGTCCGCCTGCTGCGCAGCACCTTCCACGGCTACTGCGCGCTGGAGTCCACCGGCGCGTTCGGCGCGCCACGGGACGTACGGGAGTCCTGGGAGCGCGCGGTCGACGCCCTGCACGTGGCGCTCGTGAACTGGCCACGGAACGGGCACGACCGGCGGCCGCCCCAGTTGTCACCCTGACCACTTAGACTGGAGGCTTCGCGGCGGTCACACGCCGCCATCACGGGGGAGGGAGCGCGTCTTGTCCCAACAGCAGCTAGGACGCGGCCCCTTGAGGCACCGTCAGCCCGGCCCCCCACCTCCCGCTCCCGGCGGGGAACCCCCGGACGACTCACCGCCGGCCCGGTTCGTCGGCTGGCTCGGCGGCCTCGGGTGTGCGGCCGCCGGGTACGGCGTGTTCCAGTTCCTGTTCACTGTGCTGCCCGACTCCCTCGACGGGTCTGCCGCCCGGTATGTGATCGCCGGGCTCAGCGGCCTCGCCACGTTCGTCGCGACCTGGCTGGCGGCGGCACTGCTGCGGGCCAGGGCGGCAGCGGCGGCCGCCGGTCCCGCGCGGCTCCCCGCCGCGGGAACCGCCGCGATGGCGCCGGGGGCGCCCGGCCCGCTCCCGAAGGTCTTCGCCTCCGCCTACGACACCCTCGTCGACCAGGTGTCCGTCGTCGACGACCCCGAACAGGGGCGCCTCACCGGCTGGCCGCACTCCCTCGGCGAGGACTCGCCCTCCCGGCCCACCCCCGTCGGCACCGCGTACGGCCTGCACATCATGCTCGACCTGGGCGTGCCCGACGGCCGGCTGAGCACCGGCGACCTGGTGGACACGCTGTGGCGGCTGCGGCTCCCGGACGGCGGCTGGTCGGCGCGGTCGCAGGGGTCCGAGGCGCGCCCCGAGGTCACCGCTCTGGTGCTGGGCGCGCTGGCCCGGGCCGGCACGTCCGCCGAGCGGCTGGCCGCGGAGGTGGACCGGTGCACCAGCGGCTTCACCCGTCAACTCGACCGAGCCGGACGGGAGTCGACCCATGTGGTGACGACCGTGCTGCGCGGGCTGCTGCGCGCCGCGCCCCGCTCCGACATTCTGCCCCTGCTGCGCGAGGCCCTCGCGGACGGCGCGATCAGCGACCAGCGCCGCGACCATCTGCGCTGCTGGGGCTACCGGCTGCAGCCGCCCTACGGCAGGCCGTCCCCGCTGCACACCGCGCAGGCCGTCGTCGCCCTGGACCGGGCGGCCCGGGTCCTGGGCGAGGACGGCGACGCGCGCGCCGCCCGGGCGCGGGCCGCCCGCGAGGACGGGGTCCGCTGGCTGCTGTCCTGTCCGGACGCACCGCACGACACCTGCCCGGACCTGGAGAACCTGCACGAGGAGGTACGCCGCCCCCGCTCCGACGACCCCTCCCGCCACGAGGTGCTGAACGTACGGCACTTCACCGCCTCCTGGCTGGTCCGCGCCCTGCTCTGCCCGGGTGCCCTGGAGATCGCCCGTGCCGACGGGCTGGAGGACGAGTGGCGGGTACGGCTGGACGGCGCCCTCGCCGCGGTGTGGGCGGGGCAGACGGACGGCATCTGGTTCTGGCGGCTGGGCGGCAGCGCCGAGCAGCGGCGGCCGATGTGGATGACCTATCAGGGGCTGTCGGCGCTGCGCGCGCATGCCGTATGGATGTACCAGCCGAACGGCTGAAGCCGGGTCGGGCGAGCGGGAGTCGGAGGACGATTGCATGGGTGGTCGGCAGGTCGTGGCGGCGCGGCGGCTGCTGACCGGGACGCTGGACGGTGAACCGCCCGAGCACGAACTGGTCGCCGCGGCACGCGCCGTGGTCACCGAACTCGGCGCCCCCGACCGGCTGCCCGGGCTGATCGCCGAACTCGCCGACGGACAGGGGGATCCCGAGGGCTGTGCGCGGCTGTCGTACCGTCATGTCCTGGGCTTCGACAAGCTGCTGCTGATCGACGGCGGACCGCGCCGGATGCTGCGCGCACACGTGTGGCATCCCGGCGCGGGCGCGATCGGCAAGGAGGACATCCACAACCACCGCTCGCCGCTGGCCTCTTATGTCGTACGGGGCCGGCTGGCCATGGAGCTGTACGAGGTCGACGAAGGCGCCGGCGGAATCACGGCGGCCCGCTACGAGGAGTCGCTGGCACAACGGTCGGCGGACTGGGTGCTGGAGCCGGCCGGTCCGGCGCGGCTGCGGCTGACCCATGTGGGACAGTACGCGGCGGGCAGCTCCTACGCCCTGCCCGCGCACACCCTGCACCGGGCCTGGTGCGACACGGACGCGCCGACGGTGACCCTGTTCCTGGAGACGGGCGCGGAGCGGCGGCGGCAGACCGATGTGTTCACGGCGGCGGGCTCGCATCCGGGCGCGGTGGCGAAGGTGCCGCTGGCGGTGCCGGAGTATCTGGACGCGCTGCGGGAGTTGTCGGAGCGGCTCAGAGCTGAGTGAAGGCCTGCCGGACGATGTCGAGGTTGTACGCGTCGATGTCGACCGTCGTCAGCTCGGCCCGGGCGAGCCAGGCGGCGTCCTGGTCGGGCTCGGGCAGCGTGATCCCCGTGGACAAGGGCCTGACAAGGAAGTTCTCCTGCCAGTTCTTGATCTCATGGCCTCGGAAGTCACTGAGGAAGGACGACTCGCCGACCTTGCGGACGACTTCGCCGAGCAGCCCGGTCTCTTCCTTCAGCTCCCGCAGCGCGCCGTCCTCGGCGCTCTCACCGGGCTCCAGCTTCCCGCAGGGAACGCCCCACACCCGTGGCAGGAACCGCTCCTTCTCGCTGCGGCGCACCAGAAGCACCCGCAGTTGGTCGTCCATCACGACGGCGGCCGCCAGTCGCCTGTCGCCGGGGATGTCCATGGTCATGGTTCCTCGGTCCCTCGCCGGTGATGAGTCCAAAGGGTCTGATACCCGGGAAAGTGTCAACGGTAACAGGAACCTACGTCCCCGCGCTGTGAGCGGAATCGCCCTGGCGGCTCAGCCCGTCCACGGCGCCGTACGAGGGGACGGCACCGCCCGGCGTCCGCCCCTCCCTGATGTCCAGGGCCGTCTCCAGCGCCGCGCCCAGCGCCCGCCGGTACAGCAGCGAACCGAGACTGACGCGGCGGACGCCGAGGTCGGCGAGGTGGGGGACGGTGGGGCCGGCGGGGTTGTAGAGGATGTTGAGAGGGACGTCGACGCGCTTCACCAGGTCGGCGATCTCGCGGGGTTCGGTGAGGCCCGGCACGAAGACCCCGTCGGCACCCGCCTGTTGATAGGCGTCGAGACGATCCGTCGTCCCCTTTCCGTCGCCCAGCCAGTAAGTGTCGGTGCGGGCGTTGACGAAGAGGCCGGGTGCCGCCGACTTGACGGCGGCGATCTTCGCGGCGTGCAGTGCGGTGGAGCCGAGGCGGTCCTCCAGATTGACGCCGACGACTCCAACGGCGGCCAGCTCCCGGGCGAACTCCCCCACCTCGTCCGGATCCTCGCTGTAACCGTCCTCCGCGTCAACGGAGAGCAGATACGGCCCCGAGCCGAGCGCGAGGGCGAGCCGCAGCGTCTCGTCGCGGGTTTCCGACGTCCCGTCCGGCAGCCCGGCCGCCGCGGCGACGCCGAGGCTCGTCGTGCCGATCGCACGGAACCCCTGGGCAGCCAGGGCGGCCGCGGAGGCGTGGTCCCAGGCGTTGGGGAGGAGGAGGGGTTCGTCGCCGTGGTGAAGGTCGGCGAACGCGGTCATGACGGGTCTCCTGCGGCGCCGGCGTGGACGCGGTCGTCGACGTGGGCCGGTTCGCCGTCCCAGTTCGGCCAGGTCGCGGTTTCGGTCATGCTCCGACGCTAGGCCGTGTCCGCAAAGTCCCGCCTGCCCCGCGGGCGGACGACGGGACTTTGCCGACACGACCTAGGTGTATTGACCCGCAGCGTTGTTCACACGGCTGATGGGTGGGTGGCCACCGAGTGCGGTGTGGCAGCGGTGGTGGTTGTAGGTGTGGAGGAAGTCTGTCAGGGCGTCGGTGCGTTCGGTGTTGCTGGTGTAGGGCCGTAGGTAGGCCCATTCTTCGAGCAGGGTGCGGTTGAAGCGTTCGACCTTGCCGTTGGTCTGCGGCCGGTAGGCGCGGGTCAGCTTGCCGGTCGCGCCGAGGTCGGCCAGAGCCTGTCGCCAGGCGAAGCTCTTGCGGTAGGGCCAGGCGTTGTCGGTCAGCACCCGCTCGATGCGGTCGATGCCCGACGCGGCGAAGAAGGCCGCGGCCCGGCGCAGGAAGGCCGCGCAGGTGGCGGCCTTCTCATCGGCGTGGATCTCGCTGTAGGCGAGGCGGCTGTGGTCGTCGACGGCGGAGTGGATGTAGTCGAAGCCCATGCCGCCGCGGGTGGCCCGGCCGGCCTGGCGGCCCAGCATCTTGTGGC